>JAZNPV010000109.1:0-54298 GCA_045589835.1 Faecousia sp.
AAAAAGCTGAACTCCACATTTCTGTGAAGTCCAGCTTTTCTTAACTTAATGCCATTGGGTAATGTACCATCGAGGGAGGGATTAGATTATTTGATTTCCTGCTCCAGCGCATCAAAGTCTGGTGTCCCAAAGAATGCACCCAAAGTGATTTCCAAACCATCGCATAGCTTTTTAATTGTAATGGTACCCGGATTTTGACTCTTTTCATTTAAAATGCTGTATACGGTTGAAGGAGAAACGCCGGATATACTTGCCAGTTCATTCACCGTAATATGCTGTTCGTCGCATAACTGAAGAATGCGATTTGCAATTGCTTCTTTGGTGTTCACAGCCCATTCCTCCTTTGCGATTTATCGTAGAATAAGTTTAACCAAATTTACGAAAAATCGTGTGGGATATATCGTAATTTTTAACCAAGTGTGTTATAATTACGATATATCGCGAACAAATAGAGGTTTGCTATGTTGGCATGTACTTTTTTCGGACACAGGGGCCTTGCTGCAAAATGCCAAAAACTAACAATTGAATTCTTTTCAAAAAAATTCCTCGATGGTAATGTACCATCGAGGAAGGGGCACTCTTTGAACACCCGCTCATTTCTTATGTGTCATATAGTCGATCATATTGCTGATCATTAAAAGCTGTTCGTCTGTTAATTGCAGCAGCTTTTCCGCCACCGCATTAACCTTTGTATTTCCATCCACACCGGTCAGGACGAAATCGGCATTTACACCCAGTGCTTTGCAGACCTTAGCCAAATTGTCCGGACGGATGGCCTTTTTACCCAGTTCCAAATTGGAAATCATCGGTGGCGATACATCAATCATTTCCGCTAAGTCTTCCTGCGTCAACCCCAAGGCTTTTCTGCGCGCAAAGATTCGCCGGCCCATTTGTTCCAAAAAGTTCTCATTGCTCATGGCGCGCACCTTCCTATAGTTTAGATATCATAATTATATTAACCATAGGAGATGTAATTAATGCTCTAAGAGCAAGTATAGTTGACTTTTATATTCTATAGGATATATAATGGAAGAAAAGTTTTTGGGAGGTACTGCGTTGTAAAGGACTTGCACTTTCTTCGGACACAAGGACGTTCTGTGATCGTCCTTACGAGGGAAATGTTACATCGGCGCATGCAGGGGCGTTCTTTGAACGCCCGCGGGCGACACAATGATCGCCCCTACAAATTCTACTGATGGATTTCTTTGCAAAAAATTCCTCGATGGTAATGTACCATCGAGGGAGGGATTAGATTATTTGATTTCCTGTTCCAGAGCATCGAACTCGGGGGTGCTGTAAAACTGACCCAGAGTAATCTCAAATGCATCACAGAGCTTTTTAATAGTGACACTGCCGGGATTCTGACTTTCACCGTTCAAAATGCTCTTGATTGTAGATTGCGGAACAGCTGATAGAGTGCTTAATCTATTGGGAGTGATGCTGTGTTGTTTGCACAACTCACGAATACGATATGCAATGGCCTCTGCCGTATTCATTCGCACCACCTCCAGTTGATTTATCACTAATATGATAACCGAAACAAAAGTTCTACATTAGTGACTATTCACTAACTCAGAAAAATATGTTATAATAGCGATATATCACTAGCGGAGGTGTTGCTATGTTGGTATGTACTTTTTTCGGACACAGGGAGTGCTGCGGTTTGGATACGATAGTACTCCGGAATGCAATTGAGGACTTGATCAAACAGGGGGTGGATACATTTTATGTCGGTCACCATGGGGACTTTGATAGCATGGTACGCAGCTTATTAAAGCAACTTCAAAATCAGCACTCCCATATTCGCTATGCTGTGGTTCTGGCCTATATGCCCGGGGAGAAGAATGAATATGATGACTTCTCCGATACGATGCTCCCGGAGGGCATTGAATCGGTACACCCGAAATATGCGATCGACTGGCGGAACCGGTGGATGCTCCGGCAGTCCCAATATGTAATTGCCTATATCCATCACCACTGGGGCGGCGCTGCCCGCTATGTGCAGACGGCTGTGAAGCAGGGCAAGACGGTTATCAACCTTTACTCGAAATGTACATAAATGGAGGAATATCTGTATGAGAAAAATTGCATGCACAATGCTTGCGCTGCTGGTACTGCTGACGGCCTGCTCCGGATCTGCGGCCACTGACCCCACAGAATACATCCACACGCCTTATGTGTCCACCATCACATCCGCAGAGTGTTTTGTATGCGGTGGGTCGAAGGATTCGCCGGCCAGAAGGTTCTGGGGGCAGGATAATGTAGGGATTCTGAATCTGAATACCTTTCAGGTGCTTCCCCTGGAAATCAACCGGTATGAGGATGGGGAGCTGATAAAAGAGGCCGCCGGATTCACGCAGTATGATGGCATCAGCTGCGCAGAAAGCTCCGCCAATGCGTGTACCAATCCTGACCGGGGATATGGGCATGTTCAGATACAGGGTCAGCGCAAATCCATCGATCCTGCAGCTATCCAGAGCCATTTGTGCCAGACCTGTCTGGATGAGATCAACGGTATGTATTTCTGGGGATGCCCACCGGAGGAATACGCGATTGTGAACTTTTCCGACAGAACGATCCGTCCCCTGCTCCGGCCCATCACCTTTTTCGTTTCTGAACATTACGCTGTGAACTGCCAGTTTCAGGCGAACGGCAATATAGACCTGCTGATATTCTACTGTCCCCCGCGGTTTGAATAAAAGGGGGCTGTAAAATAACCCGTATAATTATAAGGCACAGACGGCGGGAGACAGCCAGCGCCCTACAAAATGTCCCAGAGGGCATCGTAGGGCGCTGGCTGTCTCCCGCCAAAATGATATATTTTTAAAGCTGTAAGAATAAATATGCGTTTTTTTACAGCCCCTTTTGTACCAGAAAAGCCACCGGTGGGTGGTTATGATTCTTCATGCCCCCATGCCAGCAAATAATCCAAAAACTGACTGGGACTCATGGCATGCTCCGTATTGTTTGGGAACGATAGATAGATCTTTCTGCCGCCAGTATAACAATCCTTCAGAAAGTCGATATCCGTGATTTCCAGTGCCACCGGCACAATCGGCCCATCTTCCTCGTACTGGGCCAGAGCAGTCTTTCCTTCAAACATGGCAAGCTGCTCTTCCGACAGGCATTGGGTCAGATCGGATACGGCTGCCGTATTGATATAATAGCTTAGCGCCGATTCATCCATAATCACATAATCCAGTTCTTTGGCTGCAATCCTTACCACAACGGTCATGGCATTGGTGGATGCGTTCACATCCGTACTCATGTCGCCTACGGTAACCGAATTCACAAACACCTGCTCCATTTTTCCGATCTGCAGCATTTCCTCAATATCCTGCTGCAGGTATTCCTCAGTCTCGTCAGTCAAATAAAAATTGACTACCGCGCCGCCAAAGAGGACCTTAATGTTTTTATTGTAGATCGATGTACAGATAATACTGATCAGTATGATCGCCGCTGCAGCCACCACCAGAACCCATTTGTAATATTCCCACAGGTATTCAAGACGTTCTTTCCAGCTCATAGGCTTCAACAGTTCCATCAGTTCTCCAAATGTCTGCTTCAGTTTCATTTTCCTGTCCCCTTATCTATGTATTGCAAATATCATACACCGAAAGGAAGATAAAGTAAATAAGCGCAATAATATTTCACAAAAACTTTACGATTTTAGCCTTTTGTAAAAAACGGGTCTGTTGCAAAATAAGCAACAGACCCGCCACACTGTCTTTGCGATATTAGCGCTTTGCAGGCATACGCTGGAACAGCTTCACCAGCTCTACCACAGGGATCACCAGCAAGGCAAGGGCCATGGCAATGCCGTACTCAGCCAGACCGATGGGGGTAAAGCCAAAGGCATTGGCCAGGAAGGGAACCTCCAGCAGCAGGGTAGTCAGCAGGAAGCTGCCGATCATAGCCGCCCACAACACCTTGTTCTGGCCCTTCAGGCTGAAGATGGACTTGCGCTGGGAGCGCAGATTAAAGGAATGGAAAATCTCGCACATGGACATGGTCAAAAATGCCATTGTCATACCGTGTTCGGACAGTCCTGCTGCCCGCAGGGCTGCGAAGGAGCCTACCTGAGGATCCATCATGCTGCCGATTACATAAGAAATAAGGGTCAGAACGGTTACCAGAATGCCTTGATAAGCAATGTCTGCAAACAGGCCGCCGGCGAAAATGCCTTCCTTGGAATTGCGGGGAGGACGGCTCATGGTATCCGGTTCTGCCTTTTCCATGCCCAATGCCAGTGCGGGGAAGCAGTCAGTGACCAGATTGATAAACAGCAGATGTACGGGATTCAGCAGCGTAAAGCCCATCAGCGTGGCAGTGAACACGCCCAGAACCTCACTCATGTTGGAAGCCAGCAGGAACTGGATGGCCTTACGGATATTATCATAGATCCGGCGCCCCTCCCCCACAGCGGCCACAATGGTGGCAAAGTTATCGTCAGCCAGCACCATATCCGCCACGTTCTTGGTAACGTCAGTGCCAGTGATGCCCATGCCCACGCCGATATCGGCGGACTTAATGGAGGGCGCATCGTTAACACCGTCGCCGGTCATGGCTGTAATGGCATCATTTGCCTTCCATGCATTGACGATCCGGCTCTTGTGTTCCGGCTGCACACGGGCGTATACGCCGTACTTCTTCACTGCCTCCAGAATCTCATCGTCAGAGATTTTGTCCAGTTCAGCACCGGTAATAGCCTGAGAAGCGTCGGTAATAATACCCAGCTCCTTGGCAATGGCCACCGCGGTGTCCTTATGGTCGCCGGTAATCATCACCGCACGGATACCTGCGGAACGGCACTCCTCGATAGCAGCCTTGACCTCCGGACGGACAGGGTCGATCATGCCTGTCAGTCCAAGGAACACCAGCTCCTGCTCCAAATATTCGGGGGTATTGTCAGCAGGCTTCTGCTCCCAATCCCGCTTGGCGGCAGCCAGAACACGCAGCGCCCTGTCAGCCATAGCCTTGTTCTCGGCCATGATCTGCGCCCGCTTTTCGCTTGTCATGGGCTTCACTTCGCCGTCTTCATAATAGTAAGTGCAACGTGCCAGAACCACATCCGGGCCGCCCTTGGTGTACTGCACGTATCTGCCGCCCAGATCGTGAACAGTAGACATCATCTTACGGCCGGAGTCGAAGGGTGCTTCGTCCACACGGGGTGTTGCCTTCTCCAGATCCTGTTTCTTCAGGCCCACAGAATAGGCAAAGTTCACCAGCGCACACTCTGTGGGCTCGCCTTCGGCCTGATTCTCTTCGTTCAGATTAGCATCGGAGCACAGGGCCATAGCTGTAGCCAGCAGTTCGGTGGGGCCCACATGGTCCACGACTGTCATCTTGTTCTGGGTCAGCGTACCTGTCTTGTCAGAGCAGATAACCTGGGTGCAGCCCAGTGTTTCTACTGCTGTCAAACGGCGGATCACGGCGTTCCGCTTGGACATATTGGTAACACCGATAGACAGCACAACCGTAACCACCGTTGCCAGACCCTCGGGGATAGCAGCAACCGCCAGCGATACAGCCACCATGAAGGTCTCAAGAATCACAGTCAGGGTATGGTCGGGAACAGACAGCTCACCCCGGGCCATAAACAGATTAAACGCAAAGATAAATATACAGATGCCCAGCACCATCTTGGACAGCAGCTTGCCCAGTTCATCCAGCTTGCGCTGCAGAGGGGTCTCCTCCTCGGCAGTAGCCGCCAGCGCGCCTGCGATCTTGCCCATTTCCGTATCCATACCGGTGGCCGTGATCACGGCCTTGCCCCGGCCGTACACAACGGTGGAGCCCATGTAGCACATATTCTTACGATCGCCCAGCGGCACATCCGCACCGCTGTCCTGCAGGTATAGCGTATCGATCATCTTGTTAACGGGAACAGACTCACCGGTAAGCGCAGCCTCCTCAATCTTTAAGCTGGCGTTTTCAATGATACGGCCGTCGGCAGGCACGGAGTCGCCGGCTTCCAGCACCACAATATCGCCGGGAACCAGATCAGTAGAGTGCAGAACGATCTGTTTACCGTCGCGGATCACTTTACAGGTTGCTGCCGTCATCGTCTGGAGTGCCTCAATAGCCGCTTCAGCCTTGCTTTCCTGGAATACGCCCAAAATAGCGTTCAGCAGAACCACCACAAGGATGATGATGACCTCTGCCCACTCGCTTTCGCCGGCCAGCATACCGGTCAGCGCGCTGACAGCAGCCGCGATCATCAGAATAATCAGCATGGGATCCTTCAACTGGGCAAGGAACCGCTGCAGCAGGGTGGGTTTTTCCGCTTCTTTCAACTTATTGGGGCCATACTTGGCCAGACGTTCCTGTGCCTCGGCTGCGCACAGTCCTTCCATACCAACACCGAGACCTTGCAAAACTTCCTGTGCTGATTGGGTGTAAGTTTTCTTCATCAGGTCATTCTCCTTTTTAAAAAATAAAAGACCCATGCACTGCGCCTGCAGCACATGAGTCTCATTCTTACTAGCGATCCGGGCCAAAGGCCGTTTTGACGAATCTGCTTCGCACAGCTATCGCTGTGCGGAATTACTCCCTCATATAGTTTAATTATACCATGCGCAAAGAAATATGCAAGTATCTTTTTTTCTTTTTTCGGCTTGATCCATTCTTCCCCAATAAACCGTTTCTTTTCTGTGCCGTTTATCAATTTATACAATATTGTGTTAGAAAAAGCCATTAAACAGCAAATCAAACTATTGATTTACGTTTTTATTTATCATACAATAAGCGCAGTTTTATTTTGAGAGGTGACTGTTATGTCCGTCGTTTTTGAGCAGGTGCTGATTCTGTTTATTTTTGCGCTGACCGGCTTTCTTTTGTGCAAAAGCAAGCTGGTAAATGCCGACAAGACCCAGCTTCTTTCCACTCTGGAGGTATACGTTTTTCTTCCCTGTGTGGCCTTCAACACGTTCTCCCAGCGCTTTACTGTGACCTATCTGCTGGAAAAATACCCGATTCTGCTGATTTCCCTTTGCCTGTTGATCCTGCTGGTGATCGGTTCCAAGCTGCTGGCACATATCATGGTAAAGGATGCCTACCAGCGGCTTGTATACCGGTATTCCCTTACCATTCCCAACTATGGCTACATTGGTTACGCGCTTGCTCAAAGCATCTTCGGCAGCGATACTTTGCTGGATATGATGATCTTCACCCTGCCCATGGCTGTTTACACCCATTCTGCAGGTTATGCTATGCTGACGAACCGGACCAGCGGCAAGGATCTGTTGAAAAAGGTACTGAATCCTTCCATCATCGCCACCTTTGTAGGTGCGGTTGTAGGTATTACCGGATTGTCCATCCCGGGTCTCGTAACCGATGCGGTTCAGAAAGCAGCAGCGTGCATGTCCCCCATCAGCATGCTGTTGATCGGCATGGTGATCTCTCAGTACAATCTGAAAGAACTGCTCTCTAACAAGCAGGCATATCTTATCTGCGCACTGCGGCTTTTAATCATTCCTGCAGTTATGTTTGCTTTGCTAAAAATCACGCATATGGAGATTGCCCTTACCTCCGCCATTCTGACCTACGCCATGCCCTGCGGTGCCAATACCATCGTTTTTGCAAAAATGACCGGGCAGGACTGTAAAACCGGTGCCAGTTTCACGCTGATCTCCACTGTTCTTGCGCTGATTACCATTCCCCTGTGTGTACATTTCTTTATCGGCTAAAAGTTTCCGGCGCACCGCTTTTTGCGGTGCGCCGTATTTCATAACATTTTTCACAAATTTCCACGGCGCTGGACTTTTTTTATGTGAATACTATGAAAAGTTCTTTTTTTCTGGAATTTTTTCATTGATTTTACAGTGCATTTGACATACAATAACCTAGCAATGAAATTGGGGAAAACCTGCCAGCAGAGGTGAGGACTATGCTGAATATTGTGTTGGTGGAACCGGAGATCCCGCAAAACTGCGGCAACATCGCCCGTACCTGTGCCGCCACCGGCTGTGTACTGCACCTGATCCGCCCTCTGGGCTTTGATATCTCAGAAAAAGCTGTCAAGCGGGCAGGTCTGGACTATTGGCATCTGGTGGACGTGCGGGATTACGAAAACCTGCAGGATTTCTTCTCCAAGAACGATGTAAAGCAAATGTGGTGCCTGTCCACAAAAGCACCGAAAAGCTACACACAAGCTGAATTTCAGGACGGCTGTTACCTGTTTTTCGGCAAGGAAACCAAAGGTCTTCCCGAGGATTTTCTGGAAGCCCATCGGGAAAGCTGCATCCGCCTTCCCATGCGTCAGGAGGCCAGAAGCCTGAACCTCAGCAATTCCGTAGCGATCACCGTATATGAAGCCCTGCGCCAGCTGGATTTCCCCGGCCTGCAGGATCACGGAAAAATGCGAATCAGCAATGATTTTTGAAAATATGGAGGAATCACAATGAACTACAACAAGAAGTCTATCGAAGACATTGAAGTAGCCGGCAAGCGCGTTCTGTGCCGCTGTGACTTCAATGTTCCCACCAAGGACGGCAAGATCACTTCCGACAAGCGGATCGTAGCTGCCATGCCCACCATCCAGTATCTGGTGGATAAGGGCGCTAAGGTCATTCTCTGCTCCCACATGGGCAAGCCCAAGGGTGAATGGAAGCCCGAGCTGAGCCTGAAAATCGTGGCTGACCGCCTGTCCCAGCTGCTGGGCAAGGAAGTTGTCATGGCTTCCGACGTAGCCGGCGAGGACTCCAAGACCAAGGCTGCCGCTCTGCAAAACGGCGACGTGATGCTGCTGGAAAACACCCGTTACATTAAGGGTGAGACCAAGAACGATCCCGAGCTGAGCAAGGCGCTGGCTGAACTGGCCGACATTTTCGTAAACGACGCATTCGGTACCGCTCACCGGGCCCACTCCTCCACCGCCGGCGTAGCTGACTACCTGCCCGCTGTTTCCGGTTATCTGGTGCAGAAGGAAGTTTCCATTATGGGCAAGGCGCTGGCCAACCCCGAGCGTCCCTTCGTTGCCATTCTGGGCGGTGCCAAGGTTTCCGACAAGCTGAATGTTATCAATAACCTGCTGGAAAAGGTGGATACCCTGATTATCGGCGGCGGTATGGCTTATACCTTCCTGGCCGCTCAGGGCTACACCGTAGGCAAGTCTCTGGTTGACAATGAAAAGCTGGAGTACTGCAAGGAAATGATGGCTAAGGCCGAGGCCAAGGGCGTTAAGCTGCTGCTGCCTGTTGACACCGCTGTTGCCGCTTCCTTCCCCAACCCCATCGACGCTGAGATTGCTGTCGACTATGTGGACTGCACCGCCATCCCCGCCGACCAGATGGGTCTGGACATTGGCCCCAAGGCATGCGCCGAGTTCGCCGCAGCTGCCAAGGCTGCCAAGACCGTTGTCTGGAACGGCCCTATGGGCGTGTTTGAGAATCCCACACTGGCCAAGGGCACCATCGCTGTTGCACAGGCTCTGGCCGATTCCGAAGCTGTGACCATCGTTGGCGGCGGCGACAGCGCTGCGGCCTGTGAACAGCTGGGCTTTGCTTCCCACATCACCCACATCTCCACCGGCGGCGGCGCTTCTCTGGAATTCCTGGAAGGCCTTGAGCTGCCCGGTATCGCATGTCTGGAAGATAAATAATTAAGAAATTGTCAGTTTACGCTGCAATAAGGCCCCCTCTGACGAGGGGGCTGGCAGCGAAGCTGACTGGGGGAGAGAATTTCGTTTTTGTCTCTCCTTCAGTCGCCTGCGGCGACAGCTCCCTTATCAGAGGGAGTCTTTCCTCGCCCTTACATAATCACAAACCAATAACTATGTAAATCCACATCGTTTGACCGATGCGCATATAAAAGGAGCTATTAAAATGAACAGAAAGTATCGCAAGACCGTCATTGCCGGTAACTGGAAGATGAACAAGACCCCCAGCGAGACCAAGGAGTTCATGAACCAGCTGAAGTCTATCATGCCCAAGGGCCGCTGGTGTGATGTTGCTCTGTGCGTTCCCGCCGTTTGCATTCCCGCTGCAATCCGTGCCATGCGCGAAACCAGAGTCGGTATCGGCGCTGAAAACTGCAACGCCAACGCTTCCGGCGCTTACACAGGCGAGATCGCTACCAATATGCTGGTAGATGCCGGCTGCAAGTACGTAATCATCGGTCACTCCGAGCGCCGTGCCATGGGCGAGACTGACGCAGATGTCAACGCCAAGGTTCTGGCTGCACTGGATGCCGGTCTGATTCCTATTATGTGCTGCGGTGAAAGCCTGGGGCAGCGGGAAGCCGGTATCACCGCCGAGTGGATCGCTATGCAGATCAAGCTGGGCCTGCAGAATGTTTCCGAGGAAAAGATCCGCAAGGTCATCATCGCTTACGAGCCTATCTGGGCCATCGGCACCGGCCGCACCGCTACCCCCCAGCAGGCCGAGGAAGTCTGCGAGAGCATCCGTACCGTGGTGCGTAAGCTGTACTCCTCCAAGAACGCCCGTGCCATCTCCATTCTGTACGGCGGCAGCATGAACGAGAAGAACGCCTATGAGCTGCTGGCACAGCCCGACATCGACGGCGGTCTGATCGGCGGTGCATCTCTGGTCCCCGAAAAGTTCGTGCAGATCATCGAAGCTGCCAATCAGCCTACTGTGTAATTTGAACCCAACGGGGCAGCTGTAGACACAGCTGCCCCGTTCATATTCCGCTTTTTGGGAGGTGCTTTATGGAAAATCCCCAATACCCTATTGTACTTGTTCACGGCATGATGGCCAAAGATTTCTGGTTCTGGCATGCTTTCCGCGGCATCTCCGGCTTTCTGAAAGCGCAAGGCTTTACGGTATATGTGACCAACCAAGATGGTGTGGGAGCCGTTTCCACCAATGCCACCCAGCTGAAAGCGGAAATTCTGGATATCCTGAAAAAAGAGAATTGCGAAAAAGTCAACCTGATCGCCCATTCCAAAGGCGGTCTGGATTGCCGGTATATGATCTCCTGTCTGGATATGGCCGGATCTGTTGCTTCCCTTACCACGTTGTCCACGCCCCATCACGGCTCCGGATTCAGCGAATGGCTTCTGAAGATGCCCCGTTCTTTAATGCATATTATTGCGTTCTTTACGAACCTTTTTTATCGGATCTGCGGTGATCGCGAGCCGGACATCCTACAACTGGGGCAGGATCTGACGCAGGCCGCTATGGAGCAGTTCAACCGGGATGTTCCCGATGCTCCTTCCGTTTATTATCAAAGCTACTCCTCTGCCGTCACCGGCAAAAAAGCAGCTCTTCCCGTTCCTTACAGGCTCTCCCGCTACTGTGAGCAGGATGAAACTGACGGCATGGTATCCGTTTCCTCCAGCCAATGGGGAAACTACCGTGGAAAAATCGGAAACAATACGGACCACTTCAAGATGGTGGGCGTATACGGCACAAAAAAGAAGCTGGCAGATGTAGGCCTTTTTTATCTGCAGATCATTCAGCATCTGCAGGCCATGGGATTTTAGTATTCAGGAGGTGTTTCTATGAAAACCCTTGTATTGTCCGCAACTGAACCGAATACTCCGCAGATCGCCGCAGGCATTATTCGGGACGGTGGTTTGGTAGCCATTCCCACAGAGACCGTCTACGGTCTGGGTGCCAGCGGACTGGATCCTGATGCGGTTGCCAAAATTTTTCTGGCCAAGGGCCGCCCGCAGGACAACCCTCTGATTCTGCATATTTGCGGCCCGGAGCAGATTGAACTGTTCTGCCACCACATTCCGCAGGCAGCATATACATTGGCTGCACGGTTTTGGCCCGGTCCGCTGACCATGGTGCTGCCTGCCAAGGATATTGTGCCCAAGTGCACCACCGCAGGCCTGCCCACCGTAGCAGTCCGGTGCCCCGACAGCTCAGTCACCCGAGAGATTATTCGTTTGGCGGGTGTACCGGTAGCTGCCCCCTCTGCCAACATTTCCGGCAAGCCCTCCACTACCACAGCCGAACACGTACTCCATGACCACGACGGCAAAATTGATGCCATTGTGGACGGCGGTCCCTGCCGGGTAGGTCTGGAATCCACCATCGTGGATCTGACAGAAGACCGCCCCCGGCTGCTGCGGCCCGGCGGCATCACACCGGAGCAGCTTATGGATGTTCTGGGGGATCTGGTGGTGGATAAGGCCGTTACCGCCCAGATCGACAAGGACGCGGTGGTAAAAGCCCCCGGCATGAAGTACCGGCACTACGCTCCCGACTGTCAGGTGGTCATCGTATCCGGCAGCCGGGAAAAAGCAGCCGCTTACATCCGTTCTCACTATCAAGAGGGCGACCGGGTGCTGTGCTTTGTGGAAGAACTCCCTCTCTACGAGGGCTGCGCTCCCCTGTCCTACGGAAGTGAGGCCGATGTAAACACATTGTCTGCCGGCTTGTTTGCCGCTTTGCGGGAGCTGGACGATCCGGCGATCCACAGAGTTTATGCCCGTTGCCCCGTTGGGGGTGGCGTGGCATATGCGGTACAGAACCGGCTGAAGAAGGCCGCAGCTTTCCATATCATCGATGCGGAGGAAAAACTATGATCGTAGGTATTACCGGCGGCACCGGCTGCGGTAAGACTACCGCCTTAGAAGTGATCCGGGAGCTTGGCGGTATCGTGCTGGACTGCGATGCCATCTATCATCAGCTTCTGAAAACCGACACTTCCCTTCTGGCTGCCATCGAAACACGCTTCCCCGGTACAGTTTCCGCAAACGGACTTGACCGCAAAAAACTGGGTGCCATTGTTTTTTCCGACAATGCCGCCTTGCAGGATCTGAACCGGATCACCCACTGTGCTGTAAAGAAAAAAGTATTGGAGATACTGGAAAGCAAGCCCTCTCTGGCCGCCATCGACGCCATCGGTTTATTTGAAGGCGGCCTTGCACCGCTGTGCGATGTTACCGTGGCTGTTACCGCACCGGAAGATGCGCGCATTCAGCGGCTGATGGCCCGGGATCGTATTTCGGAAGAATACGCCCGCATGCGAATCGGCGCCCAGCGTTCTCAGGACGAATTTTCTGAATTTTGTGACTATACGCTGGTAAACGACGGGACTTCCCAAGAATTTCAGAATAAATGCCTTGCCTTTTTCCACGGCTTGGGTATAATGAAAGAAAACTCGTAAAGGAGATTGACTATGACTACTGACGAACTGCGCGAAAATCTTCTGAACGCGCCCAAAAACGGCTACACCAGGCTGACCGCCCAGCAGCGTACCGAAATGGAAAGCTACTGTAAGCGTTACGCAGCTTTCATGGATGCCTGCAAGACCGAGCGGGAAGCCACCGCATGGGCTGTAATGGAAGCAGAAAAGAACGGCTTTAAGCCTCTGGTTCCCGGCATGGCTCTGCAGCCCGGTGACAAGGTCTATATGAACAATCGTGATAAGAGCATCCTGCTGGCCGTGATCGGAACCGAGAGCCTTGCAAGCGGTGCCAACATCTGCGCCGCCCACGTGGACTCTCCCCGGATGGATCTGAAGCCCAATCCTCTGTATGAAGATTCTGAGATCGCCTATTTCAAGACCCACTACTACGGCGGTATTAAGAAGTATCAGTGGCCCACCGTTCCTCTGGCACTGCACGGCGTTGTCTGCCGCAGGGACGGTACCACCGTCACTGTCACCGTCGGTGAGGACGATAACGATCCTGTACTGATGGTTTCTGACCTGCTGATCCATCTGGCCGGCGATCAGATGAAAAAAACGATGGCCGAAGGCATTGCCGGTGAGCAGTTGAACGTGATTCTGGGCACTGAGCCTGTTGAGGGTGAGGGCGCTGATCTGGTAAAGCTGAATATTATGAAGCTGCTCCACGAAAAGTACGGTATCATTGAGGCCGATTTCCACAGCGCAGAATTGAATCTGGTGCCTGCCGGCAAATGCCGCCAGGTAGGCCTGGACAGAAGCCTGCTGGGTGCTTACGGACATGACGACCGTGTCTGCGCTTACGCAGAACTGGAAGCTATTTTCACCATCGATACCCCCACAAAGACAGCTGTCTGCATTCTGGCCGACAAGGAAGAGATCGGCTCTGTAGGTGTCACCGGCATGAAGAGTCAGGCTTTCGAGTATTTTATGGAAATGCTCTGCGACAGCCAGAATGTTAAGCTGACCCAGTGCTTCGCCAACTCCTTCTGCATGTCTGCCGACGTTTCCAACGCTTATGACCCCAACTTCCCTGAAACCTGTGATAAGCGTAACAACAGCCAGCTGAACTACGGCGTGGCCGTTTGCAAGTACACCGGTTCCCGGGGCAAGGGCGGTGCCAGCGACGCATCCGCTGAAGTGATGCGCCATGTACGCACTGTCTTTGATAACGCCGGTATCCAGTGGCAGATCGCCACGCTGGGCAAGGTGGATCAGGGCGGCGGCGGCACAGTAGCTGCCTATATGGCCAACCGGAATATCTCCACTGTTGATATTGGCGTGCCTGTGCTGAGTATGCACGCCCCCATTGAACTGGTCAGCAAACTGGACTGCTATCAGACCATGCTGGCCTGCAAGGCAATCTATCTGGCATAAATATTTACGCCGCACCCCTTCCGGGGTGCGTCGTACTGTTTACTGATCTTTTTTCTTCTTACAGGCAACCGCAACCGTTACGATCACCGTGATCACGATTCCCGCTATGCCGGCCGCACCCAGCCAGACCCAGACAAAATCCCAGTCCTTCTGCTGCGCAGCCGCAGGCGCGTCTGCCTGACAAACAGCACATTTCCCCTTAGTCACATCCCAGATATGGGGCTCCGGACCAATGCTTTCTCCGCAGGCACAGCTGCCCCAATGGGTCAGCCCGTTGCTTTCCATAGGGGTATACACATGTACATGGGCCAGCATAGGCATCAGTTCATAACCGCATTGTGTACAGTTTTGGGCAGCCTCCTCCGTTGCTGCAGGACCGGGCACATGAGCTGCATAGTCCTCCACATGGCTGCAGACGGCACATTCCCGCCAGCTTCCCTTGTCATCGGATTTGTCCAGATAGGTATGTGCTTCCAGACTTTCCTTTTCGCTGCACCCACTGCATGCATGATAGTGGCTATCTGCATCGCTGCTCCACTGGGTCCCGAACAGATGGCCCTCTTCTCTTACAAAGGCGCAGATTTCACAGGGAGCGGCACAGTCGGCAAAGCTGTGTCCCTGCTGCGCCACTTTTCCGGCACACACTGTACAGCTTTTCCAATGCTCAGCATCGTCTGTTCCCCACTGCTCTTCCATTGTATGTGCTTCCTGCTCCTGTTTTTTGCAAACAGAGCATTCCCGGATATGGTTCACCTCATCCTGCAGCGTCCACTGTCCGTAGCTGTGGGTATCGGTTTTTGCAACAGTCACAGTTTTCCTGGCACCGCACGCACAGCTCTGTTCTTGACTGCCCGCCTGCGCGCAGGTGGCTTCCTTTATCACCTTCACCGTCTCCCATGAATGGGATGCGGTCTGCTTATTTTCACACTTGGTGCAAACACGGGCATGCTTGCTGTCGCTTTCCTTTGTCCAGCTGCCGTAACTGTGGCTGCAGTTTTCCACAATGCAGGTTCTGCAGCTGTCCACTGTAACATAACCGCCGGTGTAATAACGGTCGCCGCAATCACTGCAGCGGTAGTATTCCTTGTGGGGATGGTCACTCTCATAGCCCTTTTCGTAGCTGTGGGAAGCATCGTTTCTGTAGCTGGGCGAAACATAGTAAAGGCTGCTTACCTTATGCTTGCGGATAAAAACGCCCACACCCTCATAGCCGCTGTCATTGGTATTGCCTTCAATGGTATACACATAGGATCCGTCCACATAATATACGATTCCCATATGGCTGAAGTCCGTTTTGAAATACAGATCGCCGGATTTCGGAGTATAACTGGAACCGGAGTAATAGTCAGAAAAGCCGAAATCCCAAGGATTGGCCTTGCCCGCTTTTTTAATAATACTGGTAGGAATCCCTGCCTGATTGGCGCACCAACTGACAAAAATACCGCACCAGGGATGGTTGGGGTAACCGTACCACTGGCCATACTTGGTATAATTATTACTACCCTCCCGGTAGCCTACCTGGGTCAGTGCCACACCCACGATGTCCGCACGCTGGTCACCTGTATTGGTATATGTATTCTCATAATCGGCGCTGACCGGCAGAGCCAGTCCCAGCAGCGTCACCAGAATTAGTAACAACGACAACAGCCGTATTCGCATTTTTCATCCTCCACAAACAGCCAGACACATTCTTTCCATCCAAAGTTTACAACTTTTCAATTGAAAAATCAAGAGAAATTACAAAAATAATTACAAAAAGATACAAAGAGGGTGTGCTGCCGGCTGGCAGCACACCCGTTTGCAGGTTTATTTCAGTAGTCTATCAAAAATTGTTTTTCTTTCGTCTGCCCAAAAACATATAGGCCACCAACCCAGCAATAATCAATGTTTCAGCCACACATACCAGCAGCCAGGGCGAATACTGGGTCTGCGTTTGACACAGATCACAGGTATCCGGATGGGTCTTATACTGCTGGCCGCATTCACACTCATGCCAGTGATTGGTATGTCCCTGGTCATATTGATGCTCATGGTCCGCAGCAGGTGCCATCACATATTCGCACACGGAGCAGACCTGCGCCCCGTCTACGGTGTTGGCAGCAGTATGGGCAGCAAACTCCACCTTGTTTTGGCAGTTCTTGCACACATGCCAGTGGCCGGTGTCGTCAGAGGTCCAATCCGTCTGCAGCTCATGGATCACTTCCCTTTTCGCCTCACATACGTTGCAGTCCTCATCGCAGTCATTGTCATATTCATGGGCCGCAGCATCTTCCTGCAGATCACAGCCGTCGCAGGCATGCCAGTGACTGTTTTCATCAAATGCCCACTGTGTCAAGTATACATGGACATGACTGCTCTTAGGCGTCAGGATCCGGGCGCAGACCGTACAGACCTGATCGGTGGTTTCCGTGGCATCAGGACCGGGTACGTGAGCCGCGGAGTTGGCAGTAAAACCACATACCTCACAGTTCTGGTAATGATTCGCCGCATCGTGGCTCCATTTGCTGTAGGAATGGGCCGCTGTATCCTGCTGTCCGCAAACAGAGCAGCTGCGGCTATGCTTCTGGGCATCCGTCTGCTTCCACGCGCCGTAGCTGTGCGTGCCTGTCTTTGCAATAGTCTCTGTCTTTTTCGCGCCACAGCCGGTAGCTGTACAGGTCCGCTCTCTGGTACCGGTCTGGCTGCAGGTTGCCTGCTTTGTAACTGTACCGCTGTTCCATGTATGGGCTACCGTGGCTTCCTTACCGCAAACGGTACAGGTACTCTTATGGTTGGCTTCGTCCACCTTAGTGGCACTGCCGTATGTATGGTCTTCGGTTTTGTCCAAAGTAACTTCTTTTTCAAAACCGCAGGCAGTACAGGCTGCTTTCTTGGTTCCGGTTTCCTTGCAGCTGGGAGCCTTGGTGATTTGTCCGTCGTTCCATGTGTGGTCAGCAGACTTCTTTTCGCCGCACACGGAGCAAGTACTCTCATGGGTATCATCGTCAACCTTTGTGGCAGCACCAAAGCTGTGGTTGCAGACTACACTTACGCTGGTTCCGCTGATGCTGCAGCTAATATTCAGGCTGGGGGTACCGGAAATGGTGTAAGAACCGAAAGCCGCATCGCTCTTCACCTTCATGTTGATCGTAAAGATCGTACCGGAAACCACCGCATCCTCCTGCAGCATGAACACGCCGCCGCCATTGGCAGCAGATACCTCTGCCAGAATTGCGTTGCTCACATGGCTTTTACCGCCGGTCAGTTCAAAAACGCTGCTGTCATAGCTTAACACAATACCGCCGTTACTGACAGGCTGGTCATTGGCCAGACTGACTGTAATCGTAAAGGTATCCCCCCGGGAGAGGGTGCTTGCGGAACTGGAAAGACTCATGCGGGCACTGCCGGTTGCGCCAACGGCAAGAATCATGCAGCCGATTAACAGCAGGCACAGCAAGGTCACAATTATTTTCTTCATGTCTATCTCCTTATACAGTGCTTTCCGGATCATCCGGATTTTCAGGATTCACAGGATCCTCAGAGTTCTCGGGATCCTCGGGATTCTCCGGATCCTCGGGATTCTCCGGATTCTCCGGATTCTCAGGATTCTCCGGGTTCTCCGGGTTCTCAGGGTTTTCCGGGTTTACAGGATCCTCTGGAGTCTCAGGCTGTACAATTTCCAGCGGGAACCTGTCCGGGAAAGAAATATGCCACAACAGCCGCATCACATCGTCACGATTCACCACACCGTCACCGGTGAAATCCGCCGGCACTTCAATGGGGAACCTGTCCGGGAAGGAAATGTGCCACAGAAGCTGCATCACATCATCCCGATTCACGGTTTTATCCAGATTCATGTCACCCGGAATATGCTGAACCACTTCCACTTCATAGGTAGCTGTCAAACCCTCACAGGAAACGCTGACGGTCTGCTTTCCCAGCTGTCCCTGGGTAAAGCCCGTAACATCAAAGCCCTGATCCGTCAGCCGTCCGGAGCCATCGCTGTAGGTCACCTTCAATTCCAGCCCGGACGTATTCAGTGCTTCCTCCGGCAAAAACAGGGTATTATCCGGCCCGGCTGTGATCTCCAGCGTCTGCGCCGCAGCCGCCTCTTCCTTCCATGCCGCATAGAGAACTGCGTCACCATTTTTGCTGTAGCTGCCGCCGGGGCCGTAAACGCCAAGGTTGCTGTCCTTTTCTTCCGTCCAGCCAAGGAACACATAGCCTTCCCGTTCCGGGATCTCATTGGGCAGCGTCATAGGCTGGTCCAGCTTTTTCAGTTGGGGCTGCGGCGCACCTGTGCCGCCGCTGGCGTCATATGTAATATCAAAGGTATCCAGTACCCGGAAATTCCACACACAAGTCTCAGAGGATCCGGTCAGATTGGTGGCATTGAGCCAGACCTGATAGTCACCGGGCTCCTGATACTGCAGGGTGCAGGATGTCTGCAAGCCCAGATCCAGATCCTCCAGAAGCGCATCGTCTTTGACCACCCGCAGCCGGAAAATCTCATTATCCTGCACCGCATTCCATGTCACATGGATAGCGCTTCCCATTTTATACTCGGTCTGTTCCGTGGAGATGGCAGGCATTTGGGGTGCCGGAACGGTTTTTTCCAGATACCACAGGGGAATCAGGCCGTACATACCGTCATATTCGATATGGGCCCAGCCATATTCCGGGTCAGCTGCCAGCACATGTACCACCGCGCCGGAGGGCAGTCCGCCCACCTTCTCCGATTCGGAGCTGTGCTTTTTGCGTACATTCAGGGGAAGTCCCTCATGGGTATTCACATAATAACCGGCGTATTCAGCCGAACAGCCGCAGCTGTGGCACCGGGAACAGTCAGTCATGTACTCGGTATAGCCTGTATAATACTTATCACCGCAGTCGGCACATTCGTAATAGTACCGGTGGGGATGCTCCTGCTCACAGCCTCTTACATAGTTATGCATTTCTCCTGTGGTCAGCAGCAGATCGTCACCCTCGTATTCCGGAGAACCGAACCAGTATTCATTGATCTTTCTCTGGTTGGCAACAACCCAGTAGCCTTCCTCGCTATGATCCAGATTACTGTTGGCTTCGATGGTGTAAAAATCCTCACCATCGGCCCAGAGAACTAATCCCACATGTGCGTAGTCTCTGGTAAAGAACAAATCGCCGGGCAAAGGCATATATTCATTTCCGTCCAATTTTTCAAGGTCAAAATACGCATAACCAGGAGACGCCAGTGCGCTCCTGCCCAGAATGTCCGTGGAGATCTCCGCCTGCCTTGCGCACCATGTAATAAACATGGCACACCATGGATTATAGGGCAGTCCGTACCATGTGCCGTACTTGGTATCGTTATTGTCCCCTTCCATATAATCCAGCTGCGTCAAAGCAACACCCAAAATATCCAGCCGCTGGATGCCGGTGTTCTGATATGTATTCTCGAAGGTAGGCACATGTGGCACCGCCTGCTCCGCAGATACATTCGGCAGCAGGGCAGATGCCCCGCCGCTCCACACAAGAACCGCCACCAGCACCGCCGCAAGCATTCGCAAACCGGTTTTTTTCATTCTGTGACCTCCTAACAAGCCCCGCATATAACAGCGTATTGTTTATAAAATTTTACAATCTGCGGCGCAAAAAATCAAGTCGTATTGCAAAATATATTGGAATTTACATAACACTTTTTTTGGAAGCCTTAAGCTTTGTAAAAGAGGTTTACAATCAGGCAAAAAAGTGTTACAATAATTTGGTATGGAGGTGACGATGTGAGAAAATACTTGCTGCGATTCCGGGATGAATTCCGCAGAGCTGATCTGGTTCTGCTGCTGCTGTGCCTTGTAACCACAGCCTTCGGTTGTCTGATCATTGCCAGTACAACCGATTATTTGGAAAGCTGGCGTTATCTGATCGTCCAGATCTCCGCAGCCGCTCTGGGTGTGCTGTTTTATATTGTCTTCTCCTCCATTGATGCAGAGTTCTTTTCGGAACACCGTCTGGCCTTGGTCATTTTTAATATCGGCCTTCTTTTGATGCTGATCCCCTTCGGGCGGGCTGTTTTCGGTAACCGAAGCTGGCTCCGTTTTCCCTTCCTGCCCTTTGATATCCAGCCTGCGGAAATCTGTAAGATCACCTACATTCTGATCACAGCCTCTGTCATGGCCTCTCATCAGAACCGGTTGTCGTCGATTCCTTCTGTAATGCACATTGCCTTCCATCTTGTTCTTTTGGTGGGTGTGAACTGGCTGCTTTCCAAAGATGCAGGTGTTTCTCTGATCTTTGTGTTCATTTTTATCGGTATGACCTTCGGCGGCGGCGTGAAGCTGATCTGGTTCCTTGCTGCAGGCGGCGGTCTGGCAGCAGCATTTCCTGTTATCTGGAATGTAATTATGAATGAGGAACAGCAGCTTCGTATCGAAGTGCTGTTCAATCCGGAACTGGATCCTCTGGGTACCGGCCCCCGATACCATACCATCCGCTCCCTGCGTTCGCTGACCGGCGGCGGCATGACAGGACAGGGTCTGTTTAACGGCAACCGTACCCAGCAGGGTGCCCTGTTTGCCCAGCACACGGACTATATCTTCTCTGCCATCGGCGAGGAATTGGGTTATATCGGCTGCGCTCTGGTGCTGGTCATGCTCTTTCTGATTGTGGCTCGCTGTATCTGGGTGGGCAAACGCAGTCAGGACAGCATGCGCCGTCTGATCTGCTACGGAGCAGCATCCGCCCTGATCTTCCAGATTATCAGTAACGTAGGCATGTGCATTGGTGTCACACCCGTTATCGGCCTGACCCTGCCCTTTATCAGCTACGGCGGTTCCTCCATTGTTACGCTTTACGCCATGCTGGGTCTGGTTTCCGGCGTGTATGGCCGTCCGGCGCCTATCAGCCATGAACGCTATATCCATCCTCCGCTGAAAAGCTATTACTGACACAACACTTACAAAGGAGTCTGCATATGACCGCATTTATGGACAAGGATTTTCTGCTGGAGACCCCGACAGCGAAACATCTCTACCACGATTATGCCTGCTCTCTTCCCCTGATTGACTATCACTGCCATTTGAATCCCCGGGAAATTTACGAGGACCGTCGATTCAACGACCTGGCAGAGGTCTGGCTGGGTGGCCGGAATCCGGACGATTCCTACGCCGGCGACCACTACAAGTGGCGTCTGATGCGCTCCAACGGCGTAGACGAGGAGTATATCACCGGCAATAAAAGCAGCTATGAACGCTTTCTGAAATTTACAGAAGCGCTGCAAATGGCCATTGGCAATCCCATGTACCACTGGTGTCATCTGGAGCTGCAGCAATTTTTCGGTGTTTATGAGCCTTTAACGCTGGAAAGCGCCCAAAGAATTTGGGATCACTGCAACGACTTGCTGCGAAACGATCCGGATATGACCGCCCGGGGTCTGATCCGCAAGGCAAATGTTGCCTTCATCGGCACCACCGACGATCCCATCGACGATCTGCAATGGCACGAGAAGATTGCCGCTGATCCCACCATCACCACAGTCGTAGGTCCCTCCTACCGGCCGGACAAGGCTGTAAATATCCACAAGCCCGGCTTTACGGACTACATGAAGCAGCTGGCTGCCAGCGTAGGTAAGGAAAGCCTGCCTACCATGCAGGATGTGCTGGATGCACTGACCCAGCGTCTGGAATACTTCCACGCCCGGGGCTGCAAGGCCAGTGACCATGGACTGGACTACGTTCCTTTCCGCAATTACACCATTGAGCAGGCAGATGCCGTATACCAAAAGGCGCTGCAGGGTCAAGCCATAACCGCTGAAGAAGCTGAGGGCTACCAGACTGTGATCCTGCTGCATCTGGGCAAAGCCTACTACCGGCTGAACATCGTTATGCAGCTGCATTACTCCTGCCTGCGGAACAACAACAACCGGATTTTCCGGCTGCAAGGCCCGGATACCGGCGTGGATGCCATTGCCCAGAACACCTGCGGTGGCAATATTTCCGCCTTACTTTCTGCACTGGATGAGGAGCTTTCCTGCCCAAGAACGATTCTCTACTCTTTGAATCCTGCAGACAACGCCCAGTTGGGTACGCTGATTGGCTGCTTTCAGGACAGTTCCATTCCCGGCAAGATCCAACACGGCTCCGCATGGTGGTTCAACGACAACAAAACCGGTATGCAGGAACAGATGACGAGTTTGGCCAATCTGGGCCTTCTGGGCAACTTTATTGGTATGCTTACCGATTCCCGTTCTTTCCTCAGCTATGCCCGCCACGATTACTTCCGCCGGATCCTTTGCAATCTGGTTGGTTCTTGGGTAGAAAAGGGCGAATATCCCGCCTACGAGCCTTCGCTGAAAAAGATCATTGAAGGTGTCAGCAGCCGCAACGCCGTCCGCTATTTTAATCTGTAGGAATTTTTCGGAAACAATTCATCAAGAATCTTTACCACTCGATTGTGTTTCCATTTTTTGTGACATTTTCCGAAAAGAAACATGTGTTATTTTTGCATGAAGGGTAAAACTAGCCTTGCGGAAAGAAAAGATGCTCTCCAACCGGAAAGCGTCGTCTTTCCGGGAAAACGAAAAAGGAGAGAGTTATCATGAGCAACAATAACAACAACCAGCTGAACATTCCCCAGGCCCGTGAGGCAATGGACCGTTTCAAGATGCAGGCTGCCCAGGAAGTTGGCGTTAACCTGACCAACGGCTACAACGGTCACCTGACTTCTCGTGAAGCCGGCTCCGTCGGCGGCCAGATGGTCAAGAAGATGATCGAGGCTTACGAGCAGGGCCTGCAGTAATCCGATCTCTTATCGGAGTGTCGGTGCTGCCGGCACTCCGGGGTACACAACAGGGCGTGCTGCATTGCAGCACGCCCTTAGCGTTATCTACCTTTCCATGTGCTGCGTGACAGAAGAACCAGTATGGGAAAGATCTCCAGTCTGCCGGCCAGCATATCGATAATCAGAATCAGCTTAGAAAAAGCACTGTAGCCTCCAAAGTTGCAGGTAGGCCCTACCGCCTCCAAGCCCGGGCCGATGTTGTTAAAGCAGGCCAGTACCGCAGAAATATTCGTGCCTGTTGAGAAACCGTCTAACGAGATCAGCAGAATACTCAGAATTAAAATTATCATATATGCTGCCAGATAGGCATTGGTATTGTCCAAGACCTTCTCGTCCACAGCGCGGCCATTGTTGCGCACAATCTGTACCTTCTGAGAATTCAGTACCTGCCGAATATTCCGCCGCAGGCTTTTAAACACCAGCAGCAGTCGTGCCACTTTGAATCCGCCGCCTGTAGAACCAGCACAGGCACCCACCACCATCAGCATCAGCAGGATCGACTTCGAGAAGCTGGGCCACAGGTCAAAATCCGTCGTAGCAAAACCGGTAGTCGTCATAATCGACGATACCTGAAACGCCGCATGTCGCACAGTATCCGCCAAATTACCGTAGATCCCATAAATATTCCAAGCAATCAGTCCGATAGCCACAACCACTATCCCCACATACAGCCGCAGCTCCTCATCTTTAAAAACACTCCGGAACTGCCGCAGCAGCAGCAGATAATAACAGCTGAAATTTACACCAAACAGCAGCATAAACACGGTACATACATTTTGTATATAGGGCGAATAACCTGCCATAGAGTCATTTTTTATTCCGAAGCCGCCGGTGCCTGCAGTGCCGAACGCCGTACACAAAGCATCAAAAAGCGGCATACCGCCCAACAGCAAAAACACCACATTGATGACGGTTAAAACAATGTAGATCAGATACAGAATCATGGCTGTCTGCTTCATTCTGGGAACCAGCTTGCCCACATCCGGGCCGGGGCTTTCCGCCCGCAGCAGCTGCATGGTAAAACCTTTGTCCTTGCCGCTGCCGGGTGCGATGGCCAGCAGAAATACCAGCACACCCATACCGCCCAGCCAGTGACTGAAGCTGCGCCAATATAACAGCCCCTTGGAAAGGCTCTCCACATCGGATAAGATCGACGCACCTGTGGTGGTAAAGCCGGATACCATCTCAAAAAACGCATCAATAAATGCGGGAATTTCTCCGGAGATCCAGAAAGGCAGACAGCCCAACAAGCTGAGCATCACCCAGCTAAAGCCTACACAAACCATGCCTTCCCGGGCACCGAACAGCCTGTCCGCCTTGCGGCACAGAGCAAACAGCACACTTGACAGAACCAACATGACCGCCAGCGCATACAAAAAGCCTTTTACCGCATCCCACTCTCCGCAGCCTAAGCTGATACCAAGGGCAGGGAGCATAAACACCGCCTCAATGGCGATGATCTGGGCCAGAAAACGCCCCATCATCTTATTGTTCATATCATTCCCCTATCAGGCAAAAATATCGTTGATCTGATGCAATACACCCCGGCCGCTGGTGACCACCACCACCGTATCTCCTTCCGCGAATACAGAATCGCCGCTGGGAATCTCGGTGCGGGTCCCATGGGTGATGTTAACGATCAGCACATTGGGCTTCAGCTTCATCTGCTTCAGCGGCACATTGCAATTTTTCGTAGTGCTATCCACCAGAAATTCCACAGCCTCCACCTGCCCATCCGCAATGGTATGCACAGAAACCGCAGCGCCGGTCTGATTCTGCATGGCACGTACATACCGGACAATATGATTGCAGCACAGCTCCTTGGGGCATACCATGCTGCCCAGAGCCATAGAGTCGCCAATACTGCTGTTTTCGGCCCGGCTCAGCTTTGTAATGATCTGGGGCACCCCCCGGCTTCCGCCATACAGGGATACCACCATATTCGTCTCATCCACCCCGGTCAGTGTCACAAGTGCATCACAATCGCTGATACCTTGATTTTCCAGTGTGGTCTGGCTGCTGCAGTCACCATGGATCACCGAGGTTTTGGGCAGCATTTGAGCCAGCTCCACGCAACGGTCATAATTCTTTTCCAGCAGCTGCACGGAGATTCCGTCCTTTTCCAACAGACTTGCCAGATAATAGCTGACCCGACCGCCGCCGCAAAGCATAACATTGCGTACACGGCGGGTAATAATACCCAGATTTTTCAGAAGCACAGTCAGGTTCGCGGTGGGTGCAGTAACGAAGATCCGGTCTCCCTCCCGCAGCACAAAATCGCCCTTGGGTGCTACCGCAGCCCCGGCCCGCAGAACCGCACAAACCAGCACCCTGCACTTGACGATGCTGCTCATTTCACTCAGCGGAATGTTGCACAGCTTGCTCTGGCCGTCAATACGCAGTTCTACAATCTCCACTCTGCCTCTGGCAAAGCTGTCACGCCGCAAAAAGCCCGGGAATTTCAGCAGCCGCTCCATTTCCACTGCCGCCTGCTTTTCCGGATTGACAGTTAACGACAGAGGGAAAACATCCCGCATAGTCATAATCTGCTCAGCATATTCCGGATTGCGAATCCGGGCAATGGTGTGCAGCTTCCGGTTGATGCCATGGGCTGTCATGCAACACAGCAGATTCACCTCATCCGCATTGGTTGCAGCGATCAACAGCTCCGCTTCCTCAACACCTGCGCGCAGCAGCACTTCTCTGGATGCACAGTTGCCGGATACCGCAATAGCATCATAGCGTTCCACAGCCTTTTCCAGCACAGAATTGCGAAGATCGATCAGCGTCAGATTATGCCCCTCCGCAGCCATCTGCCGCGCCAGAGTCTGTCCTACTTTACCGCCGCCAGCAATGATAATATCCATAATACCCTCCGAAAACGAAAGATTATCCGATTTTTCCTGTATTATAGCAAACCTATTTCCATTTTGCAAGTCAAGAGAAAAACCTCCCCACAGGGGGAGGTTCTATTCTACAGTTCTTCCAGAAACACCACACCTGGGATAGCGCGAATTTCTTCCGCAATCTCCCCATGGCTGCGGCGCTGCCTGGATTTCATGGTTGCTATGTAAGCACGGCTGCCAACGTCATTTTCCGTACCGCTCTCCCGCTGCACATCACTCACTTCAATATTCCGGCTGCGCACCTGCCGCAGAAAGTCTCCCAGCGTCAACTGGCTATCCAGCTCAAAATAGGCTTCCATTCTTCTTGCCCTGCGGTGCATGCTGTTATCCATGCTCTGCAACAGCGTCATGACTGTAAATGCCGCCATTCCGCCTACAACAGCCGCTTCATAAAAACCGATGCCCAAAGCCAGCCCCACTCCGGCCGATGTCCAAAGCCCGGCGGCGGTAGTCAGTCCTTTGATCTGATTATGCCGGGTAACGATGATGGTTCCCGCACCTAAAAAGCCGATACCGCTGACCACCTGTGCGCCCATCCGCACCGGGTCACCTGTACCAAAAATCTGAAAAATGTACTGGTTGGTCAGCATCACAAGACAGGCACCGGTACACACCAGCATGTATGTACGCAAACCGGCAGGCCGGTTTTTCAGTCCCCGTTCCAGTCCGATCAGACCGCCAATCACTATAGCTGCCAGAATCCGAAGCACAACGGCTAAATATGTTACTTCCCGCACTTCCATAAAACCACTCCTTTTATATCTAACCTATGCCGGAATGCATTTGTGTATTCCGTTATGCGTTTCCAATTAACAACAATAATAATTTGCCTTTTACAGCAATGCCGCCTCCCGGCTTTGACAGGTAAACAGGATCACCTGCTTATCCTGCGCGCATTGGCGCAGAATGTCCATTGCCGCAGCCAGACGCACATCGTCAAAGCGCACCAATGCGTCATCCAGAACCAGAGGTGCATCCGGTGTCAGTTCCTCCCATACCGCCAGCCGCAGCGCAAGGTACAGCTGGTCCACTGTTCCGTCGCTGCGCCAAAGAGACGGCCGCAGGGTGTCCTCTCCCTGGGCACCGGCACTTAATGACAGATCCTCCCCCAGCGTCAGCCGGTCATAGCGGTGACCGGTCAGCTTGCTGAACAGCTCCTGCGCCCGGTTGGATATCCGGGGCGCAAACCGCCGCTGCAGCTCATTGGAGGCCGCATTCAGCGTGATAAGCGCCAGTTCCAGCGCGCCGTAGGTTTCCTCCAGCTTTTCCAGCCGTCTTTCGGTACTGCCAAGCTGCTGATGCAGCATATCCTCCTGTCCCAGTGCTTCCATCTGACCCTGACAGTGGCCCAGCTTCAGCTGCAGCTGATGCCGTTCAAGCTCCGCATCTGCCAGCAGCCGGGCCGTTTCTGCCTGCGTGAACGTCATGTCGTCCGGCATTTCCGGC
The DNA here is from genome assembly GCA_045589835.1 of Faecousia sp. Lineage (GTDB taxonomy): Bacteria > Bacillota > Clostridia > Oscillospirales > Oscillospiraceae > Faecousia. The sequence goes on from JAZNPV010000109.1 coordinate 27,627, forward strand.
ATCCGGGGCAGCTTCCGATCCTGGGTAAACGCCTGCGCCATATCCGCTGCCCGGCGCTGTTCCCGCATAACCGCCGCCAGTTCTCTGTGCAGCTCCAGTTCCTGCTGCCACTGCTGCTCGCATTGTAGATAACTTCTGCCTTGGGTAAGCTGGTCCATCTGCTTTGCCACTTTCTCCATCCGCTCCCCCAGCCGGGACAATTCAGTGCGGTAAAATTGCAGCTTTTCTTCATATTCTTTTCGTTCCAGACCGTACTGCAGGGCCGCATCCTCCCACTGGGATGGCAGCAAAGGCCGGTACCGCTCCAGCAGACGGTCTGCCTGATTTTGGAGCGCTTGTGTCTTTCTTGATCCGGCATTATACCGGATCAGCCCTCCGGCATAACAGCCAACCGCCAATATGAGCAGCAGGATCCCGGGCATCACACGTTGCAGCTGGGTCCATGAAAAGACACCACAGACGCTCAGCACAAGTCCCGCGATCAGCAGCCACGGTGCTGTTCTCTTTTTCCGACTGCTGCATTCTTCAAAAGCTTTCCTATCCTCGGCAGCCTGCTGTAGCGCCTGCTCCGGTGTATAGCCCCGGAAATATACCGGCACTTCCGGTGCAGAAGGTGCTGCCGTCTGCATTTGCGCTTCCATCTGCAGCGACTCCCGCTGCTGCCGCAGCTGCTGCAGATTGGAAATACATTGCAGCAATTCTTCTGTTCTCGGCAGAACCTCACAAGCCTGTTTCAGTTCCACCGCTCTGGCATTGACCTCCTCCATATGTTGCTGGGCTGCCAATGCCTTTTGCGCGTATTCCTGCGCGGACATGTATTCCAGCGCTGCCTTGTGATTTTCCAGCTTTTTCACGTACTCTGCCAGTTCTTCCTGCCGCTGTCCGATCCGCTGTGCCTGCTGGCGCAGTTCCGACAGTTCCCGCAGCTTTCGCTCCAACTCCTCTTTCTGTGCCTGCGCCTGAGGAATCAGGCCGTTTGCCCGGTTTGCCCGACAGCGGTTTTTCAAATCCTTCAACTTTTGGGCCAGCGTATCTGCCGTTCCACTTTCGTCACCGGTGGTCACCAACGCATTGAGTCTGCGGCGCAGGGACTCGTCCTGTGTTACAGGCAAGTCAGTCAGTCGCAAGAAACCGGCTCGCATAAACACACTTTTCTCCACACCCAGAAGCATCTGGCCGCAGTTAGACGCCGTCAGTTCTGCCACTTCCAGTCCGGTATCCGTTTCATAAGCCCGGAACTGACCAAAGATGGAGCGGCCCTTGGTGCTGCGCTCAATGGTGATATCCCGGCCGCACCAGCACAGATCGATCCTGCCGGACATAGGACTGCCAGACCATGGCAAATAGCGTTCTTTGTCTGCCAGAGCCGTTTTTGTGGAATGAACCCGGGTCTCAATTCCGTAAAGCATAGCCGTCAGAAACGCGCACCATGTACTTTTTCCCCATTCATTGGGAGCTTCCACCACATTCAGACCGGGCTCTAATGTTAGCGTCTCATGTTCCAGCTTGCCGAAGGTGGCGGTCATGCTGTAGATCCTCACGGCAGAACCACCTCCTGTCCGTCCAAGATCTTACGGGAAATCTTCGCCGCCAGCAGGATTTGGCGGCAGGTCTGCTCATCCTGTCCCTCCATTGCCTGCTGCAGCATTTTGAAGTATGTACCTTCAAAGGAATCCTCTCCGGCAGCGGCCCAAGGATCTACCGGCCGTACCGTCTGATCCCGCAATTCCAGATTGGGAAACCGGGCATACTGCTGCTGCAAAGCGGGAATATCCACAGATTCGCTTTCTCCCGTCAACGTAATACGGTAAAAATCATCACTTCCCACCGGCGGCAGAATGCTGTCCAACTGCTCCGGCTCCATCTGTAGATCATAAAAGCGAAGCCCCTCCAACGGCACAAAGCGGGTACTGACCTGTTCCTCAAGTGCCACGATCAGCACACCCTTGTCCCCCTGTTCATCGTAGCCTCTGCCCATAGGGCAGCCGGGCCATGCGCAGAGAGTATCCCCAGCCCGGAACGAACCACCCTTGTGGATATGGCCCAATGCCAGATAGGCAAGGCCAGACTCCTTTACCTGCGCCTGCGTTACCGGGCAGTAAGGAGAGCTTGTCTGGGTGGGATCGCCGTGCAGGATGCCAATGGCACAATCCCCCTCTGCCCGGAAGTTTTCCAAAAGTCCGGGACAATCCATGGATACAAAGCCCGCGCCGTAAACACGGCAGCCCAACGCAGGAACTTCCACACTTTCCATAGCAGGCTTTGTGAATACATGCACATTTTCCGGCCAGCTTTCCGTCAGCCAGAGACTGTCTCCGGCAGCAAAGTCATGGTTGCCGGGTGTAATAAACACCGGCACCGCCATTTCCTCCAATGCCGCACGAACAATCCGGCAGCTTTCCCGGGAATATGCCCCGTCAAACAGATCACCGGCCAGCAGCACCATGTCGCACTTCTCCTGCCGGCATAAAGCCGCAATCCTGCCGGGAATCTGCAGCAAAGCCTGCCGCAGAAGCCGGGTCTGCTTGGCCGATCTGCCCTGTATGGGAGAATCCAGATGCCAGTCAGCGCTGTGCAGGATCTTCATCGTAAACATCCACCCTTTCAACCGCCCGGCACAGGCCGGTAGTTGTATCAATCGTAAATAAAACCGCTTCCATCTTGGTAGGACCCTCTGCCCACTGATAGCGGTTAGGCAGATCCCCCCGGAATTTGGCAATGGACAGCTCGGGCCGTATGCCCAGTACCGAATTTTTCGGGCCGGTCATACCCAAATCCGTCACATATCCGGTACCCTTAGGTAGGATCCGGGTATCCGCCGTAGGCACATGGGTATGGGTGCCCCAAAGGGCACTGATCCGTCCGTCCAGCATATATCCCATGGCCAGCTTTTCAGAAGTAGCCTCCGCATGAACCTCCACAAAGATCAGCTTTGTATCAATCTCTTTCAACAGCTTCTCCACCAGCAGGAACGGATTATCCGGACCGTAATCCATATTGCATCTGCCGATCAGATCTATAACCGCCACCGGCCCGAACTGGGTATCATAGATACCCACGCCCCGGCCCGGCTGCTGGGGCGCATAATTGGCAGGCCGCAGGATTTGGGGACACTCATCCATATAGTCAACGATCTCCCGCTTGGAAAAGGTGTGGTTGCCCATGGTAATCACGTCTGCGCCTGCGTCCAGCATTTTCTCCCCTTGTCGGGGCGTCATACCCACAACGCTGGCGTTTTCACCATTCACCACCACAAAATCCGCGCCGGTTTTCCGTTTAAGATAGCGCAATGAGCGCCTGACCCGCTCCATACCGGGGTTGCCCACCACATCGCCTACCGCCAACACCTTAAAATCCATAGATACTCCAATCTAATACTTCTACATCCGTAGGGGCCGACGCCCTCGGCGGCCCCTACATTAGCACCGGTAAAGGCGCAATAAAATTAACTTACTTCACCGACTTTGCGTACTCCGTAGGTGTAATGCCAAACTTCTCCTTAAACTGCCGTGAGAAGTGATGGATCGTAGAATACTGCAAAACGGTTGCGATCTCCGTAAAATTCATATTGCCCTCCCGGATCATCTGCTTGCTCTCCTGCAGCTTGATGCGGCGGATATACTCTCCGGGAGAAATCTGCAAATGCTTATGAAACAGCGCAGTCAGATAACTGGTGCTCACATCCGCATTTTTCGCCACCATGGGCACCGTCAGTTTTTCCCGCACATGCTTGCTGATATACTGCTGGGCACGGCTGATGATTTCATTCTCGCTGTTGATGCAATGGGCAGGCTGCAGCTTGTCACCGGGCAGATCCACTTCCCGCATCAGGGTGATCAGCAGCACCGTCAGCAAGCTGATAATCATGTCGTTAGCGTGGATCTCCATCCGCTCCTGCTCCCTCAGCATCTGCTGCAGCAGCGCGATGGCCTTTTGAGGGGAACGGAACTTCCGGTTAATCAGCTTAGACAGATCGCAGCCCTCTGCATCAAAGGAGATTGTCAGATAGCGGGGCGCAACCTCCATATCCGCATACTGCATATGCCATTGGTCCGGGCCGTAGATCATCATATCCCCTTGCTCCAGCAGCAGGTCCTGCCCTTCTACAACGGAATGGAGGGTTCCCTGATCCACATAGGTCAGCTCCAGCATAGAGTGGGATTCACCGGAAAACAGGAAGCCCCGTTCCTTCTCGTGATAGAAAAAAGTATAAAGGCTTTCAATTTTCATCTGAGGGCTGACCACAAAACTGCCGGTTACCGCTTTTGTCTCCACCAGCCGGGGCAGCAGAGAACCGGAGATCTGCACTGCCGATTTTTCGCGAAAGGCCGTCAGCATAAACCAGATACCGCTGCGCAGCTGTACCGGCTTGTCCAGATAATAGTCTATATAGGTCACATTGTCTGCCGAGACAGACAGGATCGTCAATCCGGATTCATAGGTCAGCCATGTATCCGCCACAGTTTGATATACACTGCTGCTATCCGGCTGCAACGCCACCGAATGATTGTTGGTACGCAGCTTACTTTGCTCTTTTTCGGGCAAAATGGTACCAAACCTCTGAAACAGCTCCTGCTTTAAATGTCGAATCATTCCCAACACCCCCGAAAAAGCGGAATAGAGTCACCGTTTGGTGACTCTATTATTATATCGGAAATAATCGAAAATGGCAAATGTTTTTTCTATCTCTGATACTCAAATTCCATGTCGTAGATATCCACCACATCGCCGTCCTGAATGCCCATTTCTTCCAGTCGGGCAAAAAGGCCGCATTTGCGCAGCTGCAGATCAAAATAATTCCGGGATTCATAATCGTCGAAATTAATATTGCCCACCAGCCGCTCCAGCCACGTACCGGTAACTACCCATGTGCTGCCCAGATGCTCGATCTCCAGCTCCGATGGATCACCAGCCTCTTCGATCACTTCCACATACTCCGGCTCATAAATGGTCACAGGAGGCAAAGTACGCAGCTTTTCCGCCACCACACGCATCAGATTTTTAGTGCCCTGGGTGGTACCGGCGGAAATTTCATACAGCTCACAGCCTGCCTGCTCCACGTGTTCACGAAGCCGCTGCAGATTGTCGGAATCAGGAGGCAGCAGATCGCATTTGTTGGCAGCCACAATCATGGGCCGGTTGCTCAGATCCACGGAATAGTTCTCCAGTTCCGCGCAAATGGCATCAAAGTCCTCCACCGGGTCTCTTGCCTCGGAGCCGGACACATCGATCACATGCACCAGCAGACGGCAGCGGTCAATATGCCGCAGGAAATCGTGGCCCAGGCCCGCACCTTCCGCAGCACCCTCGATAATACCGGGGATATCCGCCATAACGAAGGATACGCCCTCTTCCACGTAGATCACACCCAGATTGGGAAACAACGTAGTAAAGTGGTAGTTGGCAATCTTGGGCCGGGCATTGGAGGTAACGGACAGCAGGGTGGATTTACCCACATTGGGGAAGCCCACCAGACCCACATCTGCCAACAGCTTCAGTTCCAGAATCACGTTTCGCTCCTGTCCCTTCAGACCTGCCTTGGCAAACCGGGGAATCTGCCGGGTGGGGGTAGCATAGTGGGCATTGCCCCAGCCGCCACGGCCACCCTTGGCAAGAATAAAATCCTCGCCTGTGGACATATCCACAATGATCTGGCCGGATTCTTCATCCCGGACAACCGTACCGCGGGGTACCTGAATGATCAGATTCTCGCCACGCTTGCCGCTCATCTTCCGGCCCAAGCCGTTCTGGCCGGCCTGCGCCGCATATTTGCGCTTATAGCGAAAGTCCAGCAGTGTGGACAGATTGTCGTTGACCCGCAGGATCACGCTGCCGCCATGGCCGCCATCGCCGCCGTCCGGGCCGCCGGATGCCACGTATTTTTCCCGGTGAAAGGCCACCGCACCGTCGCCGCCGCGACCGCCGCTGACGGTGATGCGCACCTTATCTACAAACATTTCCATTTCAAAATTCCTCCCGTGTTTAAGGAATGGCTTATACAGTCATGATTGCCTGTTTTGGGCCAAATAAACAAGCATGACCATACAAGGTAAAAAGGCTGCTGCACAGATGCAGCAGCCTTTCCAAGCTTACATAGATTCGTGATTACTGCTCTTGAGCATACACGGAGCACTGACGGCGATCCTTACCCTTGCGCTCAAACTTGACGGTACCGTCAACCAGAGCAAACAGAGTGTCATCACTGCCGATACCGACATTGACACCGGGATGGATGTGAGTGCCTCTCTGGCGAACCAGAATGTTACCGGCCAGAACGAACTGACCGTCAGCACGCTTTACGCCCAGACGCTTCGCCTCGGAATCACGACCGTTCTTGGTAGAACCGCCGCCCTTGTGGTGAGCGAAGAACTGAATACCAATCTTCAGCATGGTGTTACACCTCCAAAACTTCGATATAATCAGAATAATCGTCCCGCAGTCCGATCAGATAGAGCATCAGGCCGGTCAATGCCGCCTGAATCGCATCCTCTTCCTCGCAGGAAGCGGGCAGGGTCAAAGTGACTCTTGCGTCCTCCTCTTTGACCCGAACCTTGGCCTTTCCGCCACACACATCGTTGATGGTGGTTTCGGTCAAGGCAACAGCGGCGGAAATAGCAGCGCACAGGACATCCTGACCTGCTTCCGCGTAACCGCTGTGTCCGGAAACGGAGAATCCGGTGATCCTCTCATTTTCTCTAAAAAACTCGCATCTAGTCATAATTACAGTGCGATCTTGGTGATTTCCACCTTGGTGTAGGGCTGACGGTGGCCGATCTTCTTCTTCTCGTTCTTCTTTGCCTTGTACTTGAAGACGTCGATCTTCTTGCCCTTGCCGTTCTTGACGACCTTTGCCTCGACTGCGGCACCTTCCACAACGGGAGCGCCGATCTTGGAGTTCTCACCGTCCAGCACTGCCAGAACCTGCTCGAACTTCACGGTAGCTTCAGCCTCAACCTCCAGCTTCTCGATGTACAGGACATCGCCCTCAGCTACGGTGTACTGCTTACCACCGGTCACGATAACTGCTTTCATTTCTTTTCACCTACTTTATAATGTGTAGTCTCGCTTTTAAGGCGGGTGCATTTGGGCGCACCAACTTGAGCCTCTTCAATGCGGCTGGTCTATTTTAGCAAAGCAGACACCAAAAGTCAAGGGCTTTTTACAACTTTTTGCGCTGTATTTTACGGTTTTTTGGCTTTATAACCCCATCACATAGGCCAGCATCTGATCTTTCTCGATCACGCCGGTATGGCGCTCGGTTTTCTGCCGCAGACCGCTCAGGTTTTCGGGAATCTGTACACCACTGACCTGCTCCAGCCGCTCCATCTGGGCGAACTCGTCGGTTAGGTCTGTATCCTCCAACGCAGACAGCACCGCCGCGGGGAACTTGTAGGGAGACGCGGTAGACAGCACCACCATAGGACGGTTATCGCCGGTTTGGTTTACATAATCCTCAGCAACCGCCCAGCCGGTAGCGGTATGGGTATCGCACAGATAGCCGTTTTCCTTGAACACCTTGGCAATCGTTTCGCCGGTGCGCTCATCGTCACAGTAGCCTGCCCAGAATTCCTCGGTGATGGCCTGCTTCATGTCTTCCGGCACGGTGTAGATGCCTTCCCTGTTCAGCTTTTCCATTAGCTCTGCCACCAAGTCCGTATTGCAGCCGGACAGGAAGTACAGCAGCCGCTCCAGATTGGAGGACACCAAAATATCCATGGAAGGAGAAGTGGTCTTGTGGAGAGGACGGCGGCGGTCATAAGTACCGGTGCGGATAAAGTCGGTAAGTACATTATTGGCGTTGGAGGCACAGATCAGCTGACCTACGGGCAGACCCATTTTCTTGGCCAGCCAGCCGGCCAGAATGTCGCCGAAGTTGCCGGTGGGAACGCAGAAGTTCACCTTGTCGCCCATGGTGATTTTCCCCTGTTTCAGCAGATCGCTGTAGGCCTTAAAGTAATAGGTGATCTGAGGAGCCAGCCGTCCGATATTGATAGAGTTGGCAGAGGACAGGCAGCAGCGGTTGCCGCCGGGCAGTCTGCCGTTTTCCGCTGCGGCAAAGATCTTTTTCACGCCGGTCTGGGCATCGTCAAAGTTGCCCACCACAGCACATACTGCAACATTATTGCCCTCCTGCGTCACCATTTGTGCCCGCTGGACCTTGGATACGCCGCCATCGGGATAGAATACGCAGATCTTCACACCGGGTACATCCTGGAAGCCTGCCAGTGCCGCCTTACCGGTGTCACCGGAGGTAGCGGTCAGGATCAGAATATCCTCTTCCATACCCTTCCGGGTCTTGGCAGCGGTCAGCAGCTGGGGCAGCATGCACAGCGCCACATCTTTAAAAGCAGAGGTAGGGCCACGGAACAGCTCCAACACGCCGAACTTTCCGGTATCCACAGTGGGAGTCAGCTCTTCGGTCTGGAATTTGCCCGTGTAAGCCCGGGAAACCAGCATGTCCATATTGCCGATATCCGGCAGCATGGCAGAAATAATCCGGCTGGCCATAGCCATGGTGTTTTCCTCCAGACAGGCCTTTACGTCGATCTGAGGAATCTCCTCGGGAACATACAGTCCACCGTCCGGTGCAAGGCCGGAAAGCACCGCCTGTGCGCTGTCCACAAGGGCATTTTTGTTTCTTGTCGAATGGTATAACATAGGAACCTCCCATCTTTGATCTATGATCAAAGTGATAATGCACAAATCTCGGTTTTTTTACCAATATATAGTTGTATTTTTTGGCACTATTGCTTTTTTTGCAAGATTATGATATACTGTTTTCCATTAAAAAGCAAGTGTTTTCGGTGGAAAGTCACCGGGATATAAATAAGGAGGATTTGAAAATGCGAATTGGTTTGCTCGGTTTCGGCGTGGTAGGCAAAGGTGTCTACGATTTGACAGCAGAACGCACCGACATGCAGGTGGCAAAGGTACTCTGTCTGGAGGACATCACCCTCCCCGACGCACAGGTCACAAAGAATTTTGAGGATATCATCACAGACACTACCATCGATACCGTTGTGGAGGCCATGGGCGGTCTGCACCCTGCATACGAGTTCGTTCGCGCCGCCATCGAGGCCGGTAAAAACATCGTCACCTCCAACAAGGCACTGGTAGCCACCTTCTACGACCAGCTGCTGCCTCTGGCACAGAGCAAGGGTATCAGCTTCCGCTGCACCGCAGCCGTTGGCGGCGGTATCGGCTGGCTGTCCGAGCTGGAGCGTGCCCGCCGGATCCAGACCCTGCAGCGTGTAGGCGGCATTATGAACGGCACCTGTAACTACATTCTCGACTCCATGACCCGTCTGGGTCTGACCTACGCCGACGCACTGTCTCAGGCACAGGCTCTGGGCTATGCAGAGGCTAACCCCTCCACCGACGTGGACGGCATCGACACCTGGCACAAGGTGATCCTGTCCTCCAACATCGGCTTTGCGGTCAGTCTGGATCCGGCCAGCGTTCCCGCTGCCGGCATCAGCAAGATCCGTGCCGAGGACGTGGCAAACTTTAAGACTCACGGTCTGGTCTGCAAGCTGATCTCCACCGGTAAAAATCAGGACGGCAAGATTCAGGCTTATGTGCAGCCCACGCTGGTTCGTCAGGGTGAGCCGGAAGCCGCTGTCCCCGCCAACTACAACCTGATCACGCTGGTAGGCAGTGCCTCCGGCCGCATGAGCTTCTACGGTCAGGGCGCAGGCCGTTACCCCACCGCATATAATGTGGTGCAGGACTGTGCGGATGTTCTGGCCGGCAAGGGCTTCTACAGCCCCTACGGTGCCAAGGTCAGCGCTGAAAATACCGATGAGCTGTGCTACTACGTCAGCGGCGCACAGGACCCGTGGCTGGAAGAAAACAAGCAGGAAAGCTGGGGCGATGCCATCGTCACCAAGCCCGTAGCCGTTTCCGCTATGCACGCATGGCTGAAGACCAATCCCGGTGCATTCATCGCAGCCCTGCCCGTCAGTGAAAGCTAAAATTCCCGAACAGGAATTGGAAAGAAGGTAGAATATGCTGAAAGTAACAAAATTCGGCGGCTCCTCCATGGCGGATGCCGGCCAATACCAAAAGGTGCGTGACATTGTTCTGGCCGATCCGGGACGGCGCGTGGTTATCGTTTCCGCAGCTGGTAAGCGCCACAGCAAGGATCATAAGCTGACCGATCTGCTGTATCTGTGCCATGCCCACGTACAGTACGGCGTGGACTGCACCCCTATTTTCGAAATGATCACCTCCCGTTATCTGGAGGTCCGGGATGAGCTGAAGCTGGATCTGGATCTGGAAACGGAATTTGCCCAGCTGAAGCAGCAGCTGGATGCCAAGAACATTTCTCAGGATGCGCTGGTCAGCCGTGGTGAATATTTCTCCGCCAAGCTGATGGCCGCATATCTGGACTTCGACTTTATCGACGCCGCCGACTGGATCAAGTTCAATCTGGACGGCACTGTCAATCAGGAAACCTCTTACGCCACCTTCAAGTCCATGGTCAAGGGCAGAGGCATCGTGACCCCCGGCTTCTACGGCACTATGCCCAATGGTGCCATCCGCACCTTCTCCCGTGGCGGCAGCGACATCACCGGCGCTCTGGCAGCAGCCGCCCTGGATGCTGACGTTTACGAAAACTGGACCGACGTTTCCGGCATTCTGATGGCTGACCCCCGGATCGTGGAGAATCCCCAGCCCATCCCCGAGGTTACATATGACGAGCTCCGTGAGCTGAGCTACTCCGGCGCACAGGTGCTGCACGAGGGCACTATCTTCCCCGTCCGGGAAAAGGGCATTCCTCTGAACATCCGCAACACCAACGCTCCCAACGATCCCGGTACCATGATTCAGGAAAGCTTCGACACCGATGCCGACCCCAACCGCTTCATCACCGGTATCACCGGCAAGAAGGACTTCACTATCATCTCCATGTCCAAGCGGGGCATGGGCAACGAAGTGGGTGTGCTGCGTAAGATGCTGAGCGTTCTGGAGCGCTATAACATCTCCGTTGACTATGTTCCCAACGGCATCGACAATGTTTCCGTTGTGCTGCCCACCGCTTCCGTCAGCGACAATCTGTACACCATCCTCAGCGAGATCCAGCAGGATGTGCAGCCCGATACGCTGGAAGTCCACGACAAGATTGCCGTGGTCGCCGCCGTTGGCCGCCGCATGGCATTCCGCCCCGGTATTTCCGGTAAGGTCTTTGCCGCACTGGGTGAAGCAGATATCAACATCCGTATGATCAATCAGGGTCCCGACGAACTGAACATCATCTTCGGCGTAGACAACAAAGACTTCGCCGAAGCCATCCGGGTCCTGTATAACAGCTTCGTAAAGTAATTTGGGAGGTAAGAAATATGGAAAAACTGTACACTGTAGCTGTTCTGGGTGCCACCGGTGCCGTAGGACAGGAAATGATCAACATTCTGGAAGAGCGCAACTTCCCCGTTGGCAAGCTGGTTCCCCTGGCTTCCGCCCGCAGCGCAGGCAAGACCCTGAAGTTCAAAGGTGAAGACGTAAAGATCGAGCTGGCATGCGATGAGGCCTTCGAGGGCATCGACATCGTACTGGGTGCCGCTGAGAACGACATTGCCGAGAAGTTCGCTCCCGCTATCGTAAAGGCCGGCTGTGTCTTCGTAGATAACTCCTCCGCCTTCCGTCTGAATCCCGATGTACCTCTGGTTGTTCCTGAAGTCAACCCCGAGGATGTAAAGTGGAATAAGGGCATCATCTCCAACCCCAACTGCTCCACCATCATCACCATGACCGCCGTTAACGCACTGAACGCCATCTCCCCCATCCGCACCATGACCACCTCCACCTATCAGGCTGTTTCCGGCGCAGGCGCTGCCGGTCCTGTGGAGCTGGAGAACGAAGTAGCTGCCATCGCCAAGGGCGAGACCTACGAGCCCAAGGTTTTCTCCCATCAGATCGCTTACAACCTGATCCCCCAGATCGGCGGCGAGCAGTTTGAAGGCTACACCAGCGAGGAAATGAAGATGCAGAATGAGGGCCGCAAGATCATGCACCTGCCCGAGCTGAAGGTTAGCTGCACCTGCGTCCGCGTTCCCGTTATCCGCAGCCACTCCATTTCCGTTTCTCTGCACTTTGATATTCCCGTTACTGTGGAGCAGGTCAGAGAGGTTCTGGCCAAGGCCCCCGGCGTGAAGCTGGTAGATGACCTGAAGAACAAGCAGTATCCCATGCCTCTGGAGACCAGTGGTCAGGATCTGGTGTTCGTCGGCCGTATCCGTCCCGACCTGACCGACGACAACGGCATCTGCCTGTGGTGCTGCGGCGACCAGGTCCGTAAGGGCGCTGCACTGAATGCCATTCAGATTGCAGAACTGCTGGTAAAGTAAGTTAATCGACTCAAAGCGCCTGCTGAAAATCAGCAGGCGCATTCTTTTTGTTTCAGGATTCAAATTGCAGTTTGTCGCTCCGTTTTATCTGTATATGTAGGGGCCGACGCCCCCGGCGGCCCGCCCAATATTTTGTATAAAATATTGGATATTGGGATTTTCGAAAAAAATAACGAAGGATTGCCAATGGCAGTGTGGTTTTGCTATGCAAAACCACCGGGCCGCCGAGGGCGTCGGCCCCTACATTGGTATTTGCAACCAAAAGATAAATACAAATTTGTTTGCTTTTTGGGGTAGGAAACAGCCGGGAGAACTAAGGCACTTCTCCCGGCTGTAATCTTATTGACAATACTTCAAAATGAACTGCAGTGCAGGAGTGGGATCCTCCAGGCCGTGGGGATGATGGTCTCCTCCCTTCTTGGTATAAACCTCCAGATCGATACCGGCCGCCTGATAAGCCTGCTCCAGCAAAATACCGTTTTCGCAGTAAGGCACCACCCGGTCGCTGTCGCCTACCACCATAACTGCCGGGATACGGCTTGCCACCAGCGCATCCAGTCTGTGCATGGGCATTTGACGGTAGCAAAGCAGCTCGGAAATATTACGCAGCTTCAATGCGTTCAGCATTTCCAAAAGATCGCTTACACCAGGAGCCACTGCACCGAAGCCGCAGGGATAGCTCATGTAATTAAGCAGGGGCGCATCCAGATACAGGCACTTGATCAGCTCCGGATACTTGGCGGCCAGCTTAATGCCCATCAGGCCGCCGCAGCTCATACCCACCGGCACACACTGCTCCTTCAGTTCCCATTTCTGCTGCACATAGCGGATAAACCGGGCCTGCCGGTCCACATCTGATTCAAGACCCCAGCGGGTATCGTTCTTAACAAAGCAAAGATGGAAGCCCTGCTCCAACAGAGGCACTTCAATAGCTTTCGGGAAGGCATCCCAGTATACGGTCTTGATCGCCAGCCAGCCGTTGGCCTGCCGGGGATGCACAACGATCGCATCATGGTCTTCAAACTGAAACTTTTCACAGTGAAAACCGTTCCACATATTCTCCATTTTCTTACCTCCAAAATATTAAACGCTTAACAGCATTTTTGCAAACAGGAAATACACCAGCAACGACAATGCGTCCACGATGGACGTAATGAAGGGACTGGCCATAACCGCCGGATCCAGCTTAACTGCCTTCGCGGCCATGGGCAGAACAGCACCCACGATCTTGGCCACTACCACCGTTACCAGCAGCGCAAGACACACTACCGCATCCACCATCAGTGTAATATTGCCGTTGCCAAGCAGCAGCTTGTCCACCAGCCAGATCTTGACAAAGCAGACAACCGCCAGCGCCAGACCGCACAGCACCGCTGTACGGATCTCCTTCCACAGCACCCTGGGAAGATCCGCAAACTGCAGTTCATCCAGACTGAGCGCACGGATAATGGTAACAGAAGACTGGGAGCCGGAGTTACCGCCGGTACCCATCAGCATGGGGATAAAGGCTGTCAACGCCACCTGCGCCGCCAGAGCGCCCTCAAAGCCTGTGATAATCATGCCGGTAAAGGTCGCCGAGATCATCAGAAGCAGCAGCCACGGAATACGGTTTTTAAACAGTTCCCAAGCAGAACTCTTTAAATAGGTCTTTTCCGAGGGCAGCATACCGCCCATCATCTCGATATCCTCGGTAGCCTCATCTTCCATAACGTCCATGGCATCATCGAAGGTGACAATACCTACCATCCGGTTTTCGCCGTCCACTACCGGCAACGCAAGAAAGTGATACTTGCTCAGCATTCTTGCCACTTCTTCCTGGTCGGTCATGGTGGTGACGGAGATCAGATTGGTTAACATAATATCACTAATCCGCATCTCGTCATCTTCCGCAAGCAGAAGATCCTTGACCGTCACCAGACCCACAAGGGTTCTGTCCTTGGTAACGTAACAGGTATAGATGGTCTCTTTGTCAAATCCCTGCCGGCGGATCCGCAGAATCGCCTCTTCCACGGTCATATTGGGCCGCAGGGATACATATTCGGTAGTCATGATAGAGCCTGCGGAGTTTTCGGGGTAGCGCAGGATCTGGTTAATGGATTTGCGCATTTCCGGATCGGCCTGCCGCAGGATCCGCTTGACCACATTGGCCGGCATCTCCTCTACCAGATCCGCCGCGTCATCCACGTACAGTTCATCCACGATCTCTTTCAGCTCATTATCCGAGAATCCCCGGATCAGCAGTTCCTGCTCCTCCGGATCCATCTCCACAAAAGTCTCCGCCGCCAGCTCCTTGGGCAGCAGCCGGAACAGCAGGGGCAGCCGCTGTTCTTCTATACTGGTAAAAAGCGCAGCAATATCCGCAGGATTCATGGTAATCAGAATATCCCGCAGAGTAGCGTACTTCTTATCCTCCAGCATTTTTACAAGTGCTTTTTCCACGATCTCAAATCGTTCTCTCATCCGGTGTTTCCTCCTCAATATGTATTGGATTGACACACCGGGTCACAGGTCAGCGGCCGCCATGGGCGCGCAGACTACTTCGGCCCGGTATATTGCCGCTACTACTTCCAGCGTCCATGGTTTTCCCTCCTTTAAAGCACATATATGGTTATTTTAACTCTTTGTCAGCATATTTGTCAAGTATCGGGAAATTTGTATTTATCGTTCTGTTTTTAATTCATACTGTAGGGGCCGACGCCCCCGGCGGCCCCTACAGTTTACTAATTTGATGGCACACCGAACAATAAACCGAAATTTACCTTTTCTGTTTTTCTTGACGGTTACGGTGTATTCGCGTAAAATAATATTATATAATCACCGGAGGTATATTTATGTGCGTACGAATGGCAACCGAGCAAGATGTTCCCCAAATTCTGGAAATCTATGCCCCTTATATACTGAATACTGCTGTCAGCTTTGAGTATACGGTTCCCTCTTTGGATACGTTTTCCCGGCGGTTTTTCTCTGTGACCGCCCAATTTCCATGGTTGGTATGGGAAGAAAACGGACGGGTGCTGGGCTATGCCTATGGCAGCGCCCCCTTTGAGCGGGCTGCCTTTCAATGGTGCGCGGAGGCTTCTATTTATTTGCGTCCCGAAGCACAGGGACGGGGAATCGGTAAAGAGCTGTACCGGGAACTGGAAACACTGCTCCGCCTGCAGGGGTATCTGAAAGTATACGCCATTATCACCTCCGAAAACCGTGACTCCGTTGCTTTCCATAAAGCGGTGGGCTATCGTTATGTGGCGGACATGCCCGGATGCGGCTTTAAGCTGGGTCGCTGGCATGGGATTATTTGGATGGAAAAGCTGCTGAATTCTGTCGAATTGCCCAGTACGGCGCCTTTGCCCATCCATTCTATTGTGAAAAACAACGGAAATTTCCAGTAAGTTTTAGGCATAATGACGCTTTCATAAATATAAAAAATATGATATGTTATATATGGAAATGTATTAGGCAAGTGTTGCCTATCTAACAAACTACAAGGAGCTGTAAACATGTATTTTCAGAAAAAGCGCTGCATTGCTATGCTTCTGGCCGGTGGCCAGGGCAGCCGTCTGAAGGTTCTGACGGAAAAAACCGCCAAGCCCGCTGTTCCCTTCGGCGGCAAATACCGCATTATTGACTTTCCCCTTTCCAACTGCGTCAACTCCGGTATTGATACCGTGGGTATTCTGACGCAGTATCAGCCGCTGGAATTAAATGAATACATTGGCAACGGTCAGCCCTGGGGCTTGAACAAGACCCACAGCTGCGCACAGGTTCTGCCTCCCTATGAGCGTCACGACAAGAAGAGCGGCTGGTATAAGGGCACTGCCAACGCCATCTACCAGAACATTGATTTTATTGACCGCTTTGATCCGGATTATGTTGTAGTTCTGTCCGGCGACCATATTTACAAGATGGACTACGCTGCCATGGTGGAATACCACGAAAAATCCGGTGCCTCCTGCACCATTGCCGTGCGGGATGTGCCGTTGAAGGAAGCCTCCCGGTTTGGCATTCTGAACACCAATCCCGATAACTCCATTTACGAGTTTGAGGAAAAACCCAAAAAGCCCAAATCCACCAACGCCTCCATGGGTATCTATGTATTTAACTGGAGCGTCCTGCGGGAAGCCCTGATTGCCGACGAAGAAGACGAGAAGTCCTCCAACGACTTCGGCAAGAATATCATCCCCAAGCTGCTGAATGCAGGCCACAAGATGATGGCCTACAATTTTGACGGCTACTGGAAGGATGTGGGTACCATCGACTCCCTGTGGGAGGCCAATATGGAGCTGCTGGGTAAGAATCCGGCCTTCAATATTCGCGGCGATGAGCATGCCAAGATCTACGCCCGCAACAACGCCCTCCCCTCTTCCTACATCGACAACCATGCCAAAACTGTAAACTGCTTCATCGCCGAAGGCTCCGAGGTGTACGGCACAGTACGCCACAGCATTATCTCCACCGGCTGTTTCATCGGTGAGGATGCCCTGATCGAAGACAGCGTGGTCATGCCCGGTGTAGTAATTGAGCCCGGTGCCATTGTCCGTCATGCGATTCTGGGCGAGAACAGCAGGGTCTGCCGCAACGCGGTGGTAGGCGGCGCGTATGACGAAACGGATGACAAGCAGATCAGCGTTCTGTCCAAGGGCGCTGTGGTAGAAGCCAACACCGTGCTGCTGCCCGGTGAAATGCTGTAAGGAGGGCTTTGCTATGAAAGTAATGGGTATTATTTTCGCCAACGATGCAACACTGGGCGATCTGACAAAAAAGCGCACCATGGCCAGCCTTCCCTTCGGTGGCCGCTACCGTCAGGTAGACTTTGCCCTTTCCAATCTGGCCGGTGCAGGCGTACGTCACGTGGGTATTGTCACCCGGCACAATTATCAGTCTCTGACAAACCACATTGGCTCCGGCGAAGAATGGGGTCTGGAACTGGAAGAGGGCGGCCTGGAGTTTCTGACTCCCTATGCCATGAGCAAGACCGACAATTACCGGGGCAAGCTGGAATCCCTGTACTCGGCCATGGCTTTTCTGGAGTACGGCGGGGATGACGAATATGTGGTCATGATCGACTCCGCCATTTTGAGTAACATCGACCTGACCAAGGTAATTTCCGCCCATATACAAAGCGGTAAGGAAATCACTGTGGTCACCAAGGCCGGTATCTGCAACGGAACCAAGCAGATCGATCTTGCGCTGAAGCTGGGTGCTGGCAACCAGATCCTTGATATGGCCGTTGACTATGTGGCACCTGCTGATTACGTTGCCTCCATGGATATCTTTGTTCTGTCCAAGAAGTGGCTCACCCGGCAGGTGAAGGAGCATATTGCCCACAATCTGTACCACATGGACCGGGATCTGGTGCTGGGTCAGTGGCAGAAAGGTGCCGTATCGGTCAATGTATATCCCTTTGATGGTGTGGCCCTGTACAACGAGTCCGTAGCAGAGTACTTCCATAATTCCCTTGCACTGATCGACAAGGACATTCGGCACGATCTGTTCGGTGCCAATCACCCGGTATACACCCGTGTCCGTGACCGGGTTCCCAGCTACTACGGAGAAGACTGCGAGATTGAAGACTGCATCGTGGCAGACGGCTGTATTCTGGAGGGTGAAGCAGAAAACTCCGTATTGTTCCGGCAGGTCACCATCGCCGCCGGTGCAGAGGTGGAGGACTGTGTAATCATGAATGACACGGTTGTTGGAAAAGGCGCTGAACTGAAATGCGTGATTCTTGACAAGGATGTGGTCGTTCGTCCCGGTGCCAAACTGATCGGCACGCCCACCAATCCTATTATCATCCAGAGAGGAGAAATTGTATGAGGATCGCCATTCTGGCCTCCGAAGGTGCCCCATATGTCAAATCCGGCGGACTGGGCGATGTCATGGAAGCCCTTCCGGCCGCTCTGTCCCGCATTGAGGGTAACGAAGTGGTTCTGATCCTTCCTTATTACAAAAAGATCAAGGACAATCCGGCCTATCAGGTGGAGCAGGTTGCCCAGTTCCATGTAGCCCTTGGGTGGCGGCAGCAGTATGCCGGTATTTTCAAGCTGAAAAACCGGACAGATGCAGTCAGTGTCTATTTCATCGATAATCTGTATTACTTCGGTGCCCGGGAAGGTACCATCTACGGCGATGCAGACGACGGCGAGCGGTTTGCTTACTTCTCAAAAGCCTGTCTGGACACGCTGATCGCTTTGGATTTTATTCCCGATGTGATCCAGTGCAATGACTGGCAGACTGCGTTGGTGCCAACCATGCTACAGGCCCAGTACCGCCCCCTGCTGCCCGATACCAAGTGCATGTTCACTATCCACAATGTAGAATATCAGGGCTGGGCAAACGCCGACTTCTTTGATGATGTACTGGCTCTTCCCTGGGAATACCGGGGTACGCTGGATATGAACGGCGCGGTAAACGTGATGAAAGGTGCCATTGAGACCGCTGATCTGGTCACTACCGTTTCCGAAACCTATGCCAAAGAGTTAATGTATCCCTACTATGCCCACGGACTGGACGGTATCCTGTCCCATGCTGCAGGTAAGCTGACCGGCATTACCAACGGTATTGACACGGGTACTTTCAATCCGGAAACGGATCCGGCTCTGCCCGCCCACTACAATTCTCATAATTTTGTAGCCGGAAAAGCCGCCTGCAAGGCTGCTCTGCAGAAAGAAGTTGGCCTGCCGGTAAAGGCCGATGTGCCACTGATGGTCATGGTGACCCGGCTTGCCGGCCACAAAGGTCTGGATCTGCTTTGCTATATTGCCCGCAAGCTGATGTGGGAAGAAAATTGCCAGCTGCTGATTCTTGGTACCGGCGAATCCCATTTCGAACGGTTCTTTGAAAGTCTGGCCCGGGAATTCCCGGACAGGGTGGCCGCAAAGATCACCTTCAATTTAGGCTTGGCATCCCGGATCTATGCCGGCGGCGATATCTATCTGATGCCCTCCAAAAGTGAGCCCTGCGGCCTCAGCCAGATGAACGCCATGCGCTACGGCACCGTTCCTGTGGTACACGCCACCGGCGGTCTGAAGGACACCGTCCCCCCTGCCGACGAAAACGGCAAGGGCGGTCTGGGTTTTAACTTCCAGAGCTACAACGCCGATGACTTCTATGGGGCACTGAAGCGCTGCCTGACGCTGTATCACCAAGATCCGGAAGCCTTCCGGGCCCTGCAGCGTACGGATATGGAGCAGGACTTCAGCTGGAACGTGCCTGCCCAAAAATATATGGCCCTTTTCCGTAAAATGCTGGGCCAATAACGAATTACAAGAAAACCGGGCATATCTGCCCGGTTTTTTCTTGACTTTCCCCAAAATTCTTCTATGCTATAAGAAGCAAACCATATTTCAGTTTGTCCTATGTCTTTCATTAGGACCTGTATGGGCGGCTATTACCGCCCGGTGGTTTTGCAACGCAAAATCACATCGTTGCAGACGATCATTGCTTATTTCCCCTAGAAGTTTCACCATTTTGCAATCAAATTGGTGAACGGGCGGCGATTCGCCGCCCCTGCAACCGCAAACGGTAATCTGCACAGTAAATGCAAATTTATTGGCTAATATCGACTCACAGGAGTATGCTATGCGCATCTTATACGATTCCAAAAAAAGCATATACAAGTCCCCTTTCGGCACATTGACACCGGAACAAAGCTGCACCCTGAACGTCCATATCCCCATCACTGTCGGCACTGTCGGCGCAGAATGTGTATTCAGCCATGAGGACGGTACCCCCGCCTTTATTGTACCCATGAAGCGGACAGAATCCCGGAGTGCTTATGAGGTGTTCCGGGCTGTCTTTGACCTTCCGGCGCCGGGGCTGTATTTTTACTTTTTCCGTATCTTCAAACAGGACAGCAGCTTCCGTCTTTTTAAATACGGTGACGACACCAACATGGAAGCCGGCGATCTGTGGCAGCTTTCCTGTGTCCCCGGGGACTTCACCACTCCCGATTGGGCAAAAGGTGCTGTCATTTACCAAGTCTTTCCGGACCGCTTTCACAAATCCGGCCAGTGTGACCTGACCGGCAAGCTGGAACCCTATACCGTCCACAAGGATTGGAACGAAGACGTGGACTGGCGTCCTAATGCAGACGGTTTGATCCTCAACAACGATTTTTACGGCGGCAACTTCCGGGGCATCACAGAAAAAATGGACTACATTGCCTTGCTGGGCACCACCATTTTATATTTGAACCCCATCAGCAAAAGCTTTTCCAGCCACCGCTATGACACCGGAGACTACAAAACACCGGATCCCATGCTGGGCACCATTGATGACTTCAAAGCCATGTGTGAAGCTGCCCACAGCCGGAATATCAAGGTTATCTTAGACGGCGTGTACTCCCACACCGGCTCTAACAGCCTGTATTTCGATAAAGAACGCACCTTCGGCGGCAACGGCGCATACTGCTCCCCCGACTCCCCCTACTTCTCATGGTACACCTTCCATCAGTATCCGCAACACTACCGCAGCTGGTGGGATTTTGATACCCTGCCCACCGTCAACAAAATGGATCCGGCCTTTGTGGAATACATTATAACCGGCCCCGATTCCGTGGTGGCCCACTGGCTGAAGCTGGGTGCTGACGGTTTCCGTCTGGATGTAGTTGACGAACTGCCCAACGAATTTATTAAACTGCTGAAAGACCGTATCCGCCAATTAAAGCCCGATGCGCTGCTGATCGGCGAGGTCTGGGAGGATGCCTCCAACAAGATCGCTTATGATATCCGCCGCCGCTATTTTGTAGACGGGGTGCTGGATTCCTGCATGAACTACCCCTTCCGCACGGCAATTCTGGATTTCATGCGTGGGCAGGACGATGGCCGTAAATTCCGGGACACAGTCATGACCATCGTAGAGAATTATCCGCCGCAAGTGCTGCTGTGTAATATGAATATGCTGGGTACCCATGATACCGCCCGCATCCTCACCGCACTGGTGGATGATTTTTCCGGCAGCCGGCAGGAACAGGCCTTGCGTTTTCTGCCACCGGAACAGCGGTATCAGGCCCGGGAGCGGCTGCTGATGGCATCCTTCCTGCAGTATATGCTGCCCGGCGCCCCCAGCCTGTACTATGGAGACGAGGCTGGTATGGAGGGCCACAAGGACCCCTTCAACCGCCGCACCTATCCTTGGGGCAAGGAAGATTCTGTGCTTCTGGAGCACCACAAAAAGCTCGGTATCCTGCGCAAAGATCATGCCCCCCTGCGGTTGGGTGATACGGAATTCTTCTGTGCAGGCAGTGGAAAACTGGGCTTTAGCAGAAAGCTGGATGGCAGACATTTCAAGATTTATGTAAAC
This sequence comes from Faecousia sp., assembly GCA_045589835.1. Taxonomy (GTDB): domain Bacteria; phylum Bacillota; class Clostridia; order Oscillospirales; family Oscillospiraceae; genus Faecousia. The sequence goes on from JAZNPV010000109.1 coordinate 49,274, forward strand.
CAAAGTGATGAACCTTGGGATATTCCCACAAACAATGTGCTGTACAGCTATCATCTGTGTGTCCTTTCTCCCGAACGGACGGTACTGGATCCCATGGGCTTCTGCGTGATGGAGGAATTTTGATATGGAAAAGGAACTTTTTTTCAGCGGTTACTGCCGGGGCATTGATGACAGCCGGATGGTAACTGCCGTCACAGAAGACGGCACACTCTTAGAAGTGGATTGCTGCTTTGAGACCTGCCCCCACACCCCCAACTGCACCATCGCCTCCCGAATTCAGGAAGAACTGAACAATGCATAGCAAAAGCGCCGGTTTCCGAAAAAACCGGCGCTTAACTTTTAATATTTTATAGAATTATTCAACGGCCTTACGGGCAGCCAGCTCTTCGTTCATCTTGTTGAGGGTCTTCTTATCCAGATTATAGATCACAGCCAGACCGATGAACTGCAGCACTGCGCTAAACATATACAGACCGGCAACCAGCCAGCACATGTTCATAGCGGTTTCGGGAGACTGTCCGATGGTACCCAGCTTGGACTGATAGCCCAGCACACCCATAAATACCAAAACAACAGAAGGCCCAACGCCCTGTGCCAGCTTACGGAAGAAGGAATGCAGAGAATACACTGTACCTTCTTCGCGTTTGCCAAACTTCCATTCATTGTAGTCAATAGCATCGCCCATCATTGCCCAGGAAACACAGGTGTAAACACCCATGCCAATGCCAAAGACAACCAAACCAGCCATATAAACTACCAGCGCTATGCTCTTATCGACCAAGGGGAATACCAGCATAATCAGGCCTCCCACAATAGAAACGACGGTGCCAAAGACGGAAGCTTCCTTCTTGCCGTACTTCTTGACGATCTTGGTAATAAAGGGCATAAATATGAACATGGGCAGGAAACCGATCAACTGCACAACACCAGACAACTCAGCCATGCCGAAATAGGTAGCAAACATGATAGAGTTAGCGGTAGTCGCAGACTGCATACCCAGGAACATACCCATAGCAGCAACAGTAGCGCCCACAGCGGGGCGGTTTTTCATAAAGTTCTTGAAAGCAACAATGACATTGAACTTTTCTCCGCTCTCATTGGTCTTGACGGCGCTCTCATCACCACGGATGGTGATATTCTTGATCATAAACAGGAATGCAATGAATCCCAAAACGCCCATCAGCAGAGCCGCCCAGAATACGCGATCGCCCAGCAGGATCTGCGCTTTTTCTCCGGTCAAAGGGCTGAGCATCACATCGCCGATCTCGTAAGCTTTTTTGGTCAGGGGATTGTTGTGGTAGGTACCCTCCATATTAGGAATGATGCCGGAGCCATCATACTTGACCTTCTGCCAGATGATCATGGGCAGAATGATGCCGGGAACTAGGTTGCCCACCATGGAGCCGATGCTGCGCCAGGTGGACAGCTGTGCACGCTCACCAACATCCTCAGTGACCAAAGACAGCATAGAGCCATAAGGAACATTTGCTACAGTGTAGCAGGCATCCCAAATAATATAACCAAAAATGAACAGAACAGCCTTCAAAACAATGGGAGCGTTGGGGAAGGGCAGGAATACCGCAGCACCGCCTACCAGCAGGCCGCAGGCACCGATGAAGATGTACTGCTTGAATTTGCCGCGCTTATAGTTCCGCTTGTCGTTGTCGATCATAGAGCCGATCAGCGGATCGTTGACAGCGTCCCAGATCTGCACCAACAACAGGAGAATGGAGAGCAGTCCGGTCTCCAGCATCATGTAGACCAGCCAGAATGTTTGAACAGTGCCCTTCAGGGCAAAGCTCATGTTGCAGCCAAAGTCACCGGCAGCATATGCAATTTTGTCGCGAATGCCAAACTTCGGATAGCCTTTGGCATCCAGTGTAACTGGTTTTTTCGCCATTTTTCTTCCTCCTTAATATGTATGGATTTACCCATACCAATAGCACTCATTATAAAGCAAAAGCCTCCGCAAATCTAGTCTCAAAATGTTCCTTTTTCTCTATTTCCTGCCAAATTACTGCCAGTATTTTTAGGTAAAGTTAACAAAAATTCTATTTATCTTTCTTAGATATTTTTTATCATAAGTTGTGAATAAGGCAGGCATCCCCTGTTCCCCACGGAATCTGTATTGATTTTTTCTGTCTGATTTGGTAGACTGTAAAAAACATTTGGAGGCATGGCTATGTTCGGTCTTGGCACGATCATCAACGCCGCAGCCATTCTGGTTGGCGGTATATTGGGGCTTCTGTTCGGTAAGCTTTTGCAGGAGCGCCATCAGCAAACCCTTACCCGGATCTGCGGTGTCAGCGTGCTGTTCATCGGCATCGCAGGCGCATTGGAGCAGATGATGCATGTGGAAGGCACAGCCCTTGTCAGTGGACAAACCATGCTGACGGTGATCTGTCTGGCTCTGGGTGGGCTGATCGGTGAACTGCTGAATATTGAGGGCGGCTTTGAGCGTTTCGGAAGCTGGCTGAAGGTCAAGACCGGCAATGCCAAAGATAAGCTCTTTGTGGAAGGTTTTGTCACCGCTTCTTTGACAGTCTGCATCGGCGCTATGGCCATTGTGGGCGCCATTCAGGACGGCATTGAGGGAGATTCTTCCACCCTGATTACCAAGGCGATCCTTGACCTTGTGATCATCATGGTCATGACCTGCTCTCTTGGTAAGGGCTGCATTTTTTCGGCCATTCCTGTCATCGCTCTGCAGGGCGGTGTTACCTGCCTTGCCCGGCTCATTAAGCCGCTGATGACGGAAGCTGCCCTTGCCAACCTGTCGCTGATCGGCTCGATCCTTATTTTCTGCGTGGGCATCAATCTGGTGTGGGACAAGCGGATCCGGGTAGCCAACCTGCTGCCTGCCATCATTCTGGCGGTCATCGCTGCCTTTTTGCCCGTATAAAAAACTGCGTCATTGCGAGCCGGTGCGCACACCGGCGTGGCAATCTCCTTTAATCATAAACACATTCATCTAAAACGATAGAATCCCTCTTTATTTCGGGGGATCGCCACACCAGCCTGCGGGCTGGTTCGCGATGACAGTTAAACTTATCAGGGCCTGTTGCAAAACTGCAACAGGCCCTGTTTTCAGCTTTCGGCTATGGATTTTAAATACTGCAGCGTATGATAGCAGTCATCATAAATATCGATATTGATGTCCACATAAGAATATCTGTCATGTTTACAGCTAATATAAAGCCAGCCTATCTGGTTCTGATCCTCATGGAATTGACTCTGCTGGGCCATATTGTCCTCCCGGCAGTCTTTAGCGATGGCTTCCATCAGCCCCTGCATCAATTCGGAATCGGCAAAGCTGCCATCCACATAGAGTATCTCCACATCCTGACTTCCGTATTTATCCATCAGAACCAGTGCATCCTCTTCTTCTCCTTGTGGCAGAATGCCTATATACGGCATTTGGCTATCGTAGCTGCTGAATTCCATCCTTATGGCCTTTTCCATCACCGTTTGTCGGTCATAACCACCCAGCACGACCTCCTCCCGGCTGTATATCTCCTTCAGCTTTTGGCCGTTTTCACTGCCTGCCGCCAGACTGTATTCCCGCTCCACTACCGTTCCGTCTTCCAGTTCATACCGGATGTACAGGGGCAGATCACCTCCGTAGGACCGGTTCAAGGCCATATTCCGGTGAATATCTACGACAGTTTCCACATCAGCCAGGTCTTCCAGACATACGCTGTGGGTCTGCCGGTAATACTGGCCAGTATAAGGGGATATGGATACCGCTTTGATCTGCTGGATCTGCGGCACATACCGGGTAAAGCCCAGCGGGTCCCAGAAGGTCAGCAGCACCGTAACGATGAGCGCACCCACCAACGCTCCGAAGGCAAGGAAATTTCTGCCCCGGAATATATTGACCTTCCGCTCCAGAATCATTTTGCCCGTAAAGAAGCCCACCGCAATGCCGACCAGCAAAAACAGATAATTGCTATCCGAAATGTAAAACAGCAGCGCGCCTGCACCAAGACTGTAAAGGATTAGAAATATATAGGCTGCTGTTTTTAGTACGATAAAATCTCCGGCGCACTCCAGTTTCCGCTTTCTGTACAGCAATCCTGCCATCAGCAGCAGTACCGCACCCACCGCCGCGGCGATCCATAGATATTGCCAATCCTCCGGTATAAAACCGGAAAACCGGGTGATATCGTACATGTTATCATATTGTGTCTTCACGAATCCGCTGTTTGCAAGCTGCGCATACGGACAGAATCTGCTGAACGCAGACAGGTCGAATACCATGCCATAAAAAACAGGTGCGTAAAAACAGTCGATCAGGCAGCCTGCCAGTATGGCAAAGAAATGAATCAAGCAATACACCGCTGCCATGCCCAGCTTATTTCCGGCGCACAGGGCACTGAATACACCCACGCCGAAGAAAAAGATAAATTCCAGCACCGCCACTGCCAGCCACAGAAATGCCAGATAGCAGTACCGCCCCAGATACGCCGATGCCACCAAAGCACCCACTGTATTGGGTACAATACACATCAGCATACCCGCTGCCAGATGGGTCAAAAACCAGCCTTCCCGGCGAATGGGCATGGCGTGCAATGCGTTGCACAGCCGGGAATTGAACAGATCACCAAACAGCAGCATGGCGCAAATACCGGCATATACCAGATTCACAGGCCCCAGGATCTGCATGAAGTCAGATGCATAATTGGCAAAAAAGGCCGCATCCCGGTCCATTGCGTTCAAAATCACGAAGATGACTGTAAATACCGTATACAGTCCCCACAGGGGTGCGAACCGGGTGATATCCTTCCTTAAAACCGACGTATTAAAGTACGATGTTCTTAACTTCATAGTTCACACCTCCCAGTTCATAAATAAAGATCTCTTCCAGAGACAGGGGCAGCACGTCAAAGTAAGCAGGTTTCGCCGCGGCAGCTTTGGTGCTGATCTCCCAGGCTGCGCCACGGACGATGAGGGTTTTCAGTCGGCCGGAAGCGCTTTCGTGGAGAATATCCAGGCCCTCGGGGGTATCACCCACGATCTGCAGCT
>JAZNPV010000110.1:0-38115 GCA_045589835.1 Faecousia sp.
ATCTTCTCCTTGCAGATAGGATTCTACCGCTGCAATCTTCTCTTCCGGTGTTAACTTCCTTTTAATCATAAGAAATGCTCCCCATAGCGTAGTCTCGAAATTTTTGTTATTTCGAGTGTCTACTCTATGGGGAGCATATCATTTGCAACACGCCCTAAAAATTTGAAAAGAACGCATGCAGGGGCGAACTGTGTTCGCCTGCTGGCGGATAATATCCACCCCTACGAAAGCTAACCAGGGATTTGCTATTCCTTCGGTTCGAATAGGTAGCGGTAATAATCGGTGTTCAGCGCCAACGTGCAGTAACGGATCTTATTACGCACGATTGTTTTCATGCTTTCTACATAGCCCTCTGGGATAACGGCGTTTTCATCATACGGTTCAAACCGGCCGTATCCGGCATAGTAAGTACCCAGTTCGGTTTTCCAGTCGTAGTTCAGATTGAACACCAGCGGCTGGGCATCAGACAGAACGTCTCTGCCCGGGAAGAGCCGGGAATCAAATTCCGTGCCGAACAGGTTGGAAAGGGTAGGCAGGATATCCAGACTGAAGGTGGGAGTGTCCACCACGATAGGCTCCATGTCCTCCAGACAGCCGCTCCAGATGATCAGCGCATTGTGATCCCGCTGGAAATAGTTGGTCACATTATAGCCAAACAGCTCGGAAAGGTTGGTCATTTTTCCGAACCGGCCGTCCTCGTCCAGTCCGTAGGGGAAGTGGTCCGGGGAGATGCAGATAACAGTATCGTCTGCAATGCCTTTTGCTTCCAGCTCGCCTACCAGATATTCCAGCGCGTATTCCAGCTCCAGATTGGCAGCCAGATAGCCCTTTACAATATTGGAGTATTCCAAATCGGCCACCTTGTCCCAGTTCTTATAGGTCATGCAGTTGTCGATCCGGGTGTAATCGCTGTGACCGCTGACGGACATATAGTAGATGTTAAAGGGCTGCTTGTCGATATAGGTGGGCAGGGTGCCCTGAATCATTTCCAGATCGCTCTGGGGCCACTGATTCTTGACATATTGCTCCATGCCGTTGCCGTAGCCCATAAAGCCGTCGGAGTAGCCCAGATTGATATGGGTCAGGTGCCGGGAATAGTAGGTGTAGGAGTTGTTATGGTAGGCCTTGCCGTAGTAGCCCAGCCGGTCCAGCTGGCTGGCGATGGTCATGTAATTGTAATGGTCAGCGGTGTCCTTGAAGGATGCGCCGCCGTTGGTGGGCAGCATGCCGAAGATATTCTGATATTCACCGCCGGTGGTACCTGCACTGTCCGGCTGGTAGAAATCAGTGAATTGGATGCCCTGGGTGGCAAGCCGGTAAAGGGTAGGTGTCAGCTCAGGATCGATCACCTCGGCGGTAAAGGCTTCCGCAGAGATGAAGATAAGATTTTTGCCCTCGAAAAGACCGGTGTATTCATTCTGGCGGGAAGGAGTCAAAGAACTGACATAGGTATTCAGTTCGCCGATCCGGCCTTCTGTTTCCGAAAGGTCCAGATCCATTTCGTTGTAGCCGTACTCCTTGGGCGGCTCGGTAACGACAGGGGGTTCGGTGGTATCCGGCGGGTCTGTGGTTTCCGGGACAGGTGCGGTGGTAACAGGCGGTGTGGTTTCCAGTTCAAATCCGCCCATGGGGTCCTCTGTGTTCAAGTACTTGATATCCAGGCGGATGCCGCTGAACAGACCGAAATGCTGGACAGCAGACTGATAGTTATACTGGGTGGAATAGGCTGGCTGTAAAACCGGATCGTTCCCAATGACCAGCATGCTTGCGCCGTAGCACAGGACAGTCAGGATAACCGCAATACACCGGCTGAGAATACCGGCCTTGGGTGCGGGAAACAGCTTTCTGCCAAAGACAGCGTACAGAATAACAGGCAGAAAGAACAGCGCGATCTTCAAAAAACCGTCCCAACTGAAGATCAGGGAAAAAATCACATCGGAAAAGCCGCCTACGGCGTCTTCTGCGCCCAGAAGAATGGTGTTCACATCATAGAACACCTTGAACTGACGGTACACAAAGTATTCCACAAGATAGGGAACCGCCAGAAGGAGGAGCAGGATGGACGTGATAATGTGAGTAACCTTTGGTTTTTTAAAAAGTGTTGCCAGCAGATAGAGGATGCCGCCGTAGGCAACGGAAAACAGGATCCTGCACAGCGCACCTGCAGAAAAGGCATTGGCTGAGGTGGCGATTGCAAAAACAAATTCCCAGTAAACAATCACCACAGGGAAAACGGTCATGAAAAGAAGCATGGGCAGCGAGGGCTTCTGCTTTTTTCGGATATTCGTCATTAGGCAACATCTCTTTCTCTAAAAGTAGTTTTTTGATTATTATACATGCGAAAAAAAGCCTTGTCAATTAGCGTGTTAACATGAATGGAGAACACGCTAATGAATTGCAACCTTGCGGTTACGTGAATTGAAAGCTGTGCTTTCATGAATTGCCTGCGGCATGAATTGTGCCTTGCGGCACATTGGTTGCAATTCAATTTATGGAGGAGGCGGTACGCCAACGAGAAATCATGGCGGAGCCAATTCATGATGCGTCAGCATCAATTCACTTATAAAAAAACGAGCCGAGCAAGAATAGAAGGTTTTATCCTTTTACGCTTGCTCGTTCTGCTTGTAATATGGGTTTGGGCTTAGCCCATTCTGCACTTATCCGGACAAATGCGATGCTCACACGTAGTGGCATTTTCTAATTCTCCGTTAAGAACATCACCCTTTCGCAGAAGGCACTTATTATGCAGGGAAATGAACTGGCATATTGAGTTTGGGGAGAATCGGTGATAGAATAAAAACAGAAACACCGGCGTGTGGCAGGTCGTAAGAGATTGAGAGGTAATCACATGGCAAGAGTATCCACAAAGGAGAATAAAAGTCTGTATCAGACCACCAGAGAAGGCTTGAAGCTGACCAGAGAAGCAGCCGGTGAGCTGCTGGAAACACTTTCCCCGGAGCGTATTGAAAAAATTGAGAATGACCGCACGCTTCCCCATCCGGATGAAGTGCTGGTCATGGCCCGGAAATATAAGCAGCCCAGCCTGTGCAACTACTACTGTGCTAACCAGTGTCCCATCGGTCAGCAGTATGTACCCGAGATCAAGGTGAAGGATCTGTCCCAGATCGTCCTTGAAACAATTGCTTCCCTGAATGCCGTGCAGAAAAAGAAGGAGCGCCTCATTGAAATCACTGTGGATGGACAAATTTCCGGCGATGAGCTGGCTGATTTCGTATACATACAGGAGGAACTGGAGAAAATTTCCGTTGCTGTCGAGACCCTGCAGCTTTGGTGCGAGCGGATGCTGGACACCGGAGCCATAGACAGAGCGCAGTACGAAGCATTTAAGAACCGTTAATTCTCTCCTATTGGAGAAAATTGACCCTCTATTTTGCGGATCTGATCCTTTATTCCGGGCACTGCTTCTCATACAATATGGATATAGCAGGAGCGACAAAGTTCCGAGTATCCAGAAAGGAAGGGATGCCTGTGAGTGTGAGAGAACGGATCCTTACCATCCGACTGATGGAAAAGGTGAACGCAAACCCAGCATATGCAGAAGCGTTCGGCATTGTCGTTTTGAACGGCCCCGCTGAGCCAAAACGGCAGACCGCTTCAAATTCTGCTAATAATAAGTCATAAGTAAACCCCGAATAAGAAAGGAGAACCCCTATGGAATGGTTAATTGGTATTGGCATCGCAGTTGCCGCAATCGTCCTGTTGCTTATCGCCGGATATGTAAAATCTCCTCCGGATACAGCGTACATCATTTCCGGCTTCCGCAAGCCTCGCATCCTGATCGGTAAAGCCGGTATTCGGATTCCTTTCCTGGAGCGTCTGGATAAACTTTCTCTGAAGATGTTCTCTGTTGACGTTAAGACAACCGACTACGTCCCCAATGCAGAGTACATCAACGTCAAGGTTGACGCCACCGTTAAGATCCGAATTGGCCAGAGTGAAGAGATGATGAAGCTGGCCTCCAAGTTCTTCCTGAACGAAGGCGAGGAAATGATCATTCGCCGTGTGCAGGATACTCTGGAAGGCAATATGCGTGAGATCGTAGGCCAGATGAAGCTGGAGGAAATGGTCATCGACCGCAAGGCCTTCGGTGAGCGGGTACAGGAAAATGCTGTTCCCGACTTGCAGAAGATGGGTCTGGAAATGATCTCCTTTAATGTCCAGTCCTTCGCAGATCAGAATAATGTGATCGAGGATTTGGGTATCGATAACATCTCCCAGATCAAGAAGGGCGCTGCCATCGCTAAGGCCCAGGCCGACCGTGATATCGCTATCTCTCAGGCACAGGCTGCCAAGGAAGCCAATGACGCTAAGGTACAGGCGGACATGGAGATCGCCGAAAAGCAGACTTCTCTGGCAATTCGCCAGGCCGAGCTGAAGCAGCAGTCCGATGTGAAGAAGGCAGAAGCCGATGCTGCTTACTCTATCCAGGAGCAGGAGCAGAGAAAGACCATCGAGGTTACCTCTGCCAACGCAAACATTGCAAAGGCTGAGCGGGAAGCTGAACTGAAGGCACGTGAAGTCGAGGTCAAGAAGCAGACACTGGATGCTGAGATCCGTGCGAAGGCTGACGCTGAGCGTTACCGTCAGGAGCAGGAAGCCCAGGCAGAACTGTTTAAGCGCCAGAAGGATGCCGAGGCTAAGCGCTTCGAGCAGGAGCAGGAAGCTGCTGCACAGATGAAGATTGCTGAGGCACAGCGCTTCGCCCGCGAGCAGGAAGCAGAAGGTATCGCTGCAGTTGGTAAGGCAGAGGCAGAAGCCATCCGCGCCAAGGCTCTGGCAGAAGCCGAAGGTATTGACAAGAAGGCAGAGGCAATGAAGAAGTATGGCGAAGCCGCAGTGGTCGAAATGATCATGGCTGCTCTGCCCGAGATTGCCCGGAATGTCGCCGAGCCTCTGAGCAAGGTTGACAAGATCACCATGTACGGCGAAGGCAACTCCGCCAAGCTGGTCAGCGATATCGTCAACTCCACCACCCAGATCACCGAAGGCATCTCTGCCGGTATGGGCATCGATCTGAAGAGCCTGCTGATGGGCGCGCTTGGTGGCAAGCTGGTCGCTGACAATCAGCCCCCTGTAGTCGTCGTCCCCCAGGTGTCCAATGCTGCAGAAACACCTGTGATTCAGGACAATGACAATGTGACCGAATAAGTTTCGCGGTGAGGCCTTGCAGCAATGTAAGGCCTCATTTTGCATAATGGAGGAGAGAAAATGGGTATGGGATTTGGTTTTAACGATTTTGGGTTTTCCGGTTTCGGAACTGGCTTTACCATTTTTGGTATCATGTTCACGCTGGTGTTCGTTCTGGTGATTGGCATGTTTATTGTGATTGCTGTGAAGGGTATCAGCCAGTGGAACAAAAACAACCATTCTCCCAAACTGACCGTGCCGGCAACTATCGTGGCAAAACGGACCAATGTGTCCCACCATCATCACCACAATCACGGCGGAACTGGAATGCACCACACAACCCACTCCACCACCTACTATGTGACATTTCAAGTGGAAAGCGGAGACCGGATGGAACTGTGTGTTGCCGGCCATGAATTTGGAATGCTGATTGAAGGCGACCGTGGTATGCTTACTTTTCAAGGCACGCGGTACCTGGGTTTTGAAAGAAAGCTGGATGCATATGCCAGCGAAAGGGATCGAGATCAATGAAAGAAGAGTGCGAAGAACAAGCGGAATTTGCCGCTTGGGTAGATAAAGAGAAGCGAATCGTAACCTTCTGTGAGACCGAAGGTTATGAGAAGCTTACATTCCGGACGCAGGAAGATAAAATGTCCTATGTCTATCATTTGTGCGAGTCCGGATATCGGATTCTGTAAGGAGGTACAGTTTTGGAAATATTTGTTGTTCTGTTCTTTATTCTGTTTTTTGCCGTTATTGCGAAGAATATTGCTCAATGGTTTAAGAACGAAAACTCTCCCAGATTGACTGTGCCTGCTAAAATCGTGGATATGCAGCGAAAAACACATCACCATTACTCCAATGGACACCATCACCACACCCACACATACCATGTAACCTTTGAGGTTGAAAGTGGTGACCGGATGGAACTGAAGGTCAGCCGGGATGAGTATGGTATGCTGGTCGTTGGTGATAACGGCCGCGTAACATTCCAGGGCACCCGATACTTAGGCTTTGAACGCGAACTGGAGGAACCCAATGAAACTGTTATTTAAGCAAAGATTCTTTTCGTGGTTTGACAGCTACGATATTTACAACGAGGCAGGGAAGATACTCTATACTGTCAGAGGACAACTTTCCTGGGGACACTGCTTAAAAATCTACGATGCGCAAGGTCGAGAGATCGGTACCGTTAAGGAGCGGATTTTGACTTTTCTGCCGAAGTTTGAGATGTATCTGGGTGACCGATATATTGGCTGCATCAGCAAGGAGTTCACCTTCTTCTTTCCCAAGTATAATATCGACTGCAATGGCTGGCATGTAGACGGAGACCTGTTTGAGTGGGATTATCAGATCATGAATAGCTCCGACAGACCTGTTGCCAATATCACAAAGGAAATCTGGAACTGGACAGATACATATGTGATCGATGTCTATAACCCGCAGGATGCGCTCTGTGCCCTGATGTTGGTGCTGGCAATTGATGCCGAGAAATGTTCCAGAAGGAACTAAATTAAGAAGGAGTATAGTGATATGGTCAAAGGAAAAGTACTGAATTCAAATGCTATAAAGCTCATTGCAATTATTGCAATGACCATAGACCATATTGCCTGGATGCTTTATCCGAGTTATTCCAAAGAGTTGCTGCCGATGATCTTACACATCATTGGCAGGCTGACTTGCCCGATTATGTGCTACTTTGTAGCAGAGGGATACCACTACACGAAAGATGTTAACAAATACACGGCACGCTTGTTCCTGTTTGCAATCATATCGCACTTCCCGTATATGTTTGCTTCGATGAACTATGTTGACTGGAAATCGTTCATTCCTTTCTATTATGGAGATGTTCTGAATCAGACAAGCGTTATGTGGTCTCTCGCATGGGGCTTGGTAATGCTTCGTGCGGCCGAGAGTAAGAGAGTGAAAGATGGCATAAAGCCTCTGCTCATCATTCTCATCTGTCTGATTAGCTTCCCGAGTGATTGGAGCTGTATTGCGGCCCTTTGCATTTTGGCTTTCGGCACCAATAGGGGCAAATTCAGAACACAAATGCTTTGGATGACCTTTTATGTTGCTATCTATGCGACTGTTTATTTCTTTGCACTTGATAAGGTGTATGGACTCATACAAATGGGGGTCGTATTGGCAATTCCAATTTTGATGATGTACAACGGACAGCGAGGTAAGAATCCAAAAGTGAACAAGCTGATGAAGTGGGTGTTTTATATTTACTATCCGTTGCATTTGTTGGTTATTGGATGTGTTCAGTAGTTTTTTGCTTAATAGACATAGTGGTTTATAGGAGGTAGTGTACCATGACAGCGAAGAAAAAGAAGTTCATATTCCTTGCTGTTGTGGCAGCTATCCTTTTAGCTCTGGTTATCTGGATTGCCTGGGGCAACAGCGCATTGGAGCTGAACACCTATGCCATCAGCAGCTCTCGCATTCCGGAAAGCTTTGACGGATATCGCATTGCACATGTTTCAGATCTGCACAATGCAGAAATGGGCAAGGATAACGAAAAGCTATTATCGATGCTCCGTGAGGCAGAACCGGATATGATCGCCATCACTGGCGACTTGATTGACTCCCGTAATACCAAAGTAGAAATCGCCCTACAGTTCATCCGGGAAGCAGTGAAGATCGCACCCTGCTATTACGTAACCGGCAACCACGAAGCCCGCGTAAATGAGTATGGTGAGCTGAAGACTGGTTTGGAAGCAGCGGGCATCATCGTGCTGGAAGATGGTCGAACTGAAATCGGTATGGGGGAGAGACAATCACGCTGATTGGCGTTAATGACCCCAGCTACCAGACTGATTATCTGTTTGGTGACGCGGAAACTGTGATGGACACAAAATTGGAAGAACTCCATGCGGATGACGATGGTTTTACCATCCTGCTCTCTCATCGGCCGGAACTGTTTGACACTTACGCAGATCACAATATGGACTTGATCCTGAGTGGTCACGCACACGGCGGCCAGTTCCGCCTGCCATTTATCGGCGGTCTTGTGGCCCCAAACCAAGGCCTTTTCCCAAAGTATGACGCAGGCATCTACACGGAAGACAATACCAGTATGCTTGTGAGCCGAGGTGTGGGAAACAGCATCTTGACGTTCCGGATCAATAATCCTCCAGAAGTAATTCTGATTGAACTGCAGGCAAAGTAAGGGGGTTGCGACATGAAATGTCCTTATTGTGATATTGAAATGCTTTCCGGTTTCTTAAACTGCGGAAACACCATTTGGAGCGAAAGAAAGCACAAAATCAGCACGCTTCCCGGCGGGAAAGAAAAGTATGCCCTTCATCTAGAAGTACCGCTTATGTCGCCCCACCATATTGAGAGTCACTGCTGCCCGAAATGTAAGAAGATTATTATCGATGCATCTGACTATGAGAACAACCTCTATTGATAGGAGAAAAAGCATTGGAAGAAAAGCAATGGAAATATAAAATTGGCACCGGAAAAACGCCTGTAATCCTTTCCTTGGGTATGACACTCCTTTTCGGTGGCCTGAGTGTATGGCTGCATAAAACAAATAACGGAGCATACTTCTTCGGGGATATATTAACCGGAATTATGGCTGCGGTATTGCTCCTTACGCTATACCGTCTAATGTTTTATAAGGTGCTGATCGGAAAGGATGGATTCTATTTCCAAACCCACATTGGCAATGGTATGTACCATAACTATGGAGAATTAAAAAACGCATGGATCACTAAGGGACAAAACCTCAGTGGTCATGAAAACAAGTGGTGCCATTTTGAAACATCGGATGGCAAGGTCACCCGGTTTGTTTTTTATTACAATGATGAAAAAGCCGCAAAGTATCTAGTAAAGCGTATACAGGCAGAAACGGCTGGGAAAGTGCAGGATATACAACAATACCGGATTGACGGCAAAGCCAGTGGTATGGTTGGCCTGATCGGCGTTTTTGTCGCAGTTGGTATGGCTTGTATTTTTACCTTTCCCATGTTTCAGATAGGCGGTATCGCCCTTATTATGGGTCTGGTCAGCCTTTTGATTGTCGGTTATTTGCTGATCAACACGCTGTTTACTTACTTTTGTTTCCAAATCAAAATCGAAGAAGAAGGATTCTATTATCAGACCAATCCCTTTAATGGAACCTATTTCAATTACCAAGATATTACGCGCTGCTGGGAAGTCAAAAGAGTTTACCGTTACAGACGAAGTGCCAGCAGAAATCATTACTTCTATGTGTACTTTACAGACCATCATGGAAAGACCAGACGGTTCCTGTATGAAAACGATATATATGGCTATGAAGTCAACATTCTGAAGGAAAGGATTAACGGCAAATGAATCCAGCGAAAAACGAGTGGGCGAACCTTTCCACGGAAGAAATGAAGCAACAGCTATTCTTAAACCAAAAGAAAACCCTTGATTTATTCCTTGAAAGAGGAGCAATCAGTAAAGCGCAGTATGATAAGAGCCTCGGAGATTTCCGGGAGAAGATGGGAGTGGAAGAATGAAATACGCAGCAGATTTTAGAAGTTTAGCCAGAAATGCATTGTCCGGCAGATGGGCGGTTGCGGTGATTGCCGGACTGCTTGCATCGCTGTTGGGTGCTGTGGCATCCAATGGGCCGGAGATCACCTGGAATATTGGGGATAACGGTGCCAATGTGGCTTTGGAATTCGCCGGGCAGAAGATCTATACCTCCGGTACCGGCTGGAATGAACAGCTCACAGGCGTTATCTTTGGCAGCGTAAGCTTTATCATTATCGCAGCGCTGATAATGACTGTTGTCTACTTTGTTCTGGGAAGTGTGGTTGGAGTCGGTTATTCCCGGTTCAATCTGGATTTGGTGGATCGGGAGAAGGAGCCTGAAATTGGCACCGTGTTCGGCTACTTTACCTACTGGAAGACAACTGCCGCAGTCAAGTTTCTGCAGGGACTGTATGTGTTTCTCTGGTCACTGCTGTTTATCATCCCCGGTATTATTGCCGGTTACAGCTATGCAATGACCAACTACATACTGGCCGAGCATCCGGAACTGACTGCCAGCGAGGCCATTGAGCGGTCCAAGCAGATGATGGCAGGCAATCGCTTCCGCCTGTTCTGCCTGAAATTCAGCTTTATCGGTTGGGATCTGCTCTGCTCTCTGACACTGGGGATCGGCAACCTGTGGCTGACACCTTATAAGCAGTCTGCAATCGCCGCGTTCTACCGTGAGGTATCCGGTACGGAGCGTGTTATTACCACCGGGGATGCAGCATCTAATTATTGATAGCAGGAGGGAGCAAAATGTGTTTATTTTCACCGTGGAAGGAATTGCTCATTACCCAGCAGATTGAGAAATATGTTAGAGCAATTGCGCTTTTAAAGGATGCAGGCATAGCATACAGGGAAAGCATGCAAAACATGGGTCACGGAAGCAGAAGAAGCGGCCAGATCGGTGCATTGGGCGAAAATGTAAGTGATTCTGTTTTGTATCAGATCTATGTGAAGAAAGCGGATATGGAGCGGGCAAAGGCTGTGATATACCGAACGTAAATAGGGGGTCTGTTGCTTATTTGCAACAGACCCTTTTGTACAAATCGTTCTTTGATACGATGCGTAATTTTAAAATGTATCATTAGAATATGCAGCAGTGGCCATTGGCCGCCCTTATTGCTTGGTTTTACTGAGGTCGTAGGGACGGCCTGAATGACAGCAACTTAATGATATTGCCAGACTTGGGGCACAGCGTTTTATGCTCTTTTGTTGTTGCGAAAGAAATGATACAATTAAACTAAGTGTTTTTTATAAAAACTTCGTTTAATAAGTGACAGGGGGACAAAAGCAGCCTGTCAGAAAGGAGTAAGTCAATGGATAACGGTGCAAGTAGCTACCTCCGTGTCCTTGATGGTGCTGCCGAAGCCCTTTTTGAAAAGGCAAAAACAGTGGATAACCGCACGGATCTCTATAGCCGCTATATTGACGGCGACGATGAAGCTTTTGTGGAACTCATTCGCCAGTATAAGAACGGACTGATCTTCTATCTGGACAGCTTTACCCATGATATTTTTGCTGCTGAAGATCTTGCTCAGGAAACCTTTGTTAAGATCGCAATTCACAAACCGTTCTTCTCACCTTGTGCCCAATTCAAAACTTGGCTCTACACGATTGCCAGAAACCTTGCAATAGACTATCTGAGAAAGCAGGCAAAGCAAACTACTCTGCCGCTGGAGTCCTCCGGTGATATTCCTGCTGATGAAATGAGTCTGGAACTCAATTATCTGCAGCAGGAAAAGCGAATTGTGATCCGTAGGGCGTTAAGGCGGATCAAATGCGATTACTCGCAGGCTTTGTACTTAGTCTACTTTGAAGGCTTTAGCAATGCGCAAGCAGCTAAGATTATGAAAAAAAGCAAGCGTCAAATAGAGAATCTATTGTATCAGGCAAAAAAGGCACTGAAATCTGAATTATGTAAGGAGGCGCTTTTCAATGAAGAGTCCTGAGGAAATGGCACAGATTGCATTTTCTCGCAGGGAGGCATATAAGGAAGCACAAGCAGAAAAAGAATACCGGCGCGAAACTATCTGTCGGAGGGTATCCGCTATCACAATGGCGGTTCTGTGTGTTGCTATGCTCGGCGTGGGTGGCGTTCTGGCTGAAACCTTAGATCTTGGAGATCTGTTCCGGTCTATTTTCTCAGTTCAGCAAGGCAGTTCTCTTTCAGAGAACCAAGCTACCTATATTGAAGAACACTTGGCGGACATTGGAGAAAGTGTAACTGCAGATGGCTATACAGTCACTGTAAAAGGCGCTTTAACAGACGGTACTACAGCACACATTTTGGTCGATGTCATCGGTCCGGAAGGAATCGATTTGGAAACGATTTCTCCTGGCTTCGATTTAACTATGAAGGGTTTGTGCTATGAAGATCAACACGGTATCGGTTCTGTTGGAGCTGCATTTTGGCACCTAGATGATAATGATGGCAAAGCAAATACCATTTCGATGAACATTGAATACAAGGTTTACGGAATGCCGGGAGGCAATTTCACCTTAGCAGATGGAAGAAACAGAACAATGCATCTTGCGGACATTTGGTATGTGGAAGACGAATACCCATACACAATGCGACATGTTGCAGAAGGTCCCTGGGTTTTCAATTTTGCATTTGCTGCTGTAGAAAATACGGAAGTAGAACTGCTGCAATCACCCATCTTCGGCTCTTACAGTCAGATCTCTGGCAATCAAGTTGACGCTATGATTCATTCTGTAATGATGAAGGGATTGAGTGCTACTGTTTATTACACCCTTGCTCCGGGCGAAGTGCAAGAGGCTGGCGACTTCGGTGCTCTCAAATTTATAATGAAGGACGGCACGGAACTGTTTGCCTACCCCAGCAAGGCAGGTCAAACTGCCCAAATTAGTAATGGTAATCTAGTCTCCAATTCCGGTTGTCATTATTGCACTTATGTATTCCAGACTCCTATCAACTACGAAGATGTCGATACCGTGTATATCGGAGAAACGGCCATAAAGATTAACCATCAGTAAAAATGCAAGACCTGCATCCCACTCCGGGGTGCAGGTCTTGTCAGTTATAAGACTGGATAGATGCAACAAGCTTATAAACCCTATTGACATTTCTTTTCTACTGCGGTAGAATAAAAACGGAAATTCTACTACAGTAGAAAAAGGGGTGACAGATATGGAAACACCGAAGATCCATGAAAGTGAATACCGGTTCTGCCTTGTTATGTGGGAGAATGAACCAATCCGGGCGGCAGAGCTGGCAAAGCTGTGTCAGAAGAAGCTGGGCTGGAAGCTGACGACTACCTACACGGTGATGAAGCGGCTGGAAGAGCGTGGCGTGCTGAAGGTTGAAAATAAGATGGTTGCTTCGCTTTTTTCTAAGGATCAGATTCAGCAGGCGGAACTGGACGAATTTGTGAATAAGACATTTGAAGGATCCCTTCCTGCCTTTATTGCGGCTTTTGGCAAGCGGCAGGCTCTGTCCGACAAAGACATTGAGGAGATCCGGCGGATCATACAGGGATAAGGGGGCGTTGATATGCAGAAACTGTTTTTAGAACTGGTCAAACTGAGCTTGACCGGCTCTGTGTTTGCCCTTGCAGTAATGCTGGTACGGCTTGTTTTCCGAAAAGCGCCCAAGTGGCTGTTTTGTGTGCTTTGGGGTGTGGTAGCCCTGCGGCTTATTTGCCCCATTTCGATTAAGAGCAGCTTTTCTCTTATACCGGAAAGAGTGGCCAGCGGCCAGATCATTACCAATGTGGGTGACAGTTACATCGGTGAAGTGGATATTATTCATGAGAACAATGCAGCTTACAGCAATGCTGTGGAAGCCGGTCGTAAGCCGGTCTACTCCAATGGCGGTTACTATGTGGTCACAGAAAAAGACTCGCTGGAAGCGCCCAAAACAGTCGGGGAGACAGTTTATCCGGTTCTGAGCCGGATCTGGCTGGCAGGTATGGTCCTGATGTTTGCCTACGCTGGGGTTAGTTATCTTATTCTGCGGAAGAAGATGTCGGAAGCGACCTGTCTGCGGGATAATATATGGCAGTGTGAACAGGTGGATTCGCCCTTTGTACTTGGTATTATCAAGCCGAAAATCTATCTGCCTTATGCAATTACGGATTCCGATATGGTAAATGTGATTGCTCATGAGCAGGCCCATATCCACCGCAAGGACCATTGGTGGAAGCCTGCGGGATTTCTTCTGCTGTGTGTGCATTGGTTTAATCCTGTTTTATGGCTTACCTACATCCTGCTGTGTCGGGATATTGAAGCTGCCTGTGATGAAAAGGTTATCAGGCACATGCAGAAGGACGAAATGCGCGCCTATTCCACCGCCCTTCTCCACTGCAGTGTCCACCGCCGCCGGATCGCCGCCTGTCCTTTGGCCTTTGGGGAAACAGGTGTGAAGGAAAGGATCAAGCGTGTTATGAACTATAAAAAGCCTGCTTTCTGGATCGTAATACTGATGATCGCGGCATCTGCTGCAGCAGCTGTATTTCTGCTGACCAGCCCTGCCCAAGGAAAGGAAACGATTCAAAAAATCAGAGATCAGGAAGGATATTCCGTATTTGCGCAACAGCAAAAGACAATCACACTTTCTCTTCCTGTATCCGCGCTGAACCCGGATATTTACTCTGAGGAAGGTGTCCGCTTTGCTGAGAATGAGATCATAGCCTATCAGGATGACACTGCCACAGTTTATCTGAAGGGTGCAAGATTCGCAAATGAGGGAAATGAGAATTTGTACTTCTGGTTCGGCTTCCTGTACGATCTGCCGGAGCAGGGGGGAACTGCAATATATCCCTTCGAGATACTGGATAACGGCGCATCCTATTCCCAAGATGTGGTGGACGGTATTCTGCACGCCGGTAACGGCGATATTCCCGAGGCGGTACACGTTCGCGGACAGGACGGAGACGGCACAATTTGGTATTATATTTCCACGGATGCCCTGAAGCAGGCAACAGGAAATATTTCTTTTGACATTCGGGTTAATGCCTTATCCTATCTCAAGGACGGCGCACTGTATGAAGAAGTTTTTCCTTATGAAGAGGGAAAAGACAGGCTGCTGGAATTGGTCCAACAGATTGCAAACAATCCGGAGTGCGGTTTAAGTTCCAATCCCTATACCTATATTGAGGCAAAGCGGGATCTGTATGAGGAGATCCTGACTTATAAGGATCAGGCTGTTGCCCGTTTTGTAAAACTGCTTCGGGCTGGAGAGAATGGCCTGCAGGGCTATATTATGGCTGCCGCCTGCTCGGAAATTACCGGAATCGGAGAAAAGGTGGGCCAATACGATACATCCTGGTGGGCAACTGCGCAGGAGTGGCTGGCCCTGTATGATGCCGGTACTTCTCAGATAGTATCCAATATTCTTTCCGGTACCTATGTAGTGGAAGAAGTTACCTACGAAAGCGGAATATACAGCTTTACGATAGTCGCCGGAGAGAATTCACCAATCTATGCAATCACTGAGGATATGGTACTTGCTTCTCAAAAGGAAGTCAGCCAGGAGGGGGCATGGGCGAATCTCGGTGAAATGGAAGCCGTTGAGCTGTCCAAAGACAACTTTGATGATCTTTTCAAACATCCAGGAAATTGGGTAGATAATACAAGTGCAAACCGTATTCGCAATAACACAGAAAATGCATGGCAGTTGATATACAATCAGGATATACTCTATTACATCCTTCAGCAAAAGAACGGCGATCTGTATCTTGCCTACGGTTACACCGGCTTTTCTGTAAACGATGCGGATTCCGATGCCACCCATATCCGCTGGCTTTACAAGCTTGCTGTTGACACAGGGGTATCCGGAATGGTTGCCAAATCCGGAGAAAGTACTGTGCCAATGCTTTCCTTCCCGAAGAAAACTGCTGTTGCAGATTATGCAGATTCTGTCTGCTGGCTTACAATTAACGCTGATGATGAGGACTTTGTACCGTTTTCGGTATGGAAAGATGGTGAGGAAGTGTTCGGATCGTATACTGTTATTGATGCGGCAACATACGAAACATTAAAGTACTTTGAGCCCTCCGGCTTACGGCCACAAACCTATTTGTTCCAAAATGCTGATCCAACACGGTCATATATCGTCCTGTTGACCACATCTATCGATCCTGAAGGGGAAGTCTACGCATTTGGTGCCAAGTTTAATGATATGCAAATCAATAACCTCCATTCCGGTTTAGTTGAAAACAATTAGCGTCTTTCTCTTGCAATAAGTAATCCTCTGCGCTCAGTCGTATAACGGTTGAAAGGGATCTGTTACAGAGGATCCAAAATACACAGAGCAAAGAAAGGGCGTGGCGCAATGAAACGGTTATTTGCATGTTTGCTGATTCTGGCATTTTGTTTGACAGGCTGCAAAAGTGTGGAACAGAATACTGAGGATCCCATGTTTACGCAGCTTCCCATGACACCCGGGCAGACCTATACGGATTACCAGGGCGTGGGGATTCAACTGGCCGGTCTGCAGTATTATCCCGATGAGGGGACGACCCTGTTTGTTACATGGGACAATAAAACGGAGCATGATGTTATTTACGGCGCTGCCTATACGATTGAACGGCTGGATGGGGAAGAATGGGTAAGCTGTGCCAAGCAGGAGGAGCTGAGCTTTATAGAGATCGCCTATGAATTAAGGGCAGGCCAGCAGACAAACAAAAGCTATGAGCTGACAAATACCTATGATGTATCCATTCCCGGAACCTACCGGTTTCAAACGGTGTGCCATGTCTATGAGACTGGTGAAACCTCTGTAAAATGCGAACTGACTGCGGAGTTTACCATTGACAGCAAGCAAACGGATGCAGGCAAAGAAACAGGGGAAGCCCTTGAATGGTGCGCCCAGTATATCCGTACCAACGGGGGGCAGGAGGGAGCGGCGTTTCCCGGGGTGGTCATTATCGAAAGCGCACAGGCGCTGACGGATTATTATACTGCAAACAAGGATACCTTCGATCTGGATCGCAAGGATACAGTATACGCCGATACAACGATCGGTTTTCTGGATGCCTGCGATCAGTTCGATGAAGCGTTTTTTGAGAAAAGCTGCCTTGTTTTCGTACTCTTGGAGGAGGGCAGCGGATCGGTCCGCCATGAGGTGCGGAGCGTGGAGCAGACCGCCGGTGGGAAGCTTGCCGTCTCCATTGATACCAGAGTGCCGGAGGTAGGTACGGACGACATGGCCCAGTGGCATATCATACTGGAGCTGAGCCGGGATGTGCTTGTAGAAAGGGCAGAGGATGTATTGGTATATTTGGACGGAAATCTCCGTTGGAACGGCAGCGTAGTCCAACCGCCCAAACCGGAAGCGGCATTGAAAAAGCCCCCGGAGCTGAAGCTGCATACGCCGGATGGGAATATCACAATAACGGCATCCGGCTATAACTGGACTTGCGAAAATCCCGACGGTACGTCTGTCTCTACCATTGCCGATCAGGCCGGTCGCCCCATAGAGCAGCGCTTTTTGGAGCCGGTTGTAATCGACAGCAAATATGCGGAAACGATCTACGGTTATGTGCCGAAAACAGGTAAATATGAGCCTACCAATGCGCAGGGCGTTCTTATGAAGGTGGACTGGCAGGCAGCGCCCACATCTGTAGCGTATACCTGCTGGGATAATTCAGTCTGGAGTTCTGAAAATGCACAGGAGCGGCAGGTGTTTGACTGGGAGGACGGCGCGTTTTACGCGTATCTGGACGGATATGTTTACGAGATTGCCGCCACATGGGGGGACACCGGTGCAGGCTGGTACGGCAGCGCAAACTACTATGTGTATATCGTTGCATCAGACTGATGGGACGATACCGATCAAAAGGAGCGTTCTTTATGAAGAAAAAGCTTTGGCTGATTATCCCGGCGGCAGTGCTTCTGCTTGGCGTTCTCCTTGCCATGATTCCCAGGGGTCTGTATCAGGATGACGGCAGAACGGAATATACCGAACAGTGGCTGGACACGGAAACCGCTGAAAAAAATGATAACAACATGTTTGATCACATTGTTATCACCCAGATCTACTCCAACTGTTTCTTTGCGGAAAGTGTGATCCCCGCGCCTTATAAGATCAAGCTCAATGGCCGGCTCTCTGATGATTGGTGTGTGGGAGATCAGGTGTACTGTACCTATGAGAACACCTTCTATGACCAAAAGAATCAGCGCATCGAGGCGGATCTGCTTAAGGTTACGGTCAGCGACTGGGAGCCGGAACCGGGTGTGGCCTATAAACCGGTGATCTATCTTTATCCGGAGACAGAAACCGATGTTTCCGTCAAACTGGATTTGGATGGTAAGCTGACCTGTACCTATCCGGCTTACAACACCGGCTGGAAGGTAACTGCAGCGCCCGACGGCACGTTGACGGATGCGCAGGGACAGACTTACAACTACCTGTACTGGGAAGGGGAAGTCAATGTCCGGTGGGATATGACAAAGGGCTTTTGTGTGAAGGGCGGGGACACCGCAGTATTTCTGGAGGAAGCGCTGGCGAAGCTGGGGCTGAACCGAGCAGAAGCAAACGAGTTCATTGTCTACTGGCTGCCGCTGATGGAGCAGAATCCCTACAACATTATCGCTTTCCAGACAGACATTTACACCGATGTGGCCCGGCTGCAGATCGATCCGGCGCCGGATACACTGATCCGGGTGTTCATGGCATGGAGGGGTACTGATACTTTTACAGAACTTCCCGAACAGGAACTGACCGCATCGGAGCGTACTGGCTTTACCGTAGTAGAATGGGGCGGCACTGAAGTAAATTAAAAACGGTGTACAAAAAACACAGGTCTGTTGCAAAATGATATGCTCCCCATAGTGTAGTCTCGAATTTTTCTTTTTTCGAGTGTCTACTCTATGGGGAGCATGGCAATTTTACAACAGACCCTTATTACTTGTGTGATTGCAGCTTTTATTGAACTGTGATAACAATTAGATCCGCTGCTGTCCAGTAATGGGAATACAGGGGGCTGAGCCAAACTTCGTCGTAGGGGTAGTTCTCCAGGGGGATCTCATCGTAGAAGTAAGTGATATTGCCTTTTTCATCAGTATCGCCAAGTATGCAGCGCCACTGATTGCTCACATATTCATTTCCTTCAGAGTTCTTAAACGTATCACCAAAGAGGCGATGCATAGTGCCATCTTCTTCCTGTTCAGCCCGGAATTTCACAACCCAATCGCCGTCCTGCTTTCTGGCAGAATCAAATTCCGCTCCCTCAGGAAGTTCTCCATGCTCGCCTGTAATCAGATTCAGGTAGGTGGTTTCCATGTCTTTGCGCAGCCACTTGGCACCGGTGATGACCAGCTTGAGATGCTCAGCCTCATAGAAGTAGGGGCTGTCTGCCCGGTATGACACCATGGAGGGAGAATCTATAGAACCCAAAGCTGTAATGCCATTGGAAACAGGTTCAAAGTTCATGCCTCTGTCGGTTTCAATGTAAAAATCCAAATTCTTCAACCAGGCGGTATTATTGCTGGACTCTGAGATCTCTACTCTCATGTGGGTGGGGTATACCTCAATATTCGTAACCGTAATTGTCTGGCCGTCCAAAATTACCGTTTTGTTTACCGGGAACACCTTGCCGGAAGCAGTAAACTTGGGATCAAACTCCAAGGTGAATTCCATTTCAGCCAAATAATCCGGACCACTAGAAACATCTTCCGAATTCATACCGTTTGCTGATTCATCCGCCGGTGTCTGGCTGTTATCAACATGATTGGAATAGACTCTAAGTGTGCATTGTAATTTATCGGGCACATTACCTTGGGTAAAATCAACGGTTACAGATAGCAACTCGCCATTTTCCTGTATAGAATCATTACTCAATATGTAGAATCCAGCATCTTCGTTATCGCAGCTGATAGCAGGATTTGCAGCGAGTTTCTTATACTTATCAGAATACAGCCTATAGAAGATATTGACCTGTTTCTGATCCACGATCAGATAAGCAATCTCTGCGGCAATATCATCTTTTGTTTGGGACAGATCCATGGTCTGCACATACTCATTGTCCACGGCGTCGGTCAGGGATCGGGAAAGCGTTACAGCGGCAGCCAGTTCCCGCAAAACTGGGATCCGGGCGCAGGCGTAGGCGACCGGTGTGCAGAAATTGACCAACAGGACGAATACTGCAAAGCAGGCAGCCAGTCCCGACACCGGGCAGGCGATCAGTTTTGCGGTTCTTTTTCTCTTTTTCTTGTAGGCACGATCCAGAGTAGCCTCCAGTCCGGGAGCGGATCTGTTCAGTTCCTCAATCATAGCCTCAAACTCATTTTTTCGATTCATGAAGACACCTCCTCTTCAAGATCCAGCCGGAGTAACTGCAGCGCTTTTCTCTGGCGGGTCGCAACAGTTCCTGCGGGTATATGTAACGTCTGGGCAGTTTCGGCCACGGTATAGCCGCCAAAGAACCGCAGGATGATCACATCCTTTAAATCCTTGGGTAATTTCCGCAGCGCTTCTTTTAAGGGCAGCGAGTCAAATTCCTTCTCTGCCGTTTCTGGCAGTTCTTCCAGCGGATGGAACCGTTTCTGGCGCCGCAGCTCATTGTGGCATTCATTGATCAGGATGCGGGTGATCCAAGTGTCAAAGAATTCCGGCTGGCGGAGCTTCCATTTGCTGCACAGGGCCTTATAGACAGCTTCGTCTACAGCGTCCATGGCCAGAATTTCGCTGCTTAGGTAAGTAAGTGCGGTCTTGTAGAGCTTGGTTCGGACGGATTCAACCCGTTTTGCAAATTCTTCATTATTCACTGCCACTTCACCTCCTTGTACCCATTAGACGTTTGAAGAGGACGTTTTTATTTTAAAATTGACAAATATTTTTTAGGACATTGATTTGCAGCTTTGCAATCTTTCGATTTGGCATTTCTCCGTTAAGAATACAAAGAAAATAAGTGGACGTGTTGCGGAATTCTGCAACACGCCCCTTGGCTTTTTATGATTTGAAAGCGGCTTGTTTCCTGCGGATCGGCAGCTCCTTGTTATGGATCCAGTAGATCAGCACAAACAGACCGTATGCCCCGAGACACAATGCAAAAATGTAGATGGGGGTGTTGATGTACCATCCGAACCATTCAGAGAATTGCTTAAAAACGATGATCGGTGAATTGCCGGGGCCCACAAAGAACATGTTTATTTCCCGGCCCAGAACCAACTGCACAAAGCAGTTCAGCAGGAAGGCAATGCCGCACAGCACGAGAAAGGTCAGAGTTGCCCAGTTATAGTCTGCCTTTAAGGTTCCCCCCCGTTTGGAGATGCACAGGAACAGGCCTACAAATACCAAAAGCATATGCCATGTACAGGAATGGATGGTTAAAAACAGATGCCCATGGAGAAGACCGGAGGGTTCCGTAAAGGCGATGGCGCCGCCCAATAGATTGTACAGCACCATAAAGCTGTACATAGCCCGCTGCAGCCTGCCGGGCTTCAGCCACGGCACCAACAGGCACATATACATAGGGATGCTGCAGAGCTGGAACGGAAATTCACCCCAATGATAAGTATTATCCGCGATTACAAAATAGCAGAAGAACTGCTTGAATACCTCGGACACAGAAAGTAGCAGACCGCAGAAAAACAGAATGCGGCCGGCGGCCTGATTGCTGACATTGCGCAGCCTCCATGCCAGAAAACCGCAGACAGCAAAACCGATCAGGGTAAACAGAATGTGGAATGTGCCGTATGCTGGTGGCGGTTCCATGGGCCAGGAAATCGACGTAAAGAAGGAATCCAACACTTCTGCCATATGTTTTGTCTCCTTTTCTTTTTCTAAAGAGCAAAACAATAGTAGCATAAAAATCATCAGATAACAATACACAGGGGCAATTCTTAAGAAAATCTATAGAAACAAGCAGAATAGCCTGTTGATCCGGCGCATGCGAGGTCAGGCACCGGCACAGCACCGCTAATTCCCATTATACAAACCGCCGCTCACAGGAGGTAAGCAGCAGATTTCCGTCCCACACCACCAGATCACCGGGCCTGATGTCGATGCCTGTGGTATCAAAGAGGGTATATTGGCTGCCGATGCGGCCGAGGACAGGCAGCCGTTGCCCATTGTATTCTACACAGGGAGGATGCCGCCATTCACCTAAAAGACGGTACAGGCAGACGGCCAGATCTCTCAGCCGCAGCTTATCCGGCTTTGCGGCTGCGCCAAATCCATCCTCCCGCCCTAATGCTACCACCACAGCATGTGTGCTTTTTCGGATCTTACAGTAGCTGCCGTAGCCGGTGGTATCTCCGGGCTGGAAAAGCTTCCGGTCAACAACCTGCGCCTTGAATATACTGATGCTTTCCAATTTGACCGGTGTGGATGCGGGGAGTTTTCCCACCAGTGCGGAGCCGATCCGAACAGCATCCAGACGTGTTTCTGGAAAACGCAAGGCAGCGCAGCTGTTGGCAATGTGTCTGGTGCCAACGGGATAACCGTCTGCCTGCAATGCTTGTACAATACTTAAAAACCGGGAAAGCTGCAGCTTTGTTTGTCGATATTCCTCCTCGAACGAACTGGAAAAATGGGAGAAAATCCCTTCGAAGGAAAAGCTTGACAGGTTGTATACAGCTTTTGCCTGTTCCACATCACTCCAGCGAAGCCCAAAGCGACCCATGCCGGTATCGATTGCGATGTGGACACGAACGGGATGTGTGCTTGCGTTGATACTGTAAAAGTGCGCATTTTCAAAGCTGGATACCGTCAGAATGATGTTGTTATCCAGCATCTGTGTAAGCGTCTGTGTGTCAGCAATGGGACAAAGAAGTAAAATATCCTCCCGAAAGCCCGACCGCCTTAACTGCAGTGCTTCCTCCGGCCTTGAAACGCCGAACATGGTAATTCCCGCAGCCTGCCATGCTGCGGCCGCTTCATAAATGGTGACACCGTAACCGTTGCATTTAATGATTCCGATGACCGGAACCTGAACCGCTTCACGCACTGCTGCGGCATTCCGTCTCAGCGCTGCACGGGATATTTCCAGATAATTGGACTGACACATAAAATACACCCTTTCGATCTCTGTTGTGGAAACAGAATAACGAAAGGGTGCATCATGACGGTGAAAGGAACGGCATCAAAAGCGCATCATTTGAAAAAAGTGGTCATAAAACCACCGGCTCCATCTGCGGTGAGTTGCATGTGAACTCTGCCAAAAGCCGGGCTGTCAAATGTATATACTACTTCTGTAACGCCACCGTCTACCTGGCTGAATGCTCCATTGCCCAGAGCAGAATTGGCTGCTTCGGACAATTCCAGTTCTGAAAAATATAGATTTGTAAGAGTATCTATAACGGTTTTGTTCCGCTCCCATACACCATCCATTACATATGGCTGGTATATGTTGTATTTGACGCACAGTATTTGTCCAGTCTCGTCGTCCACGTCCAAAAGGAGTGATTGACTTGGTTCTCCCTTGTAGAGCATGGTAACGGTCCAGACAAGGATGTGTTTCGAGGAATCGGACAGATCATAGAGAAGCTTAGGCTGCATGGATACCGTGGACGGCTCAAACATTTGAAAGATCCCCGCAGCCTCGCACTGTTGCATGAAAGCATACACAGAGTCATTAACTTCACCTTCGTCCATGGCCATCTGATTTTGTGTAGCATTCGCTGTTTCTGCACTTCCCAGGAGGGCAAGCTTATCAGCTGCTGTATATTTGCGCCTGTCTGCGGACAGATTGAACGAAAATATATCTGAATATGCGGGTGTTTGGCTTAGCCTGATATCCAAAACGGAAGAAATCAGCTTTGGCAGCAATGCAAACAGAATAAGCAAAGAAAGAGTTGTAAGAATCAGGACAGGTATTTTCAGTTTGTTCATGCTTACCTCCTGTCTATATACTTGGAAATTCAACATAGAATCCGTGGTCGTGAACATACAGGTCAATATTCACTTCGCCGTACACGGCATCTCCAAACCGGTAGCGGACCGCATTTGCGTTGTCTCCTACATAGGCGTATTCCAGATCACGAGCAGCAAATTGCGCATAATTATCGATCCCCAAGCCGTTAAAGTAAATATCTGCAAAGACAGTCAGTGCTTCCGTTCCAACCAGGGGCGCTTCAAGATTCTCATAGGTGAAAGAGATCATCAGAATACTGCCGGTTTCATCATCGATAAGCAGTTGAAGATATGTGTAATTGGCAGGATCTCCAGCTATTGTCACGAACCAGGCAATGCTTTGTAAGTCCTGATTGCCTTCCGCTTGTAACAGAAGGCTGGGATACATCTGAACATCTTTTTCAGAGTAGGCAATCAACAGCGAGTCTATATAAGGCTGGATATCTTCGTATACTGCGTCCATCACGTCCTCTTCTGTCATCGTTGCTTTGCTTTCACTAAGCTCAATGCAGTTATCCAGCTTGCTGAGTATAGCTAATTTGCCCAGAGAAGGAATGTCTTTTGCAATTTCAAACCGGATCGGCGAAATAGGGTTGGAGGAAGCATTTTCGTTATTTTTCCAATCGAGAAAGATTGAAACAGCCTTTGGGAAGTATGCACCGGCAACGATTAAAGCAAGAGTTAATATGACAGCAATAAATCCTTTCAGTTTAGCCATCTGCCTGTCCCGCCTTTCCATACAGGGTGACAGTTACGCGGGTGCCCTTTCCCGGGGTGCTGGCAAACTGTATGCTGCCGTTGTGCAGCCCAACAATTTGCTCACACAGGGCAAGACCAAGACCGGCACCGCCCTGACTTCTGGAGCGGGCTTTGTCCACCCGGTAGAAGGCTTCCGTGATCTTTGTCAGTTCCTCCGGTTCCATACCCCGTCCGTTATCCACTACCTGAAACTGACACCCTCCGGGGATTGCAATACCGTGGACTGCGATGATACCGCCGTTGTCCATAGCTTTGGATGCATTGTCAACCAGATTATAGAGCAGGGATTTCACAAGGTCAGTTTCCAACATTACCCGCTTTGCATCCGCCTTGCAGACAAGACGGATGTTTTTTGCTTTCATGCTTGGAGCCAGCGCACGTTCGACCTCGGACAGGTAGGTGTTCAGCCATACCCGGGTCATGGAACGGTTGTCTTTTTTCAGAAGCAGAAGCTCCAGCAGCTTAAAGGACAAACGCTCCAGACGTTTACCTTCGGAAAAGATATATTCGGCTGCCATCATCCGGGTGTTCTCATCCATATTTCCCTGCCGGAGCAGATCCGCAAAACCGATAATGGAAGTCATAGGTGTTTTTAACTCGTGAGCAAAGGCTCCCATAAAGCTCTCCTGCCGCTGCATATCCGATTCCAGCTTGCTGATATTCTCCTGAAGCTTGTCGGCCATCACATCGAAGTCTCTGGACAGTTGGCCAAATTCATCGTTAGATTTGATTTGAGAACGTCTGGACAGATCACCGCCGGAGATCTTACGCACGGTTGCAGTGAGTCGGCGCAGGTGGCGGGTCAATGCAACGGACAGAATGATGGAGGCGGTAATTCCGAATCCGATCACGGCAGAGTAGACAATCAGATATTGCTGCTGCTGAGTATCCCGGAGGGAGTATACATGGGACAGATCGAAGCGGGCCAGAACCGCAAGCTCGGTTGTGCCTGCCATGATAATGCTCTTTACGAGCAGACCGTGCCCATGCCGGTCGGAAACGGGCAGGGATGTGCATTGGTTCTCGGCAGGGGCTGGAAGGAAATAATCCAGCATTTCCGCACTGCCGCTCATAAATAATTGGTCTTCTCCGGCCTTTAAGGACAGCGCCTGCCACTGCCCAAGGTTCTGGGCCTCCATTTGTTTTAGGGCATCCGCCAAACTCTTGAAGTCAGACTGATCGCCCAGAGAGTTAAGCAGGTACAAGGTGCGCTGCGTATTTTCAAAAGTGGTCAGCGCCGATTGGATTTCCTGTTCCAGCGTGACATTGAAGGATGTGGTGATCATCAGGGTACCGCCGATACCGAAGGACAGTGCGATCAGCAAGGATATCGTTATGATAAGCTTCAGACGGTAACTCATATGTTATCCCTCCAGACGGTAGCCCATACCGTAAACCGGCTTGATCCTGTCTTCCCAGCCCACCTTTTTCTTCATGCGCTGGATGTGAAGCTCTACAGTTCTGGTGTTGTCCGGATATTCGCCTCCCCAGACTCGTTCATAAATTGTGAGTTTGGATAGGACCACACCGATGTTTTGGGCGAACAGAAGCAGCAGTTCATACTCTTTTCGGGTGAGTATCACTTCGATTCCGTTACGGAGAACCTGCATGGAAAGGGTGTTGATTTCCAAATCACCGATCTGGATGCAGGTCTGCAATTTGCCGTGGCGGCGCAGTACACCGTCCACCCGTGCAAGCAACTCAAGAATATCAAAGGGCTTGACCATGTAATCCTCAGCGCCCATCCGTAGTCCTTTAACGCGGTCGGCAACTGCGTTCTTGGCAGTCAGAAAGATAACGGGGATACCGGTGGTGCGTATGTAGTCCATAAGTTCAAAGCCGTCGATACCGGGCAGCATAATATCCAGAAGAATCAGATCAAAGGACTCTTTTTCAATCAGGTTCGCGGCCTGCATGCCGTCGTATGCACCGATGCACTGATATCCGGAACGGTTTAAGGAAAGTTTCAAAAGCTCAACAATGGGCTTTTCATCATCTACAGCAAGAATTCGTATCATGGAAGTGCCTCCTTTAACTGTATCAAAAGTATAGCACAAATGCATCACAATTGCATCGTTATTGTTTTCTTTCCCGGTGACCCGCGGTCGATTCGTTTATATCTTCGCCGCAGGCGAAGATATAGGTTCCGCTGCGTAGAGCAGCAGCGGGCAACAGTCCACAGGACTGTTGCATTTAGATTATTCGAATCTCCGCAGGAAGCAGAAAAGGACTACCCCAAAGGGGTAGTCCTTTTCTGGTGACCCGCCGGAGATTCGAACTCCGGACCCATTGCTTAAAAGGCAATTGCTCTGCCAACTGAGCTAGCGGATCATGTGGCTGGGATGGCAGGATTTGAACCTACGAATGCCAGAGTCAAAGTCTGGTGCCTTACCGCTTGGCGACATCCCAATATGCGGCGCCGGGCGCCGGACACACACCGTATTATAGCATGGCATTTTAGTTTTTGCAACAACTTTTTCTATTATACCCAAAAAAATCAAAAGGCGGTGCCGCCGGGGACGGCGGCACCGTAATTAAAATCAATAATTCTCTGCGTGGATCTCGAAGAAACTCTGAGGATGTGCGCAGGTGGGGCACAGCTCGGGAGCCTTGGTGCCGGTAACGATGTGACCGCAGTTGCGGCATTCCCACACCTTAACCTCGCTCTTGGCAAATACCTGTGCGGTTTCCACGTTCTTCAGCAGTGCGCGGTAACGCTCCTCGTGATGGCGCTCGATCTGAGCCACCAGACGGAACTTGGCAGCCAATTCGGGGAAGCCCTCTTCCTCGGCAGTCTTGGCAAAGCCATCATACATGTCGGTCCACTCGTAGTTTTCGCCCTCGGCAGCGTGAAGCAGGTTTTCGGCGGTATCACCGATGCCGTTCAGCTCCTTGAACCACAGCTTGGCATGCTCCTTCTCGTTTTCGGCGGTCTTCAGGAACAGCGCAGCGATCTGCTCAAAGCCTTCTTTCTTTGCCTTGGATGCAAAGTAGGTGTACTTGTTTCTGGCTTCGGATTCGCCGGCGAAGGCTGCTGCCAGATTCTTTTCGGTTTGGGTACCTGCGTATTTGTTTGCCATAGTGTATTCCTCCTGTGTTTAGTAATATTACCAACACTATAGCACATATACAGGCATTTGAAAAGTATCAATTTAACAAATATACACCCAAATTTAAATAAGCTGCGAAGGTGACCCACAGAATATAGGGGATCAGCAAATCGCCGGCCGGCTCGTCAATAGCAGAGAACAGCCGCATGGTAATATAGATCAGCACCCACAGGATAAGCAGCAGGAAAAATGCCGCAAACCGCCACTCCAATCCGAAAAAGACGATGGGCCACAAAAAGTTCAGCAATAGCTGCAGCGCGTAAAAGACCATTGCCCGGCGGATATAAACAGGATCCTTGCCGGAAACCTGAACCCGGTAGGCGGCGTAACCCATCAGCAGATACAGGATCGTCCAGACGATGGGGAACAGCCAGCCGGGGGGCGCCAGCGGCGGCTGATTCAGCTGCCTGTAATCTGTCATACCGCCGCTGAGCAGACTGGCCAGGCCGCCTACAGCCAGCGGAATGGCAAGGTTAATGAGCAGTCGCTTGATATTTGGTTTCATAATGATCCCTCCCACTA
Organism: Faecousia sp.; assembly: GCA_045589835.1. Classification (GTDB taxonomy): domain Bacteria; phylum Bacillota; class Clostridia; order Oscillospirales; family Oscillospiraceae; genus Faecousia. Next base: position 27,880 of record JAZNPV010000110.1, read on the forward strand.
CCCATACTTTATGGGAAAAGCAGCAGGCTTATCCATCGAAACAGGGTTGCGGGAACGGAAAAATATGATTATAATAAGGGCACCGCTACATAAGGAAGTAATGGTTTTGAACAGTCCCTTTTCCGCTTAACTGCATAAAAAATTATCGAAATACAAAAGTATTCCGATAATTTTATTATTTGTTAATCGAAAAAGCTACCACTTCAAAACTGCGCAGCACCTGAAAAGCGCAGATTTTTCTGCCAGACAAGGAAAAAAGCGCAGGAATCCTTTGTGGATTGCGAGCATTTTTGACGCGGTATGGCTGGAAAAGATGCACCTTTTCAGGCATTACTTCCTTATGGAGCGGTGCCCAAAACTGCCGCCCGGTTGGGCGGCAGGAATTAATCTTCGATCAGCTTTAAAAGGTCTGCTTTGGGGCGGTAGCCTACAGCCTTGGCTACGGCCTTACCCTTTTCCATAACGATCAGGGTGGGGATGCTGACGATGCCAAACTGGGCTGCCAGCGCCATTTCCTTGTCTACGTCGATCTTGCCCACGGTGATACCCTCGTTTTCCTCTGCGATCTCCTCTACGATGGGCGCAACCATCTGGCAGGGGCCGCACCAGCTTGCCCAGAAGTCCAGCAGGACTTTGTTAGGGGCGTTCAGAACCAATTCTTCGAAATTATCTTTTGTAATGTGCACAACAGACATAATAAACACTCCTTTGTGATAAGATATCATTATTATACTGGATTTTTGCAGTGTTTTCAATGGGAGGAAAGAAAAATGGCTTGTAATAAATGCAGCGGCAACTGCGCTTCCTGCACAGGATGCGCAGAATCTTTGGAACTGACAACTATGGAGATCGATATGCTCCAAAAGTTGGGGCAGTTTTCGTTCCTGCCGGTGGCTCGAAAAGCGGATGACATGGTGCCGGTGTATCTGGAGGAGCAGGAATACAGCCAAGATGAATACAGTCTGATCCTGCAATGTCTGGAGAAAAAGGGCCTTGTAAGCATGGATTACGGCAATGCACTGCGGGGGGCGGATATGTCTGCCTACAGCGCGTATCCAGTTCATGGAAGCATGGCGCTGACTCAGCGGGGACAGGCAGTACTGGAAACGCTGGAAATACAGGGAATTCAATAGATAAAAGCGCGTCTGTTTGGGACAGACGCGCTTTTGCAATCTTACATCTTTTCAGGGGCGGAGAAGCCCAGCAGGTCGATACAGGTTTCCAGAATGTTCTTAGCAAGGGCAATCAGGGCAATATAGCCTGCCTGCAGGTCCTTATCTTCCTCGGTGAGGATGCGGGACTCGTGATAGAACTTATTGACGGCACCGGCCAGCTCGTAGATATAGGCACAGATCAGGTTAGGCGCAGAGGATTTGAGTGCGCTTTCCATGGCGGGGCCGAACTTGGTGATGGCCAGCATCAGATCCTTGGCATAAGCATTGGCTGCGGGCTGAATGGGAAGGTTTTCCCAAGCGCCGTACCGGGCCAGAATGGACTTGATACGGACGATGGTGTAGAGAATATAGGGGCCGGTGTTGCCCTCGAAAGCGGCAAAGCGGTCCATATCGAAAACATAGTCCTTGGTGGGCTGGTTGCTCAGGTCGCCGTACTTCAGGGCTGCCATGGCGATCTTCTTGGTGGTTTCCTCCACCTCTTCATCAGATACGATTTTGTTCTCCACCACTTTGGCGCGGACAAAGTCGGTCATTTCCTTAATGAGCATTTCCAGACGCATAACACCGCCCTCACGGGTCTTGAAGGGCTTGCCGTCAGCGCCGTTCATAGTACCGAAGCCCAGATGCTCCAGGGTGTAGTCCTCGGGAACGATACCGCCCAGCTTGGCTGCCCGGAACACCTGCTCAAAATGCAGGCTCTGGCGCTTGTCGGTGATGTAGAACATCCGGTCGGGCTTGAAGTCCTGCATACGCTGCACCATGGTAGCAAGGTCGGTGGTGGCGTAGATGGCAGAACCGTCGGTTTTTACAAGGATGCAGGGGGGCACTTCCTTCTTGTCGTCCTCTTTGGCTACGGGAATGACCCATGCGCCCTCGCTCTGCACCGCAATACCGCGCTTTTTGAAATCTTCCACCATAGCGGGGATAAAGGGATCTGCGTCGCTCTCGCCCAGCCATGCTTCAAAATGCACATTCAGATCATCGTAGATCTTGCGCATATCCGCAAGGGACAGCCGCATAATGTGCTGCCACAGTGCCCGGTAGCCGGGTCTGCCACTTTGCAGCTGGAAGGTAGCGGTGTGGGCCTTATCGGCAAATGCCTCATCCTCTTTCTTCTTGGCGGAAGCAGCGGGGTAGATCTCCTCCAGTTCGGAGATGGTGAAGGGGGCTTCTTCAGGGTATGGGCCGGTATAATTCTCGTCGAAATAGCACAGATCGGGCTGCCGCTCCTGCAATTCAGTAATAATCAGACCCATCTGCAGACCCCAGTCACCCAAATGGATATCGCCGATGGTATTGTAGCCGAAGAATTTGAACAGCCGCTTGATGCTCTCACCGATGATGGCGGAGCGCAGGTGGCCGATATGCAGGGGCTTGGCCACATTGGGTCCGCCGTAGTCCACCACCACAGTCTTGCCAGTGCCGGTTTTTTCAATGCCGAAGTCCGGAGCGGTGCGCATGGCTTCCAAATAGCCTTGCAGGAAGCTGTCGGAGAGCTTCAGGTTGATAAAGCCGGGCATAACAGCGTCACACATGGCAAAATCCTCGGGATTCAGCTTTTCTACCACCGCGTTGGCGATCTGGATGGGGGCGCACTTGTATGCCTTGGCGGCAGCCAATGCGCCGTTGCACTGGTATTCGCACAGGTCGGGCCGGTTGGAAACAGTGACCCGGCCGTAAGAGGCATCGTAGCCTGCGCTTTCAAAGGCCTGCTGCATTTTTGCAGAAATAATATCTAAGATCTTTTCCATTTAATAATCTCCTAATTACCGTGTCATTGCGAGGAGGCCGTTGGCCGACGTGGCAATCTCCTTCCGGATGTGGGGGATTGCCACGCCAGTTTGAGAACTGGCTCGCAATGACCGCGTTTTTATTGCTGCTTATTCTGTGCCATCCATTCCAGATAGTCATCGTAGGTGCCGTAGCGGTCGATGATGGTACCGTCGGGCTGGAAGGCAATCACGCGGTTACAGGTAGAGGTCAGCATTTCGTGGTCGTGGGAGGCCAGCAGCACCACGCCGTTAAACGCCTCCAGCCCCTTGTTGACTGCCTGAATGGATTCCATGTCCAGATGGTTGGTAGGCTGGTCCAGCAGCACCACATTGGCGCCGGAAAGCATCATCTTACTAAGCATGCAGCGCACCTTCTCGCCGCCGGACAGGACACTCACCTGCTTGAATACGTCTTCGTTGGAAAACAGCATTCTGCCGAGGAAGCCGCGCAGGTACACATCGTCCTTTTTGACGGAGTACTGCCGCAGCCAGTCTACCAGCTCCATGGAATTACCCTCGAAGTAGGCGGAGTTGTCCTTGGGCAGGTAGCTGCGAATGGTAGAAATGCCCCACTTGACAGAGCCTTCGTCCGGCTCCAACTCACCCATCAGGATCTGGAACAGGGCGGTCTGTGCCAGCTCGTTCTCACCCACAAAGGCAATCTTGTCGTTCTTGCCTACGGAGAAATATATGTTATCCAGCAGCTTTACGCCATCCACAGTCACGGATACGTCCTTAACGGTCAGAATGTCCTTGCCCAGTTCCCGCTCGGGCATGAAGCCCACGAAGGGATAGCGGCGGGTGGAGCAGGGCATTTCTTCCACGGTCAGCTTGTCCAGCAATTTGCGGCGGGCGGTGGCCTGCTTGGCCTTGGACTTGTTGGCGGAGAAGCGCTGAATGAACAGCTGCAGCTCTTCGATCTTCTCCTGATTGCGCTTGTTCTTATTGCGGATCATAGCCTGCACCATCTGGGAGGACTCGTACCAGAAGTCGTAGTTACCCACATACATCTTGATCTTGCCGTAATCGATATCCACCGTGTGGGTGCAGACGGTGTTCAGGAAGTGACGCTCATGGGAAACGGCGATGACCATGCCGGGGACGTCCAGCAGGAAGTCTTCCAGCCAATTGATGGCTTCAATGTCCAGATTGTTGGTGGGCTCGTCCAGCATAACGATATCCGGATTGCCGAACAGCGCCTGGGCAAGCAATACTTTCACCTTCAGTCGGGGATCGGTGGTTGCCATCATATCGTAGTGCAGCTCTGTGCCAATACCCAGACCCTGCAGCAGACGGGAGGCGTCGGATTCTGCTTCCCAGCCGCCCATTTCCGCAAATTCTACTTCCAGCTCGGAGGCACGGATGCCGTCCTCGTCAGTGAAGTCTGGCTTTTCGTAAATGGCGTCCTTTTCCTTCATGATCTCGTACAGGCGCAGGTTGCCCATGATGACTGTATCCATAATGGAGTACTCGTCATAGGCGTTCTGGTTCTGCTTCAGTACGGATACCCGCTTTTCCGGGTCTACGAAGATGCTGCCGGAGGTGGATTCCAGTTCGCCGGTTAAAAGACGCAGGAAAGTGGACTTGCCTGCGCCGTTGGCACCGATGATGCCGTAGCAGTTGCCGGGCAGAAACTGCAGATCCACGTGCTGGAACAGCCACTGGCCGCCGAATTGCATTCCTAAATTACTGACTGTAATCATATTAATTCCAAAGCTCCTTATTGTAAGCACATAATTATACATTTTAATCATAGCACACAATTGTAAATAATAAAAGAACTTTTTTCCAAGGGGTTGCATTTTTTGATATTTGTGGTATACTTTTAGCACTCGAAAGAAATGAGTGCTAAAGAAAGGACGCGAAACAATGGAAAAGAAACAGTTTAAAGCAGAATCCCAGCGGCTGCTGGATCTGATGATCAATTCTATCTACACCCATCAGGAGATCTTCCTGCGGGAAATCATCTCCAACGCCAGTGACGCCATCGACAAGCTGGCCTACACCGCTCTGACCGACGATAAGGTGGGCATCAACCGGGATGAATTTGCCATCACCATCACCCGTGCCAAGGACGCAGGCATTCTGACTGTGTCCGACAATGGCATCGGTATGACCAGAGAAGAGATGGAAGAGAACCTGGGTACCATCTGCAAGTCCGGCTCTCTGGGCTTTAAGCAGGCCATGGAGAAGAATGAGGATATCGACATTATCGGCCAGTTTGGCGTGGGCTTCTACGCTGCGTTCATGGTGGCATCCTCTGTGACCGTGATCTCCAGAAAGTACGGAGAGGATAAGGCTTGGAGCTGGGTATCCAACGGCGCTGACGGCTACACCATTGAAGAAGCCCAGCGTGATTATCCCGGTACGGATGTGATTATGACCTTGAAACCGGATACGGAGGACGAGAAGTACTCCCGTTTCTTGGAAGAGTATGAGCTTAGAAGCCTTGTAAAGAAGTACTCCGACTATATCCGCTATCCCATCCGCATGGAAGTGAGCAAGTCCCGGCTGAAAGAGGACTGCCCGGAGGACAAGCCTGAGTACGAAAGCTACACGGAGGAAGATACCCTAAACTCCATGGTGCCCATCTGGCAGCGGGCCAAGAAGGATGTTTCCGAAGAAGAATACGACAGCTTCTACCGGGAGAAATTCTTTGACTACCAGAAGCCCCTGCGGGTTATCCATTCCAGCGCAGAGGGCAGCGTCAGCTTTAAGGCGTTGCTGTTTATCCGTGCTAAGGCACCTTACGGTTTCTACACCAAGGACTACAAGCGGGGACTGCAGCTGTATTCTTCCGGTGTGATGATCATGGAAAACTGCGAGGATCTGCTGAGTGAGCATTTCCGCTTTGTGCGAGGTGTGGTGGACAGTCAGGACCTTTCCCTGAACATCAGCCGCGAGATGCTGCAGCACAACCGGCAGCTGACGATCATTGCCCGCAGCATCGAAAAAAAGATCAAGAGCGAACTGAAAGCCATGCTGGAAAATGAGCGGGAGAAGTACGAAGAGTTCTACGGCGTGTTTGGCCGACAGTTGAAGTACGGCACCGTTTCCGATTACGGCGCACACAAGGATGCAACGCAGGATCTGCTGCTGTTTTACAGCCACAAGCAGGGCAAGCTGATCTCCTTGAAGGAATATACGGATTCCATGGCCGAGGGACAGGAGAAGATCTATTACATTCCCGGCGAGAACAAGGACCGTCTTGGTAAGCTGCCCCAGGTCAAAGCATTGGAAGAAAAGGGCTACGATGTGCTGCTGTTTACCGACGAGGTGGACGAATTCATTCCCCAGACCCTAATGACCTATGCCGAAAAGCAGTTCTGCAATGCGTCCACCGAGGATCTGGGACTGCAGACCGAGGAGGAAAAGAAGGCCATTGAGGAAAAGACCGAGGAATTGAAGGGATTCCTGACCTTTGTGAAGGAAACACTGGGTGAGCAGGTGAAGGAAGTAAAGCTGAGCTCCAATCTGGGCAGCGCCCCTGTATGCCTGACCCCGGCATCCGGTATGAGCTTCGAGATGGAAAAGTATATGAAGCGGATGAATCCGGAGATTCCCTTCCCGGTGGAGCGGATTCTGGAGCTGAATGCGGAGCATGAAGCGGTCAAGGCCATGCAAAAGGCAATGGTATCTGACACCCAGAAGGCCAAGGACTATGCAAGCCTTCTGTACAATCAGGCAATGCTGATGGCGGAACTGCCCTTGGAAGACCCGGTAGCATATACGGAGCTTGTTTGCAAGCTGATGAAATAAACAGTAAGGGCTGTCCTGCGGGACAGCCCTTTTGCGCGGTAAATTTCAGTATATCGCTCTGTTACTGATTGGCCTGCGCCAATGCAATGCGTTGCATTGCGCTGGTGCGGATTGCCACGCCAGTTTGAGAACTGGCTCGCAATGACGGGCTTTTTGATGATTTACGCACCTCAACAGGTGCTTTGGGTAACAAACTTCTCCGTCATTGCGAGGAGCGAAGCGACGCGGCAATCCGTATCCCCGACATCCGGAGGATGACAACGCCCAGCGGGCGTTCATTATACACTCCAAACAGCACGATAAATACAAAATCGTAAATTTAACTGGATTTTGGCGGGGATTGTGGTATACTGTAGGGGAAGATTGAAAAAAGGCGGTGGCGCAGTATGGATGCGGAACGTTATCAGGCATATATCAGACTCCTGCGGCAGGAGCTGGTGCCGGCCATGGGCTGCACCGAGCCGATTGCGGTGGCTTATGCGGCGGCTATGGCGGCAAAAGAATTGCCTGCCAGACCGGAGAAAATACATATCTGCGTCAGCAGCAATATTATTAAGAATGTAAAGAGCGTGATCGTGCCCAATACGGGCGGACTCCACGGCTTGGAGGCTGCGGCTGCAGCGGGAATCGTGGCGGGGCAGCCGGATGAGAAGTTGCTGGTCATCTCGCAGGTCACACCGGAGCAGAAAAAGGAGATCGCCCGGTATCTGCAGGAAGCGGAATTCCGGGTGGTGGAATCTGACAGCGGTGAGCTGTTTGATATCCGCATTGAACTGGAATCACAGGGGCATCAGAGTCTGTGCCGGATCGCAGGGGAGCATACCAACGTGGTGCGCATTGAGCGGGATAAGGCTTCCGCTTACGAAAGTGAGATTGATGCTGCGGCCGGGGGTGAGACCGACAAGGAGTTGCTGACCATTCAAGATATTGTGGAATTTGCGGATACGGTTGCCATCGAAGATGTAAAAGAAATTCTTGACCGGCAGATCCAATGCAATATGGATATTGCGCAGGAAGGCCTGAACAACAATTACGGCGCCCGGATTGGACAGGTGCTGCTGCAGGTGCGGGGCGATGACGTGGTCACGAAGGCCAAGGCTATGGCTGCGGCTGCCTCTGATGCCCGGATGGGCGGATGCGAAAGGCCGGTGGTTATCAACTCTGGCTCCGGAAATCAGGGCATTACCGCATCGGTTCCGGTCGTGATCTACGCGGAGCATTTGGGTGCCAGTCAGGAGCAGCTTTACCGGGCGTTGACGGTGTCCAATCTGGTGACGCTGCATCTAAAGAGCGGCATCGGCCCTCTGTCTGCTTACTGCGGTGCTACCAGCGCCGGCTGCGGCGCGGCTGCAGGCGTGACCTATCTGTACGGCGGCCGGTTTAAGGAAATCGCCCATACGGTTGTCAACGGACTTGCCATTAACTCCGGTGTTATCTGCGACGGCGCCAAGGCAAGCTGCGCCGCAAAAATCGCTTCCTCGGTGGAAGCGGGCCTTTTGGGCATGGAGATGTACCGGCAGGGCAGCCAGTTCTACGGCGGTGACGGCATCGTCAGCAAGGGCGTGGAGAATACCATCCGCAATGTCAGTCAGGTGGCAAGTCAGGGTATGCGTAAAACCGACGCAGAGATCATTAAGATCATGCTGATGAATTAAACAGGGAAGTATAACCAACAATACTTATGGGCGGCTTACAGCCGCCCGGTGGTTTTTTCTGCGATAGCACTTGCTATTTTGGCGGTTTTCCTATACAATAGACTGCAATGGGATCAAGAGAAAGAGGCGAAGAACCATGAAGATAGGATTTGATAACGATAAATATATTCAGACCCAGTCTGCCCACATTCAGGAGCGGATCGCCAAATTCGGCGGCAAGCTGTATCTGGAGTTTGGCGGCAAGCTGTATGACGACTACCATGCCTCCCGGGTGCTGCCGGGATTTCAGCCGGACAGTAAGCTGCGGATGCTGCTGAAGCTGAAGGATATGGTGGAGGTGGTCATTGCCATCAATGCCGACGACATTGAGAAGAATAAGGTGCGGGGCGATCTGGGTATCACCTACGACCGGGATGTGATCCGTCTGATCGATGTTTTCCGGGGCTTTGGCCTGTATGTGTCCAGCGTGGTGCTGACCCGCTTTACCGGTCAGACCATGGCAAAGGCATTTCAGGAGCGTCTGGAAGCCATGGATATCAAGGTCTATCACCACTATGAGATCCCCGGCTATCCCTATAATGTATCCTGCATCGTCAGCGATGCCGGTTACGGCAAAAATGATTTTATTGAGACCAGCCGCGAGCTGGTGGTGGTCACGGCCCCCGGCCCCGGCAGCGGTAAGCTGGCGGTATGCATGAGCCAGCTCTACCATGAGCATAAGCGGGGCGTGCAGGTAGGCTATGCCAAGTTTGAGACCTTCCCGGTCTGGAATCTGCCCCTGAACCATCCTGTGAATCTGGCTTACGAAGCGGCAACCGCTGACTTAAGCGATGTGAATATGATCGACCCCTTCCATCTGGAGGCCTACGGTGAAACAACCGTCAATTATAACCGGGATGTTGAGGCGTTCCCGGTGCTGGTTGCCATGTTTGAGCGGCTTTTGGGACAGTGCCCCTATAAGTCCCCCACGGATATGGGCGTCAACATGGTGGGCAACTGCATCGTAGATGACGAAGATGTTAAGGAAGCTTCCCGGCAGGAGATCATCCGCCGCTACTATACAGCCCTTTGTGACCAGAAGCAGGGCAAGGCTGCGGACGGACAGATCTTAAAGCTGGAGCTGCTGATGAAAAAAGCCGGCGTTTGCGCCAATGAGCGCCGGGTGGTTGCTCCGGCTTTGGCAAGGGCTGAGGAAACGGGACTGCCTGCTGCAGCCATGGAACTGCCGGATGGAAAGATCGTCACCGGAAAAACTTCCGCCTTGCTGGGTGCCTGCGCAGCACTGCTGCTGAATGCGCTGAAGGAACTGGCGGGTGTGGATGACAAGGTACACTTGATCTCGCCGGTGGTTATCGATCCAATCCAGCACCTGAAGGTGGATCATCTGGGCAACCGGAATCCCCGGCTCCATACGGATGAGGTGCTGATCGCGCTGTCCATCTGTGCGGCTACGGATCCGCTGGCAGAAAAGGCTATGGAGCAATTGGATAAGCTGCGGGGCTGTGATGTACACTCGTCGGTAATTCTGTCGGCGGTGGATGAGAAGGTATTCAAGCGTCTGGGCGTGAACCTGACCTGTCAGCCCAGATATAAAGGATAATGATATATTATAATGTAAGGGAGGGCAAAAGCCCTCCCGCAGACTGTCGAAAAAGCAGATTTGTGTCCAGGCCCCCTCTGATGAGGGGGCTGTCAGCGAAGCTGACTGGGGGAGAGATTTGTGCAAATAGCAAGTAAAATACATAAAATTTATGAGAAATCCGAACATTTTCTCTCCCTCAGTCGCCTGCGGCGCCAGCTCCCTCGTCAGAGCGAGCCTTGGGAACTCCCGCACCAGAAAGTATTTTGACAATCTGAGGGAGGGCAAAAGCCCTC
>JAZNPV010000111.1:0-30183 GCA_045589835.1 Faecousia sp.
GCACAAACTTAACTGTCTGCCACCGGCAACTTACCGCAGCTTACTGGAAGCTGCCTAAAAGAAAACCAGGACCTCATTTCTGAGATCCTGGCGAAACAATTTTTTGTTTTTTCATCTGTCTACTTGACAGGGAGCGGTTCACATTTGCATCCGGCCCATATTTTATAGATTTACAAATGTAGGTGTATGATCCATGGCGGGAATAATTTTCTGCAGCAGATCTTCTGTCCGCAGTCGCAGGCTGGAGGTGTTGATACAGGGATGGCAGCCGATGTATTCTCCCCTTAGAAGATCCCGATCGATCAGCAGCTTGACTTTATGATCCCTGTCATTCATAAGGCCCAGTACGCTCAAAGAACCGGGGGTAATATCCAGAAAAGCCTCCATGTATTCAGCAGACGCAAAGGAGAGTCGGGAAGAGCCGATTTGAGCAGACAGATCCTTTGTCTTGAATGGCTTGTCCCCGGGGATCATAAGCAAATAAAAATTAGTATTCTGCCGATTACAGAGCAGCAGATTCTTACAGATGGTAGCCTCCAGTGCTTCATCCACAGCGGCACAGGCCTCCATGGTCATGGCGGCTTCGTGATCGATGTGCTGATAGGAGATGTTCAGGGTGTCAAGCAGGTCATAGACCCGGATCTCCTTGGGAAGCCGCTGAGCCCAGTCGGCAGGGCGGCCTTGTACTAATGTCATAAAATACCTTCTTTCGGGAAATTGTGCATCCAGTATAGCACAAGAAACGAAATTGGGCAAATAAAAAACCGCCCATAGGCGGCGTATCCGTAAAAAGCGAAATGACCCTTGACTGCAGCTTCCTGTCTGACTCAGAAAACTTTTTTGCAGCCAAGGGTCATTTCTGTTCTGTCTTAGTATCTAACATCCTTGATTAACCTCTCTTTCTACAGTATGGATGCTGCCTTCTGATTGTTCGAAATCCATTCCTCAGCACGTCACCATCAACAGTCCCTACAGCGGGATGCTCTTATGTGTGGGAACATTTCCCTTGACAGAAGGGGCATTTTTGGCTCTGGTTACTTTCCGGTTTCCGCATACACTTTCAGCGCCCAGTTTAATGAAAGTTAACTTTTTGTTTGGTTTTCATACCATTGCTTCAGAATTTTGGACACACAACGAAAAATTCAGATAATGATTGCTTTCTTTGTATACTGCCAAAAGCTGCTGGTTACGGTTTGCATTGAGCCTCGGGTTTTTACCTGTACATTGGTATCACCTCTTTGTGTCTATAAGATAACACAATTTTTTTGATTTTGCAATATGTAAAGTTGTATAAATTATACAAAATGCACTTGTGCAAAATACAGATTTACAGATATGACTCACAAAAACGATTGACAGAAAGATCCTGAATTTGGTATACTAAATGTGTTGGGCGGTCTTTCGACCGCCCTTTTTTAATTCGATTACTTCAAAGTATTTGCTTCTGCCTGCAATTTACAGTAAGCGTCCTCTACGTGCTTTTTTACCCCAAGCAGCCAATTCTCCTGCAGCTTCAGCTGCGTTTTACCCCTTTGGATCATGGCCTCCACCGAAGCAATGCTTGGTCCGCCCAGACCTCTTTTGCTTTGCACATTTTCAAAGGGATCCAGTACGCTTTTCAGTTCTTCGGGTGTCATTTCGATCTGCCAGCCTAGAGCCTTTTCGGATTCTACTTTGACTAGTTGCGGGGTAATGCCTGAAATCAGTTCACCGCTGCTTAGAATGATCGCCACAATATTGCCTACGATGTCGTGGGCTTCTGTAAAGGAAATGCCGTACTTTTTCACCCAATAATCGGCAAGACTGGTCACGGTGCAGAGATTCTCACCGGCTTGCTTGAGCGCTCGTTCCCGACGAAGTGTGACATATTTTAAAGTTTCGGAGATCAACAGAAGCTGCTGGTGGGTCTGCTCCAAAGCTGTAAAATAAACAGGGGAAAGTTCAAAGATCTCCATAGTGTTGGTGTAGGGAATGGCTTTCAGAGCAGTCAGGCAGGAATTTAAGCTGCCGATGTTAAAGCTGGCTTTGGCTCTGCTGTATTCCAGACAGACGGGGTTTTTCTTCTGTGGCATAATGCTGGAACACAGGGCAATTTCACCGCCCATATCCAGAATGCCATTTTCAAAGCTGGCCCAGAAATACATATCCTCCGACATACGGCTTAAGTTTACCGACATGGTAGTGTAGGCAGACAACAGTTCCGGAATATAATCTCTGGCGGCAATACAGTCCAATGTGTTTTCCAAAACCGCATCAAAACCCAGTAGTTTCTGCAGTTCCTGCCGGTTAATCTCAAAGCTGGAGCCGAAAGCAGCGGCAGCACCGTAGGGGGACTGGTTTAAGTTTTCATAAGCATGCCGGATGCGTGTGAAGTCCCGGGTGAGGGCATTGAAGATAGCTATGCAGTAATGGCCGAATGTGATGGGCTGGCCCGGCTGCCAATGGGTGTAGCCGGTCATGACTGCATCCTTGTTTTCTTCTGCCTTTTGAAGCAGCAGCTTTTGCACCGCAAGCAGTTCTTCAGCAATATGCCAGACAGTCTTACGGATTCCCATACGCTGGGCGGTTGCGTGAATGTCATTGCGGCTTCTGCCGCAGTGAAGACGGCCTCCTACCTTGCTGCCCACCTTGGCAAACATAGCCCGTTCTATGTTAAAGTAGATCTCTTCCAGTTCTCCCTTTAAATCCTCAGGTTTTAAGGTAGCTTCCACATCTTCCAAACCGCCTATAATAATGCCGGCTGATTCTTTGTCAAGAATTCCTCTGTGGACCAGCATGACTGCGTAGGCTTTGTTTAACAGGATCAGTTCCCCGAACATATGGGCATAGTCTTGCCGGATCTCAGGAAGAAGGATTTCGTCACAGAACAGTCTTGACATTTCGGTTTTAATACTTTCTCTCATAGTGATACCTCCTGATTTTGTCATTGCTGCGGCAGAAAAACAGTAGCTATGCAGAAAGCATAACAAATAATTGTCAACCTGTACAGCAGAATTATGTATGTTGACATCAACTAAATAGTTTCGTATAATAAATGGCAACTGGAGGGGAGAATATGAATCAACGGCATTTGGAATACTTTTTGGAAGTTCTGAAATATAAAAGCATCAAACGGGCGGCGGATGTTATCAATATATCCCCGCAAGGTATCAGCAAGACAGTGATTGAACTGGAAACAGAGCTTGGAACGGAACTTTTCCACAGAGAAGGAAAAAAACTGATGCCTACCAAGAAAGCCTATCAGTTTGTATCCCATGCCCGAAAGATTCTGGAGGAATATTCGGCCATACAGCAGATCGCCTCTACGGATATTGTGGAGAAAAAAGTGCTTCGGGTGCTGACGGAACCAGATGTTCCCCAGTATTTGACGGTAGAGTTTATCAAGGATTTTATAGAGGCGCATCCCGATATTCTGTTAAATATGATAGAAGTGCCCCATACATTGGCACTGCGACAGTTGCGTGAATCTGAGGCGGAATTCGGAATCCTGGGGGGTCCTATAGACACAACAGAGTTTTCCATTACGTATTTGTATTCAAACCGGTTTTGCGCGGTTATCCACAAGGACAATCCCTTAGCAGCCTATCCGGTCATAAAACCGGAGCATTTGCATGGCCAGCGAGTGGCTATGCGGGGAAGGGATTTTTCTCTCTATAATGTACACTTAAACAAAATTATGGAACAGGGTGTGGCGTTTACGGAAGTGCTGGAAACATCCAGCTACCATATTATCCATCGGATGGCACAGAAAAATCTGTCAATCGGGTTTTCTTTTGATTATATTGCTTTTCCCGATATGCTTCCGGATACAGTGATCCGACCCTTTGACATAGAAGAGCCAAAGGCATTCTTTGTAGTAGAACCGTTGGAGGGCATGCTCAGTCCGGAAGCTGCTGTGTTTAAGCAGTTTCTGTTAAATTGGATTTCTAATCATGAGGAGTTGCTTGCAGGTTGGAAGAACCGTTAAAAAAGCACATCCACCTATTGGTGGATGTGCTTTTTTTAGATACTAGTGAATAGGATGACCATCCGAATTATAGGTTCCTTGTGTTATATTTCCATTGGCATCTACCTGATACCATGCGATTTCCTTGCCGTTAGCGTCAAAGGTAACTTCGTAGGTGCTGCCATCCACGTTTTTCGTGAATTGAGAGGCTTTAGTGCCGTTGGGGTTGAAGGTGATCGTGTCGATACTGCCGGTTCCCAATCCTGCGTGGTAGGTGGCGTGGTAATACAAAACGCCGGATTCAGTGTACCGCTCTTCCCAGTAGGTTCCGTCCGAAGCATCCCTGCGGTACAATGTCATGACACCGTTGGTGTAGATTTTGTACCAAACGCTATCGCCGAATATTCCGTTGGATTTGGAAATGACACCGTTTTCGTAATGGACTTCCCAAACTTCACCGTCCGGTGCTGTCCAGTTTTCCAGAACCGGCACGCCGTTATCAAAGCTCGTTTCCATGCGTACGCCATCCGGTTGGATGCGGGTTTCAGATGTAATGATACCTTTTTCGAAATATGTATCTACCTTAGTACCGTCATCTCCTGTGGTGATGCTGTGTGACTTGATGATTACACCGTTTTCAAACCATGTTTCGTAAAGCTCACCGATGGCCGACTCAAAACGGGAATAGTTAATACTGCCGTCTGGATCGCATTTGTACTCTGTGCTTTCGTTGTTTTGGTTTGTTTCGGTGTAGTGCAGGGGATCGCCGTTATGATAGATGCGCGACAGGCGGGCAAACAAAATATTTCCGGGGCCGTAATCCTCAAACAGCACTTGCAGACCCTGTGCATTGTATTGGGTCATAGAGCCAGAGCCGTCCGGATTGGTATGGATCTCTTTCGTGATGCTGCCATTGGGATCCAGATAAACATCCAATGTGACTCCGTCTGCCAGCAGATCCCGGTAGTAGACCAGATTGCCTTGCGGGTCGTATTGGACTTGGTGATGGGCGGGCTGCGTCTCAAGAACCTCAGAGAAAATAAGCTGGCCGTCTACATCCACAGATCCGGCAAAGGCCAGATTTTGGGATTGTGAAACAGTTTGCAATACATTCTGCGCCTGATGGGTAACAGATTGACGCAACGAATCTGCAAGCGGCGTATCATTACCCAGAATTTGGACAGATACCTGACCTCCGTTGCTTAGATAGCCCTGTTGAATACAATTTTCCAGAAGAACTGTCAGGTACTGATCGAAGGAGACGTTGGCATAGGGAAGATCTTTGCAGATAGCTTCCGCATCTGCATTTTTGCAGGTTACATTGCAAATATTGCCCTGTGCATCCAGATCGATCACCAACTCCGGGTTGATGGATACCTGAACTTGCAGTACGGAAGCTGGCGTCGTCTGTGCCGGTATATCCGGAGTTTTACAGCTGCAGAGTAAAGCGCACATAAACAGCGAAATGATAAATAAGCGGATAAATCGCATAGAAATTCCTCCGCATGCTTATTCTTTTTTGCGGGAGCTGTCTGCCAGCCTGCCGATGGCCATGACTACAGCAAAGACGATCAGATACCACACACAGCCCATGCCGTGGCTGATGATGCAGGCAATCACCATGAAAACAGAGCCGCAGCAGGCAAGGCTCGGCAGAATGAATCTGCGCACCAACGACTGATCCTTTTCCTTGCGCATCCATTGGATGAAGATGGGCAGGTACATCAGATAAATGGTGATGATGGGCAGTTCGGTGGAGTCAAACACAAAGGGGCCGCGCCATGTGCCGGCAAGGTTGGACAGGTAGAAGTACAGAAACCACGCGGCGGTGATCAGCAGGCCTGCAATGGAGGAGTTGACAGGCATATTGGTGTGGGGATCAATGTGGGAGAACACCTTGGGCGCAGGGCCTTCCCCACGGGCAGCTACGGAATACATGCCGCGGCTGGTTGCCAGCATCAGACCATTTGTGGTACCGAGGCAGGAGACAGCGATAAACAGGTTCAAAATATTGCCCAGTACACCGCCAAAAATATTGGTAAAGGCAACGGTAGCACCCTGCTCAATCAGCACCTGATTGGATGCGCCGCCGGCCACACCGATATAGTAGAAAATGTACACAGCCGCAATGATGATGCCGCCGATAGTCAGCGCCTTGGGCAGATTCTTCTTGGAGTCCTTGATCTCAGCGTTGATGGAGGTGGCAATGATCCAGCCCTCATAAGCAAAGGCGGTGGCGCAGACTGCCGCAAACAGGGGACTGGAGGAGGAGGTCTCCACGGTTGCGTTGGATGTGAAATTTTCCGTCAGTGTACCGCTTACCAGTCCGTATACCACACCAACAACGGTCATAAGACCCAGCGGGATCAGCTTGATTACCGTGGTGCTGGTCTGCAGCTTGCCGGCCAGCTTGGGAGAGAGGGCGTTAACCGCATAGGCAGCGCAGAGATAAAACAGGGTCAGGGCAATACACTCGGGACCCACAATGCAGCCGCCTTCGGCAGCGGGAATGAGCATGGGAAAATCGGGACTGACAGAGGTAATGAATACCAGCGTGTAACGGGCAGATAGCCAGGCCAGCGCAGAGGTCATGGCAGGATAGTAAATGGTGGCAATAAACCAGCCCATATAGTAGCCGTACCGGGAGCCTACAGTGGCTTCGGCATAGTCAACGATGCCGTTGACCCGCTCATATTTCTGTCCCATAAAGGAAAAGGTCAGCAGGCACACCAGCATGATGGCACCGCCGATGATCCAGGCCAGAATACCCAGGGGCATATCGCCGCCGGTTTTGGTCAGGATGGTTTGGGCCTTAAAGAAAACGCCGGAGCCGATCACAATACCTACCACCATGCAAATGGCGGTAAACAGACCGTATTTGCGTTCCAGCTTGCTGCTCATAATATCACTCTTTCTTTTCTTTTCTGATTTTATTCTAATGGATAGGGGAGAGTTAGTCAAGAAACCTTTGCAAAAACCGGGGGCCGGTTTCGTATCCCCGGGCACACTCTGCATACAGATTTTTATAAAAGCTTTCTGCTGCGGCGCGTCTCTTTTGTGCCAGTCGGGCACCTGCTTCCGTCAGGAACGTGCCGTACAGTTTTTCCAATTTGAATTTGTACTCTCCCAAAAAGGATTCTGCAGATTCCGCTGAACCGTCGGAAACGGTTCCGTCCGGCAGCAGCGTATACAGGGGAAATTCCATTTTTCCCTGATAAAGCAATGTACGGGCAATTCCCATGGCACCGGTCACATCCAGTTTATCCGCGTCAAAGAGAATTTTGGCTTCGATTGTTTGGGGCGGTGCAGCTTTCCGGAATCGGTGGGACAGGATGCAATGGCAGACACGTTCCGTAAATTCTTCTGAAAAACCATGTCCGGCCAAAAAGATCCGGGTTTTTTCACTGCCCACTGCTGCGTGGCAAAGCTTGGGATCTTCAAACTGCTCTTTGCGTCCGATATCGTGGAGCAGGCAGGCTGTAATCAGCACATCATAATCAACACCTGTTTCTGATTGGGCAATTTCCAGCGCATTATACAGCACCCGGTAAACATGCTGCGCATCATGGGCGCTGTCCGCAGCGCACAGCAGCATGTGGTTTTCTATTTGATGAAAGGTTTCCTTTGTCATGGCTGTCTCCTTTGCGTTTTCTGCTACCATTATAGCACAGCGGTGCAAGGGGGAACGCTTGACAATATACTGAAAACCAATTACAATTCCAACGACGGATGGAAAGTATTTGTGCGGAGAAGAAATATGCAAATTCAGTTATCGGATCATTTTTCTTACGGCAGACTCTTGCGGTTTACCTTTCCTGCCATGGTGATGATGGTGTTTACCTCCCTGTACGGCGTGGTGGACGGCCTGTTTGTCACCAATTTTGCAGGCAAGACTGCTTTGGCTGCCATCAATTTTGTATATCCGGTTCTCATCATTCTGGCCACCTTTGGCTACATGTTCGGCACCGGCGGCAGCGCACTGGTGGCAAAAACTATGGGTGAGAGAAAAGAAGAAAAAGCCAACCGGCTGTTTTCTCTGTTTGTCTACATCTGTGTGGCGTTGGGTGTGCTGTTTGCGGCCGCAGGTTTCTTTTTGTTGCGTCCGCTGCTGGAACTGCTGGGCGCACAGGGGCTTATGCTGGAGCAGGCGGTGCTTTACGGTAAGATCCTGCTGGTGTCCATGCCATTCTGGAATCTGCAGTTTTTGTTCCAGATCTTTTTTGTGACGGCGGAAAAACCAAGACTTGGCCTGTATGTGACGCTGCTGGCTGGAATCACCAACATGGCGCTGGATGCTCTGTTTATTGCAGTATTCCATTGGGGCATTGCAGGTGCTGCCATTGCTACAGCTCTCAGCCAGATTGTAGGCGGCGGAATCCCGCTGATCTATTTTTTCAGAAAGAATACCAGCCGGCTGCATCTGGGAAAGACGGAATTTGATTCCAAGGCGGCGCTGAAAGCCATGACCAACGGTACCTCGGAGCTGGTCAACGGCATTTCCGGTTCTCTGGTGGGAATTCTCTACAACACCCAGCTGATCCGATACGCGGGAGAAGACGGCGTAGCGGCGTACAGCATCATGATGTATGTGAGTCTGGTGTTTGTGGGGATATTCTTCGGGTATGCCAACGGTTCGGCGCCCATTGTTGGATTTCATTACGGCGCGCAAAACCACATGGAGCTGAAAAGCCTGCACAGGAAAAGTATTGCGCTGAACGTATCCGCATCGGCAGCCATGCTGCTGGTGTCCGAACTGCTGGCGGTGCCGTTGTCTAAGGTATTTGCCGGTTATGATGGAGCTTTTTATGAGATGACGCTGAACGGTTTCCGGATCTATGCGGTGTCGTTCCTGTTTTCCGGCATGGCAATCTTCGGTTCCTCTTTCTTTACCGCGCTCAATAACGGCTTTGTTTCCGGGTTTTTGTCCTTTGCCCGTACAATGGTTTTTCAGGTAAGCTGTGTGCTGGTGTTCCCAATTTGGTGGGGAATCGACGGCATCTGGTTCTCCCTTGTGGCGGCTGAAGCGCTTGCGGTGGCAGTAACCGTGATCTTCTTGTTCTGCATGAAGAAAAAATATAATTATTAAAACACGGGTCTGTTGCAAAGAAAGCAACAGACCCGATAATTATGCGGAAGCCGTTGTAGCAGCTAAAGGTTTATTCTGTCCTCATCAGAGGGAGTCTCAGGCGCTCCTGCGCCAGTGCATGAAACTTTAGTTGTTGCAAACTACTACAATTCTAAGATAGGTTTCTGTATTTTGAAACAGACTTCTAGACATCGAAAATTGCATCAAAAGTGGTATTCAGGATCTTCCGGATCAGGATAATTTCATCCGGATAAAGATGACGCTGTCCCACTTCAATCTTTGCGACAGCACTTCTTGTGATATCGCAGCCGTTAAGCTGCATGGCAGCAGCAAGTGCGTCCTGGGTCATTCCTTTGGATTCTCTGATTTTACGGACATTATTACCGATTTTTGCTTCGATAGATTTATTCATATCATCCATCCTTTGCACTTATATTAGAACATTTTTCTTGACAATATTCTACTGCAATGCTACAATAAGGATGCACCTGTATAGGTGCAAACCGAAATTTATTTAGACAAGGGGACGTTAACATGACAATGCTTTTTGAGCAGTTATGGAACGGGCAGATCGCGCCCTGTAAAAATTGCGGCAGGAACGACCCGGAGGTTCAGAATCTTGCGGCGCTGATGGAACGGAATAAAAGCGCCCTGGAGCATGCATTAGGGGAGCGGCAGAAGGAACTGCTGAAAGCCTATGGGGCCTGCTGTGATGAATACACGTATTTAATAACGATTCATGCGTTCCATCAGGGATTTTCCCTGGCCGGTAAACTGCTTGCGCAAGTGCTGGCAGAAGATATTTAGATATTTATGAAAAGGGTCTGCTGCAACAGACCCTATAATTATGCAGAAGGCTGCATTCTGCGGATTCTATCGATAGACGTTCGGATTATATAACAGTCCCATTAGCCTTGCGATTCAAAGAAAACTGTGTTATCATAGAAAAAAAGCAAAACGAGGAAACGAAAATGTACCTTAGAAAAGTGGATGTGAATACGGATAAAAACCTGCGTAAGCAGGTTAAAGCGTTGTATTTGACATCCTTTCCCAAATATGAGCGTATGCCATGGCCGATACTGCGGTGCAACGCCCTGCGTAAGGGGATCGATCTGACTGCATGGATGGAGGGGGAATCCCTTCGGGGCTTTACGGCTTCCGCTACGGTGGAGGATTTGCATATTCTGCTTTTCTTTGCAGTAGAGGGAACTTCCCGGGGACAAGGCTGGGGCTCCAAAATCGTGTCAGCGGTGAAGGAAGAACATAAAAATGTGGTGCTGAATATAGAATGCCTGGAACCGGAAGCGCCTAACTATGCGGAGCGGCTGAAGCGGTTTGCGTTCTATCAGAAAAACGGATTTCATGATACACACTGGCATGTGTGGGAGGTGGGCGGAAAATTCCGGGTTCTGTCCACAGACCCGAAGCTGGATATAAAAGGCTATAAAGCGCTGTTTCGGAAGCTGTCCTTCGGCTTCTGGGATGTGAAACTGAAAGAGGAAAAGAGGTCTTAAGGTTGGCAACAGAAAAAAGTCTTTCCAAGGATTTTACCAGCGGCAGTGTGGGAAAACAGCTTCTGTGGCTTACGCTGCCCTTTATGGCGTCCAATGCCCTGCAGGTGCTGTACAGCACCATTGACATGATTATCGTTGGTGAATATGTGGGAACACCGGGCCTTTCTGCCGTGTCCCAGAGCAGCCAGATCCTGAACTTCGCCACCATGGTCTGCCTTGGCTTTTCCAACGCAGGACAGGTACTGATCTCTCAGGCTTTGGGTGCGGGAAAGCGGAAGGAAATGAACCGGATCATCGGCACGCTGTTCAGTCTGATTCTGATTCTGGCGGTTTTCCTGTCCGGGGTGATTCTGGGCGCCCGGTACTGGATTATGGATGTTATGAACATGCCTGCCGAATCCTATGAATATGCCATGGATTATCTGGTGATCTGCGGCGCGGGATTGATCTTTACCGCAGGCTACAATATGGTATCCGCAGTTTTGCGGGGCATGGGAGATTCCAAGCGGCCTTTTTTATTTATCGGCATTGCGTCATTGGTGAATCTGGTGCTGGATCTGCTGTTTACCGGCCTGCTGGGCTGGGAGGTAGCCGGCGCGGCATGGGCAACTATCATCGGACAGGCGGTCTCTTTTATATTCTCCCTTTACTACCTGTACCGGCACAAAGAGGCCTTCGGCTTTGATTTTAAAAAGGAAAGTTTTCAGATCGACCGGCATTATACCGGCATGATTGCCGCGCTGGGAACGCCCATGGCGGTGCAGTCCGGCTGTATCAATCTTTCCATGCTCTTTGTCAATTCCATGATAAACGAAGTGGGCGTGGTAGCATCCGCAACCTTTGGTGTAGGCGTTCGCATCGACGATATTTCCAATAAGATCTCACAGGGCATCCAGTATGCGGCCATGCCCATGATCAGTCAGAACGTGGCGGCCAATAAACCCAAAAGAGCGGTTTCGGTGGTTCGGTGGGCCTGGCTGTTTTCCGGAATCTTAACGGCCCTGTTTATGGGAGCCTATGTGATATTCGGAAAGGGTCTGTTTATGGCATTTTCCGATGACCCGCTGGTCCATGAGATGTCCGGTACATTTATAAAAGCGATTTTGTGGATGTTCCCGGCCCTGGCGGTCATGCGGGGCAGCGGCGCATTTATTCAGGGTATTGGAAATGTAAAGCTCAGCATGGTGCTGGCCCTGCTGGACGGCGTGGTCTTACGGATCGGCCTGAGCTGGCTGTTCGGGATTTACCTGCAATGGGGCTTTTTCGGCTTTGTGCTGGGCTACGGACTGGCGGCCTATGGCTGCGCCATTCCCGGTACGCTGTATTTCCTGTCGGGAATATGGAAAAAACGCAGAGTTCTGGCAGAGGATATTTAGGAAAAGATATGATAATATTGAAACGGGTCACTTGTTTTTTTATAAATGTATCGGTATAATAAAACAAAAACGAATGCGGAGAGGGTCGTATGTCTCATTATAATCAAAATTGGGATGATCTGGGCCAGAATATTCAGGATACGATCGATCGAGCCGTCAGTTCCTTTGATTTTCAGAAGCTAAGTCAAAATATTCAAGGGGCTGTGGAACGCGCCGTGCAAACGGAACGGGACAGGCAGGATCTGAAAAAGCTGTACAGCGGCACGGTCGGAAAGTATATAAAGGCATTTTTAAAGCTGCTGTGCGGCGGACTGATCAGCCTGTTTGGTTTTTTGGCAGTTGTTGGTGCAATGATGGCAGGGTTAGCTGATACGAATGATATAGTAACATTTGTGTTTGTGATTCTGCTTCTGGCCGGTGGCTGTTACCTGATCCACAGCGGCGGTGCGACGGTTAAACTGCTCAAGCGGTATAAGGCCTACCGGAGAACCCTTGGCAGCAAAACCTATTGCCCGTTGGAGAGGCTGGCAGGCACCGTAGGGAAAAGCCAGAATTTTGTGCGGCGGGACTTGCAGAAAATGATCAGAAAAGATTATTTTAAGCAAGGGCATCTGAACAAGGAGCAAACATATTTCCTTTCCAGCCATCAAAGCTATCAGTTCTTTGAGCAAAGCAGAGTACAATTGGAACAGCAGCAAAAAGAAAAGCAGCAAATTGCGGTAAATCCGGCAGCGGAACAGCTGCAGGAGATCCTGAATAAAGGAAACAGCTATATTGCCCAGATCCGGAAGTGCAATGATGATATTCCCGGCCAGGAAATGTCCGATAAAATATTCCGGATAGAGATGCTTGTGCAAAGGATCTTTGACCGGGTGAAGGCCCAGCCGGAAATTGTACCGGATCTGAAAAAGCTGATGGAGTATTATCTGCCCATGACCGTAAAGCTGCTGAAAGCGTATGCGGATATGGATATGCAGCCGGTTCAGGGGGAAACAATTCGCGCATCCAAGCTGGAAATTGAAAAATCGTTGGATACGATTAACTATGCATTTGAAAAACTGCTGGATGATCTGTTTGCGGAAACTGCTATGGATGTTTCCAGTGATATTTCCGTGCTAAATACACTGCTTGCGCAGGAAGGATTAACGGAAGATGGATTGGCCAAATTAAGGGTCCATAATGAATACGAGGAGAAGATAGGAGAATAGGTATGAACGAAGAAAAGAAAACCGCAGATACACCGGATGTGATCCCGACTTTGACATTGGAACCGGATTTGGCAAATGCTCCCCAATTACCTGTGGTAGAGGAAACCGCACCCCAGCAGCCCCAAAGCCCGGAGCAGCAGTTGACTGCACAGGAGCAGCAGATTGTAGCGGAGTTTGCCGCAAAGATTGACGTTGAAAATACAAATCAGATCCTGCAGTACGGTGCAGGTGCGCAAAAGAAAATGGCGGATTTTTCCGATGCAGCGCTGGAGAATGTGCGCACCCAGGATCTGGGCGAGGTCGGTAACCTGATCGCGGAAGTGGTAACGGAACTGAAGGGCTTTGATGCCGGTGAGCAAAAGGGTATTTTCGGCTTTTTCCGTAAGCAGGCAGCGAAACTGGAAACACTCAAGAACCGGTATGCCAAGGCAGAACTGAATGTGGAAAAAATCAGTGAAGCGCTGCAGCAGCATCAGGTTCGGCTTTTAAAGGATTCTGCCATTCTGGATAAGATGTACGACCAGAATCTGGTGTACTTTAAAGAACTGACCATGTACGTTCTGGCCGGCAAGCAAAAGCTGCAGGAGGTACAGACAGGAAAGCTGCAGGCTTTAAAAGAGTCTGCCAAGCGTTCCGGTCTGGCAGAGGATGCACAGGCAGCAAAGGATCTGGCAGATAAGTGCGAACGGTTTGAAAAGAAGATCCATGATCTTGAACTGACACGTGCCATTTCCATACAGACTGCACCCCAGATCCGCATGATCCAGCATAATAACAATTCCATGGTGGAAAAGATCCAGACCGCATTGATGAATACGATTCCCCTTTGGAAGAATCAGATGGTGCTGGCGTTGGGTATTGCCCACTCCACGGAGGCTGCACAGGCACAGCGTCAGGTTACGGATGTAACCAATGCACTGCTTCGGCAGAATGCGGAGAAATTGCATCTTGCCTCGGTTGAGACAGCAAAAGAAGCTGAGCGGGGTATCGTGGACATGGAAACGCTGAAAGCAACCAATGCGGAACTGATCCAGACGCTGGACGATGTTATGAAGGTACAGGCAGAGGGCCGGGCAAAGCGGCAGGCAGCAGAGTCTGAGATCGCAAAGCTGGAGAATGACCTGAAGGTAAAGCTGCTCCAGATCAGCGGCAATCAGTAATCGAATTATAAATGGGGCGCGTTGCAATCATGCAACGCGCCCTCAGCGTATCAAAGAAGTGGCTTTTTCGAAAACTTTACGATCAACATTGCAGGGGCCTGTTGCTTATTTTGCAACAGACCCCTGCAAATTCTGACGATAGATTTTCACATGGTTCAACAAATGCCTGCGTGGAAAAAAACGCAGTACCCGGACATGTTCTTACATCTGCTGCATATGCTTTTTAATAGCAGCAAAGGTTTCCTCGCTGATCACATGCTCGATTTTGCAGGCATCCTCCGCTGCGGTTT
Organism: Faecousia sp.; assembly: GCA_045589835.1. Lineage (GTDB taxonomy): Bacteria > Bacillota > Clostridia > Oscillospirales > Oscillospiraceae > Faecousia. The sequence goes on from JAZNPV010000111.1 coordinate 14,581, forward strand.
CTTTGTCAACGCCCAATGCCATCAATGCTTTTGAAAGGGTAGTGTGGCGGTCATAGATCTTTTGGGCAACGGAAAGGCCGCTTTCGGTAAGGGTAAGAAAGCCGTCCTTGTCAACCAGAAGATATCCGCCCTGCTTCAGAAGACCTACAGCACGGCTGATGCTGGGCTTGGAATAGCCCATGGCTTCCGCAATGTCGATGCTGCGGACGGAAGGAAGCCGCAGGGAAAGCTGATGGATCGTTTCCAGATACATTTCTGCAGACTCGTGAAGGGGCATGGGTATTCCTCCGGATCATAATAATTACTGATTATAACATAAGCCATACGGCTTTTCAAGTGCTGTGCCTGCTATAAAAATATAGAAAAAGGTATTGACAAATGCTGCCATAGACGCTATTATATGGAAGGAGTTAGCGGCGGCTAACACATATTTTGGGCTGGCAGTTAGCGGCGGCAAACTGATCGGTCAAAGCGGGTGATGATATGAATTTGGCAAATGCACAGTTGGGTAAGGAGTATGTCATTCGGGCGATCGAAACAGACGATGAGGAGCTGGATGCGTTTTTGTTTTCCTTGGGCTGTTATAGCGGTGAACCGATTACGGTGGTTTCCCGCCGCAGAGGGGGCTGCACCGTTTCCATTAAGGATGGCAGATATAATATTGACAACCAGTTGGCAGAAGCAATCATTGTTTAAAGCAGGCTGAAGATGCAAAAGGTGACCTTCTGGTTGCTTTTTGCAGGGGAGTTAGCGAAAGCTAACCGACAAGGCTGAATAAACTGTGTTTTATATGTCTAATAGATATAATATAAGGAGGAAACAGAATTATGAGAATTGCTTTTGCGGGCAACCCAAACAGCGGTAAGACGACTATGTATAATGCGCTCACCGGCCGTAACGAAAAGGTGGGTAACTGGGCAGGCGTTACCGTAGATAAAAAGGAGGCATCCATCAAAAAGGTATACGCGGGGGATCAGGAACTGATCGCTGTTGACCTTCCCGGTGCATATTCCATGTCGCCCTTCACTTCTGAGGAAAGCATCACCAGTTCTTATGTGAAAAAAGAGCGGCCCGATGTGATCGTCAATATTGTGGATGCTACGAATCTGAGCCGCAGTTTGTTTTTCACCACGCAGCTTTTAGAGTTGGGGATTCCTGTGGTGGTGGCGCTGAACAAAGCGGATATCAACACCAAAAAGCAAACCAGGATCGATACCCAGATGCTGTCCCGGTTGCTGGGTTGTCCTGTCACTGAAACTGTTTCCACCAGTGCAAAGGGGCTGGAGCAGATCGTCAGCACCGCTGTTTCACTGGTGAATAAGGGACAAAAAGCACCCTACGATCAGGGTGTCGTGGATTTAAGCAGCAAAGCTGCTGTTGAGGCCGCAGATCGTAAGCGGTTTGCGTTTGTCAATAAGATCGTAGCCAAGGTAGAGACCCGTAAAATTCTGACCAGGGAAAAGAATTTTCAGGATAAGATCGATGCTGTGCTGACCCATCCTCTGGCCGGTTTGCCCATTTTTGCAGTGGTAATGTTTCTGGTGTTCCAGATCAGCCAGGCATGGCTTGGCGCATGGATTGCTGAGGGTTATGAATTTGCCAACGGTACTGCCATCCCCGGCCTGGTTACCCTCATTGATATGTTCAAACAGTGGGTGGCCGGTTTACTGGAAGGCGGCAATGACTTCCTGGTGGCTCTGCTGACTGAGGGGATCATCGGTGGTGTTTCCGCTGTCGTTGGCTTCCTGCCTCTGGTCATGGTCATGTACTTCCTGATCGCTCTGCTGGAGGATTGCGGCTACATGGCGCGTGCTACTGTTGTTCTGGACCCCATCTTCAAGAAGGTCGGTCTTTCCGGTAAGTCTGTCATTCCCTTTGTAATCGGCACCGGCTGCGCTATTCCCGGCGTTATGGCTGCTCGTACCATACGCAATGAGCGTGAGCGCAATGCCACCGCTATGCTGGCTCCCTTTATGCCCTGTGGCGCAAAGCTGCCTGTTATCGGTCTGTTTGCCGGAGCTTTTTTTGATGAGGCTACTTGGGTAGGCACCCTTATGTACTTTGCGGGTATTGTATTTATTCTGCTGGGAGCTTTGCTGGTCAACAAGATTGCCGGCCACAAGAATCGCAAGTCCTTCTTTATTATGGAACTGCCTGAGTATAAGCTGCCCTCTGTTAAGCGAGCGGCTATCTCCATGTGCAGCCGCGGCTGGGCATATATCGTCAAAGCTGGCACGATCATTCTGGTGTGCAATGCGGTTGTCTTTATTATGCAGTCTTTCAACTGGAACCTCCAGATGGTAGAAGAAGGAATGGAGAATACCTCTATTCTGGCCACCATTGCCAATCCTGTGGCGGTTCTGCTGATGCCTGTGGTGGGTGTTGCGGCATGGCAGTTGGCTGCTGCTGCCGTTACCGGATTTATTGCCAAGGAAAATGTAGTGGGTACATTGGCAGTATGCTATGGCTTTGTTGTCAATGATGATCTGGAAATGATTGGTTCCGGGAGTGAAGTTGCTGCTACAATGGTTGGTTTAACGAAAGTTGCTGCGCTGGCTTACCTGATGTTCAATCTGTTCACACCTCCCTGCTTTGCGGCCATGGGTGCCATGAACGCCGAAATCAAAGACAAGAAATGGTTCTGGGGCGGCATTGCTTTACAGTTGGCTACTGGCTACACTGTCGGTTATCTGGTGTATCAAATCGGCACACTGATTACTACCGGCAGTTTGGGTGCGGGCTTTACTGGTGGTTTGTTGTTTGTGTTGGGCTTTGTATCGGTATTGATTTACCTGTGCAACAACGCTGACAAGATGGTGAAGAAAGAGTACGCAATGAGTGGGAAGTGATTGCCTATGCAGATTATTGATTATGTAATAATTGCAATTATTCTGGTGATTGTCGGTTCGGCATTGCTCTACATTCGCAAGGCGAAGAAAAAAGGCATTAAGTGCATTGGATGTCCGGATGGAGCAAAATGCAGCGGTCATTGCGGCGGCTGCAGTGGCAATTGCTGTGGCAAAAACGAGGAATAGAATTCTCCGGAAACTATATAAGCAAAAGGTTCTGTCCCATTCTTTTGAGACAGAACCTTTTACAGTATTATCTTTCCTTGCGGTATACCTGTATTGCATGATGCAGACAGTCTACTTCGATATGCCGGTGGCCGGGCTCCTGTTCGCCGTCCAGCGTCCAGGACATGTCCTCCGGCGCGGTCACGGTCACCCGGGAGGTGTTGATAAAGGTGAGCATGGAGCTGTTGTAGGTCTGCTGCTGAACTGCCTTTACACAGTCGCTCAGCTCAAACAGATCCTTTGGTGTCCGAACCAGAAGCAGTTCAAACATGCCGTCGGCCATATCCACCCGGTCGGATGACAAAGACAGGATTCCACCCACACTGGTGGAATTGCTGATGGCACCGAAGATGAACTTATCCTCGATGACCTGACCGTCGGGAAGTTCAAAGCGCAGGGGATAGGAGCGGATCTGGGAAAGCTCCTGAATGCCGCTGAGTACATAAGCTGCGTGGCCCAGCAGGTTTTTCATGGTCTGGGATGTGCTGTAGCTGGCCTTGGTGAAAGCCCCGAAGGAGGCCACATAGGAGAAGTACCGGCCATCAAAATTGCCCAGATCCAGATGCGCAGCAGTTCCTTCAACGATGTCCCGGGCAGCCTGCAGGATGTTTGTGCTGAGTTTCAGGCTGGCAGCAAAGTCGTTGGTGGAGCCTGCGGGGATATATCCGATGGGCAGTGCCTTGCCACACTTCAAAACACCGGATGCGGTTTCGTTAAAAGTGCCGTCTCCGCCGCAGCAGACAACGGTATCTGCATGATCTGCGTAACGAATGACCGCAGCTTCCGCATCTCCGGAGCAGGCGGTAACATAAGTAATCACGGTATAGCCGGCACGGTTAAAGATATCAATGATCTCCGCCAGCAGTTTTTTCGCTTTTTTCTGACCGGCACATGGATTTAAAATTAACAACAGTTTTTTCATATATGCGCCTTTCTGTCATAAGTAGTTTATGATTCCATATTTTAACACAATTATTCTAAAAAATAAACAGTAAACAGAAAAGATTAAAAAGTTAACATTCAGTTTACAATTTTGCTGTATATGTAGAGGAAAACTTTCGGAAGGACGTTCGGATATGCGTAAAAAAATAAGTGCCGCTGTTTACAGGGGAATTAAGTGGCTTGTCAGGCTGTTTTATCCGAAGATCACGGTGGAAGGTGCGCAAAATCTGCCGGATGAGCCGGTGATCGTGGTTGGTAACCATACCCAGATGAATGGACCCATCTGCTGTGAGCTGTATTTTCCCACAGACCGCTATACATGGTGCGCCGGGGAGATGATGCACCTGAGGGAAGTACCGGCCTATGCGTATCAGGATTTCTGGTCCTATAAGCCCGGATTTATACGCCCATTTTATAAACTGCTCAGCTATGTGATCGCGCCGCTTTGCGTGTGTGTGTTCAATAATGCCCGTACCATCGGAGCCTATCACGATTCCCGGGCCCTGTCCACCTTTAAGCAGACAGTCCGCCGGCTGCAGGAGGGGGTCAATGTGGTGGTGTTCCCGGAGCGTGATGTGCCCCGCAACCACATTGTTTATGACTTTCAGGACAAATTCATCGATGTGGCAAAGCTCTACTACAAGCGTACGCAAAAAGAGCTTGCTTTTGTACCGCTGTACATCGCACCGTCCCTGAAGAAAATGTATCTGGGAAAGCCCATTCGTTTCTGCGCTGAGAATCCCATGGAGCAGGAGCGGCGGCGCATCTGTGATTATCTGATGGAGAGCATCACACAGATGGCCAGCGATTTGCCGGAGCATCGGGTGGTGCCTTACCGCAATGTCTCAAAAAAAGATTACCCATCCAATATCTGCAAGGAGGACGCACATGAAAAAACCTGTGGTTGATTACCGTGAGTTTCGCCTGTACAGGATCAATGATCCCCGGTTTTCCCATTTGAAGCTGCTGCTTGGCTGGGTTGGCTATTTCATTCTCTATTTCATTACGGAAAATCTGATCCCGGTGGAATACTGCGTACCGGTGCATATGTGGCTGGATGATCTGATTCCCTTTTGTGAGTGGTTTCTGATCCCCTATGTATTCTGGTACGGCCTGATCGTATTTTCCCTTGGATATTTTCTGCTGTACAATGTGGACAGCTTCAAACGGCTGCAGATATTTATCATCGTTACCCAGATCTGTGCCATGGCGGTGTATATTATCTTCCCCAACCGGCAGGATCTTCGGCCTGCGGTTTTTCCCCGGGATAACTTCCTGACCCAGTGCATTGGCGTTCTGTACCGGTTTGATACCAATACCGGTGTCTGTCCGTCTTTGCATGTGGCATATTCCATTGGTATCGCATCGGTGTGGGTAAAGCAGAAGGTATCAAGGATCGGAAAGGCCTTTGTGGTGGTATCCGTGATTCTCATATGCCTGTCCACCATGTTTATCAAGCAGCATTCAGCGGTGGATTTTTTTGCGGCACTGCCAGTGTGCCTGCTGGCGGAAGCTATCGTCTACGGCAGGGATTATTGGTGGGAGAAGATTTGCCGCAGATCTTAAAACCGGAACCGGAGGAGTCGCTATGAAGAAAAAAACAAGAGCCATAGCGGTCTGTGCCATGCTGGCAGCGCTGAGTGTGGTGCTGATGCTGTTGGGGGCGGTGCTGGAACTGGGAATATACGCCTGTCCCCTGTTTGTGGGACTGTGTTTTATTCCTGTGGGACAGAAATACGGACGGAAATATCATGTGGCGCTGTATATAGCATCCGGTATCCTGTGCTTCCTGTTTGTACCAAATATAGAAGAGAATCTGATGCTTGCAGGGGTGTTCGGATGGTATCCCATTGTCAGACCTTTCCTGCAGCGGCTGAATAAATGGATTGGGTGGATATTGAAACTGCTGTTCTTTAACGCAACAGTGGTTGCCATAGAGTGGCTTGTGATGACGGTGCTTGTGCCGGAAATGATGCCGGACGTACTGCTGTGGGTACTGCTGATCCTTGGCAATATCACGTTCCTTGCCTATGACCTGATGATCCCCAGATGGGAAACGCTTACGGGCAGGATCGTAAAGTATTTATAACTGCTGTTGTATATTTTTGGAATAACATGGAAAAATACTCCCGACACCATTAAAGAAAAAGGGAGTAATGCGCTATGTTTAAGCATGAAAAAGAACTGTTTCATCCGGTGGGCATTGAACGGCCCAATCCCCAGTATGCCGCGCTGCTGCAGGAGCAGCTGGGCGGCGGAAACGGCGAATTAAAGGCCGCCATGCAGTATATGTCCCAGAGCTTCCGGATCAAAGATCCCAAGATCAAGGATCTGTTTCTGGATATTGCGGCGGAGGAACTGGGTCACATGGAGATGGTGGCCCAGACCATCAATCTGCTCAATGGCCATGATGTGCAGGCCCAGCAGGTGACTGCGGGGGAGATCCAGAGCCATGTGCTGCTGGGTCTGAATCCGGGCCTTATCAATGCGTCCGGCTATTCCTGGACAGCTGACTATGTGACCGTTACAGGTGACCTGTGTGCGGATCTTTTGAGTAATATCGCCTCAGAACAGCGGGCCAAGGTGGTATATGAGTACCTGTACCGGCAGATCAACGACAAGCGGGTACGGGAAACCATCGACTTCCTGCTGAACCGGGAGGAGGCCCACAACCAGATGTTCCGGGATGCCTTTAATGAGGTACAGAATTCCGGTTCCAATCAGGATTTTGGTACCACCAAGGCGGCCAGAATGTATTTCTCCATGTCCGATCCCGGCCCCAATGCCTTTGCGGGCAACGATGTATCTGCTCCCAAGTTTTCCAATTAAAGTTAACCCGGCAGGTTTCCTTGCGAAATCTGCCGGGTTAAATTTTGAGTGAACACAGGTTGTTTCTGTAATGAGGAACAAGCATCTGCTTGGCAAATGGGAAGTTGATGCGTGATAGGTTCCGTGTTGCGCAGAGGTTTTTCCTGTGCTATAATAATTACAAAGAGGTGGGAGCATGAAAAAAGTAAAGATTACGGCCGTTCGGAAAGCATGTTATCCTGACCTGATGGCCCGGTATGAAAATCCCATTGAGCATACCTGTGATGTGGAAGAGGGAATGGTCTGGGTATCCGTAAACGGAGAGAAACCGGAGAATTTCTGCGACAGCGCATGGGACAGCATGTGTGCCTTTGTGAAGACTTTGGCGGCCGGCGGCGGGAATTTCTACGACGGCTGGATGAAGAATCCCTGCTCGGCGATGATCAGCTGCAACGACGGCTTTCGCCCTGTGAGCTTTTATCTGGAAGTGATAGAATAAAGAATGTAGGGGCGGTTATTATTAACGGCCCGCGGGCGACTAATATGTACCATGTTACACTTGACATAATAGCCGCCCCTACGAAGTTATACGGAGGTTAGATGATGAAATTATTTGCTGAAGCTCTGACCAAGTTTGCCTGCGGCCTGCTGTTGGTGGGGCTGCTGATCTTCCTGCCCGCCGGTACGATTGCCTATACATACGGTTGGCTGTTTGTAGGTTTGCTGTTTGGGCCTATGTTGGTTGCCGGCTTTGTGATGCTCTATAAGTCTCCGGCTTTTCTGAAAAAGCGGTTGGATGCCAAGGAAAAACAGGGGACACAGAAAGGTGTTGTTGCCTTTTCGGGCCTTATGTTCATTGCCGGCTTTGTGGTAGCCGGTCTGGATTTTCGGTTCGGTTGGTCGACTATGCCTACTTGGGTGGTTGTCGCCGCATCGGTGCTGTTTTTGGTTGCCTACGCTCTGTATGCCGAGGTGATGCGGGAAAACGCCTATTTGAGCCGTACCATCAAGGTGGAAGATGGGCAGACCGTGGTGGACACCGGTATGTACGGCATTGTCCGGCATCCAATGTATGCGGTAACGATCCTGCTGTTTCAGATGATTCCGCTGGTGCTTGGTTCCTGGTACGCGCTGATTGCCTTTGCGTTCTATCCGGCGGTGATCGTTGTCCGCTTGACGGATGAGGAGGAACTGCTGACAAAGGAACTGCCCGGTTACGCCGAGTATAAACAGAAAGTAAAGTACAGAATCATTCCTTTTATTTGGTGAGGTGACGCTATGCTGATTAACGGATGCCAGGAAGGCAAGGGAACACCCCGGCTGACAGAAGTGAAATGCCCCAAGTGCGGAGAATACATCGAGGTGTTTGTGCTGATGGGCGGCCCCATCGGTAAGACCGGCACTCTGGCCAGCGACGAGAGCTGCGCCTGCGGACATATCCTGCCTGCCGGTAGCTACGAAATGGATTATGAACAGTGAAAAGGGCACGTTGCAGTACTTTGCAACGTGCCTGTAGCTTACTTTGGACGCAGCCATTCCCACAGCTTTTTAATGCTGATGAGCAGGACAGACAGAACGCCGGTTTTGATAAAAAAGCTGACCAGCGCAATGGTGATTACCGGTACAAGATCGGCAGGGGACAACTCCTTGTAAGCGGAAAAATCCACGTCCAGCAAATTGATTGTCATGAGAACAATGGCAACACCAAACAAGATCCGTTTATTCTTCATTGCAGTTTCTGAATGTAGATGTCGATGACTTCCTTGGCAAAGGCACCGGTACCTGCGCCGCCGACTTTGTCGATGTTCTCGGTCATACTGCCGCCGCCTGCGTAGCTCTCAGCAAGACCGGCTAAAATCTGGGGGGTGCAGGTGTAGAAATTGTACGTAAAGAATGTCTGCAATTCCTTTGCCCAGGCCTGTGCTGCTTCGCAGTCCGGTTCACAGGGACGCATTTTACCCAGCTTTATGAAAAGATCCATCACCTGTGCGCTCAGGTCCTTTTCCTGCTGGGCGGTGCGGTGCCTGGACTTTTGCTCAAACTCCTTATAGGCATCTGTCATGCCGTACAGCGCCTTTGCCTGTGTGCTGTACTCGTCCATTTTCTTAGGGTCAAATCCTTCAAAACTCATATATTTTACTCCTAATGTCAATATTCCCCTGGCAAGGGAGATCCGGTCCTGCAGTTTACCGATTCTCTCCTGCATTAGTTTGATTTGTTTTTCCAAACAGCGGTTTCGGTCGTAGTCAGGGGCATGGAGAATATCTGCGATCTGCCTCAGAGAAAGGCCTAATTCTCTGAACACAAGGATCATATAAAGCGTTTCCAGCGCTGCATCGTCATACAGACGATAGCCAACCCTGGTTACCTGCGTGGGCTTTAACAGATTAATGGTATCGTAGTAGTGCAGTGCCCGGACGCTGACACCGGTGAGCTTGCTCACTTCCTTCACAGTTTTCATTCTGCTAACCTCCCAACAAAAACATTATAAACTATGACGCAGCGTAGGAGTCAAGCGTTTTTTGAAAATAAATTCCGGAATCGGAAAAACCCGATTCCGGAGCCATTTTATGATTGCGGCGATACAGAGGGCAGATTGCCAAGGTTGTTGTTTTCACTGCCATCGGGGATGGATTTCAGGTATTCCGTATCTCCCCGGTGGGCGATACCCACACCGGCAATCTGTCCCTGTTTTGCCATATCCACCGCCCGCTGCTTTTCTACAATGGAATTGTCGGAAAGCTGATATCCGGTAATCCTGCCGCCTTCTTTCACCAGTCCTACAATGCGTTTTGCATTGGAATTTGTGTCTGGAATCTGATCCAATGTCTGTTTTGCCAGTTCTTGCCCATCCATATATATCACTCCTTTGCAGATAGTGTTTGCCCGATGCCGGGGAATATGTATACGGCTTGCAAGAAACCTATCAGCAGTAATGCTGCATTTTGGCGGTTTGGGTTTGCTTTCGGTAAAGTTGCCATGAACTGTCAGCGGACGAATACTTGACTATTTTGCTGCAATTGCTATAATAAATGTGATAAAAAGAGCCTTTACGGGCAGTTGATAACAGGAGGAACGGAATATGAGAGGCATTCCGTCTTTGATTACGGATATTCGGAAAAAGGTGTTTACGGAAGTGGCCAGAATGGCCTATTCCGGTAAGGGCTATGAGGGTGTGGATGAACTGCCTTATATTATTGTACCCGGCGATCAGCCCCTGCACCGGGAATCCGTATTTCTGGAGCGGGCCATTGCCAGTGAGCGTGTGCGTCTTGCCATGGGTCTGAACATCCGTCCTGTCCAGACCCGGCATCTGATGACCGAGGGCATGGATGCGGCTGCTGTGGCGGAGCAGTACTATGAGCCGCCGCTGATCAATATTATTCCCTATGCCTGCCATGCCTGCCCCACCCGCCAGTATAAGGTCAGCAATTACTGCCAGAACTGCTTGGCCCGGTCCTGCGAGAAGGTTTGCCCCAAAGATGCCATTTCTGTACGGAACAACCGGTCTTATATTGATCTGGATAAGTGTATTCGCTGCGGCAAATGTGCCAAGGCCTGTCCATATAATGCCATCGTGTATCTGGAGCGGCCCTGCCAGGCTGCCTGCGGCATGGATGCCATCGGTTCCGATGAACATGGCAGAGCGGTGATCAATCAGGATAAATGTGTTGCCTGCGGTCAATGCCTGGTTAGCTGTCCCTTTGGGGCGATTGTGGACAAGGGCCAGATCTTTCAGGTGATTCAGTCTATTCTGAAGGGGGATAAAGTCATCGCCATTGTGGCCCCGGCGTTTATTGGTCAGTTTGGTAAGCACTCTACCCCCGGCAAATTTATCGCCGCTATGAAGCAGCTTGGCTTCCAGAGGATCGTAGAGGTGGCCATCGGTGCGGATATGTGTACCATCGAGGAGGCTAAGGACTTCCTTGAGAAAGTGCCTGAACAGCAGAACTATATGGCGACGTCCTGCTGTCCCGCATGGCATTCCATGATCTACAAGCTGTTTCCCGGGGAGGCAAGGAACATATCCATGACGCTGACCCCCATGGTCTTTACGGCCCGGCTGATGAAGAAGCAGTATCCCGGCTGTAAGGTGGTTTTTGTTGGCCCCTGTGCCGCAAAAAAGCTGGAAGCCATCCGGGAGGATATTCGCTCCGATGTAGACTTTGTTCTGACCTTTGAAGAACTGCAGGGTATGTTCGAAGCAAAGGAAATCAATTTCGAGACTATTGAGCCGATGCACGACCTGAATGAGGGTACGGCCGCAGGCAGAGGCTTTGCGGTTTCCGGCGGCGTTGCCAAGGCTGGGGCGGATCTGGCGGAAAAGAACAATCCGGATGTGAAAGTCAATACAGCCCGTGCAGAGGGCCTGCGGGAATGCCGCAAGCTGATGACGCTGGCAAAGGCTGGAAAGTACAACGGCTATCTGCTGGAGGGTATGGCCTGTCCCGGCGGCTGTGTGGCCGGTGCCGGAACACTGCTGCCGGTGGAGCTGGCCAGCACAGTAGTTGGAAGATATCAGAAGGAAGCGAACCGGGAAAGTCCGCTGGACAGCGCCTACCGGGATCAGGGTAAGGAACTGGATTAAAATTGCAGGCAAGGCTTCGGTTATGGCTGAAGCCTTGCTTTTTATCAGCAGGCGTGCTATACTTAATGAAGCTGTAAACGGAGGAAGGAAACTCCATGGAGTTTAATGATATTTACGATAAGGACCGAAATCGTACCGGCCGTGTCCACCGGCGGGGAACGCCGTGGCATAAAGGGGAGTACGGTTTTGTGGTTTGCGTCTGGGTCTACGACGGAAAAGGAAAGCTGCTGCTGACCCGCCGTGCAAAAGGAAAGAGCTTTGCCGGCACATGGGAGAATTCCGGCGGTGCGGTGCAGGCAGGGGAGAACAGCCGGCAGGCAATCGCCAGAGAGCTGTTTGAGGAAACCGGTATCCGGGCGGAGGAGCATGAATTCGAACTGCTGGATGGGGGCTGCGACGGAAATACCCATTATGATTATTATTGTATCAGGCGAGACATCTCTCTGTCGGAAATTGTACTGCTGCCCGGGGAAACAGATGATGTGCAATGGGCGACATTTGCGGATGTACACCGTTTGATCCGGGAAAAGAAAATTTGCCGGGTGATTGCGAATCAGTTTTTCCGGCAGGAAAAGGATTTGCTGCGCAGGCAAACAGGAGAATAACATGAAAAGCCCTCGTTCTGTTCAGAACGAGGGCTTTTACCAATATAGAAGGTGAAAAAATGGAAATAAATGCAAATAAACAGAAAAAGGGAATTGACAAGTGAAGCCATTTGTGATAGAATAGCAGTCCATACTGTGGGAGTATGCGATTTTTGCCCAATACCTTTTTTGTGCAACTATTGTACCACGGAAATGGCGGCGTGTCAAGTGTGAGCTTGAACAAAGTACCAACTGTGCCGCGCGTAAAATATGAGCAACACATGATTCCGGCGAAAGCCGAAAGAAAGGCTGTGATGATCAATATGGCAATGGTCAAAGACCAGATGTTTGGCAAGACCATGCGTAAGAGCTACGCAAAGTACCAGGAGATCCTGGAAATGCCCAACATGCTGAAGATCCAGAAGGATTCTTACCAGTGGTTCCTGGATGAGGGTCTGCGGGAAGTCTTCAAGGATGTTGGTGTGATTACGGATTTCTCCGGTAAGCTTGAGCTGAGCTTCCTGGATTACACCATGAACGACAAGCCCAAGTACACCATCGAGCAGTGCAAGGAGCGGGACGCTACCTATGCAAAGCCTATCAAGGTACGGGTGCGCCTGCGCAATACCGAGACTGACGAGATCAAGGAGCAGGAGATCTTCATGGGAGATTTCCCCATCATGACTAACGGCGGTACCTTTGTGATCAACGGTGCTGAGCGTGTCATCGTCTCCCAGATCGTCCGCAGCCCCGGTATGTACTACGGTCACGAAGTAGATAAGGCTGACCAGCACACCTACAATGCAACCGTGATTCCTTACCGCGGTGCATGGCTGGAGTACGAGACTGACCTGTCTGATATCTTCTGGGTTCGTATTGACAAGAACCGGAAGCTGCCCATTACCTGCCTGATCCGTGCGCTGGGTGTGGATACTGACGAGAAGATCAAGGAGATGTTCGGCAGCGATCCCCGGATTCTGGCTACGCTTGAGAAGGATACCTGCAAGACCAGAGAAGAGGGCTTGCTGGAGATCTACCGCCGTCTGCGTCCCGGTGAGCCTCCCACGGTGGAGACTGCCATCTCCCATCTGGAAGGTCTGCTGTTTGATGCCCACCGCTATGATGTGAGTGCAGTGGGCCGTTATAAGTTCAATAAGAAGATGGACATCTGGAGCCGCCTGTCCGGTCAGGAAGTGGCGGAGCCCATTACCGACCCCATGACCGGTGAGATCCTGGCTATGCCCGGTGATTTCATTACCCGCGCCCGGGCACAGGAGCTGAGCGCCAGGGGCGTTTGTTCCGCTACCGTGAAGGTGGGCGACCAGCAGGTCAAGATCTTCTCCAACTACATGGTGGACATGGCCCAGTTTGTGGACTTTGATCCCAGGCAGTACGGCATTAAGGAAAAGGTTCGCTTCAGCGTGCTGAAGGAAATGCTGGAGACTCCCGATATCAATTGGGAAGAGGCTATTGCCGAGCGCATGGACGATCTGATTCCCAAGCACATTATTGTGGATGATATTATGGCCTCCATCAATTACCTGAACTGTGTGGCTATGGGCATTGGAACCGCTGACGATATTGACCATCTGGGCAACCGCCGACTGCGCTGTGTCGGTGAGCTGCTGCAGAACCAGTTCCGGATCGGCTTTAGCCGTCTGGACCGGGTGATCCGCGAGCGTATGACTGTGCAGGATCTGGACGCTGTTACGCCCCAGAGCCTGATCAATATCCGTCCTGTTACCGCAGTTATCAAGGAGTTCTTCGGTTCCAGCCCCCTGTCTCAGTTCATGGACCAGAATAATCCTCTGGCCGAACTGACCCACAAGCGCCGTCTGTCCGCTCTGGGCCCCGGCGGTCTGAGCCGTGAGCGTGCATCCTTCGATGTGCGTGATATTCACTACACCCACTATGGCCGTATGTGCCCCATTGAGACCCCCGAAGGTCCCAACATCGGTCTGATCAACTATCTGGCAACCTTTGCCAAGATCAACGAGTACGGCTTCGTGGAAGCGCCTTACCGGAAGGTAGACAAGGCCACCGGTCTGGTTACCGATCAGGTGGATTACATGACCGCGGATGTGGAAGATGACTTCTACATCGGTCAGGCCAACGAGCCGCTGGACGAGAACGGCTGTCTGGCAAACCAGCGTATTACCTGCCGTCACCGCAACGAGATCATCGAAGTGGACCGCAATGTGATCGACTACATTGACGTATCCCCCAGAATGATGATCTCCATAGCAACTTCTTTCATTCCCTTCCTGCAGAACGACGACGCAAACCGCGCACTGATGGGCGCGAACATGCAGCGTCAGGCTGTGCCTCTGCTGACCACCGAGCCTCCCATTGTTGCTACCGGTATCGAGCATGCGGCAGCTGTGGACTCTGAGGTCTGTATCAAGGCTGCCGGTGAAGGTGTTGTCACCTCTGTTTCCGCTACCCAGATCACCGTTAAGTATGACGATGGCGATATTCAGACTTATCAGCTGACCAAGTTTGCCCGCAGCAATGCAGGTACTTGCGTCAACCAGCGTCCCATCGTTGTGGTGGGTGACCGGGTCCATGACCAGCAGATCATTGCTGACGGTCCTTCCTGCTCCGGCGGCGAGATTGCGCTGGGCAAGAACGTACTGATCGGCTTCGTGACCTGGGAAGGTTATAACTACGAGGACGCCATTTTGCTGAATGAGCGTCTGGTTCGTGAGGACGTATTTACCTCCATCCACATTGAGGAGCATGAGACCGAGGCCCGGGATACCAAGCTGGGACCGGAGGAAATTACCCGCGATATTCCCAATGTTGGTGAAGACACCCTGAAGGATCTGGACGAAAACGGCATCATCCGTATCGGTGCCGAGGTTCGCTCCGGTGACTATCTGGTCGGTAAGGTCACACCCAAGGGTGAGACTGAGCTTACCCCCGAGGAGCGCCTGCTGCGTGCCATCTTCGGTGAAAAGGCAAGAGAAGTCCGTGATACTTCTTTGAAGGTGCCTCACGGCGAGAGCGGTATCGTTGTGGATGTAAAGGTATTTACCAAGGAGAACTCTGATGAGCTGGCTCCCGGTGTTACCAAATCTGTCCGTGTTTATATTGCCCAGAAGCGTAAGATTTCCGTGGGCGATAAGATGGCCGGCCGTCACGGTAACAAGGGTGTTGTCTCCCGTGTTCTGCCTGAGGAGGATATGCCTTTCCTGCCCGACGGTACTCCGCTGGATGTGGTGCTGAATCCTCTGGGCGTGCCTTCCCGTATGAATATCGGTCAGGTTTTGGAGGTCCACCTGGGCTACGCAGCCAAGGCTTTGGGCTGGAAGGTTGCAACTCCTGTGTTCGACGGTGCCAACGAGAAGGATATTCGGGATACTCTGAAGCTGGCAGGTCTGCGTGAGGATGGCAAGACTGTTCTGTACGATGGCCGTACCGGTGAACCCTTTGATAATCTGGTAACCGTTGGTTACCCCTACTACCTGAAGCTGCACCATCTGGTCGATGATAAGATCCATGCCCGTACCACCGGTCCTTATGCGCTGGTTACCCAGCAGCCCTTGGGTGGTAAGGCACAGTTCGGCGGTCAGAGATTCGGCGAAATGGAAGTATGGGCGCTGGA
>JAZNPV010000112.1:0-4213 GCA_045589835.1 Faecousia sp.
CCGGTATTGTGCAAGGCCGCAAGGAAGGAAAATGGGTTCACTACTCCATTGACCCGGCAGGTGCTGAGCACGCCCAAAAGTTGTTGGAACAGCAGGTTGCACTGACCATGCTTTGCGATCACGACGAAGAAGGTTGTTGTAAGTAATTATGAGGCCATCTGCAAAGATGGCTTCTATTACAGACAACGCTTCGATATTTTTAGATTTGTCGATTTAAGAAGGAGGCTACATTATGGAGGTCTTACGGTCTGCATGGCTCTTTTTTCAGAAGCAGGTGCTTGGTATGAAGTGGCTCAACGAGGTCATCGGCAGCGGCCTTTCCGCTGTGGGACTGGATATTGCATCTCGTTGGGGCGCCAGTATCCAGTTCTTTATCTACGATGTCATCAAAATCATGGTTCTGCTTGGTTTCCTGATTTTCGTGATCTCGTATATCCAAAGCTATTTCCCACCTGAACGCACCAAGCGTATTCTTGGCAGATTCCACGGCGTTGGTGCAAATTGCGTGGCAGCACTGTTGGGAACGGTAACGCCTTTCTGCTCCTGCTCATCCATCCCGCTGTTCATTGGTTTCACCAGTGCGGGGCTGCCTCTGGGCGTGACATTCTCTTTCTTGATCTCTTCTCCTATGGTGGATCTGGGAAGTCTGGTGTTGCTGATGAGCATTTTCGGCTGGAAGGTCGCAGTTGTCTACGTGTTGCTTGGCCTGGTAATTGCCGTTGTTGGCGGTACGCTGATTGAGAAACTCCATCTGGAGAACCATGTGGAGGAGTACATCCGTAACGGCCGGGCCATGGATACACCCCAGGAGGAACTGACCTGCAAGGATCGCATCCGCTTCGCCTGGGAACAGGTTGTTTCCACCGCTAAAAAGGTCGCTCCTTATGTGCTGGTTGGCGTAGGAATTGGCGCATTCATCCATAACTGGATCCCCGAGGAGTTCATCGTAAAGCTGCTTGGCACCGTCAATCCCTTCGGCGTCATTATTGCCACAGTCGCAGGTGTTCCCATGTATGCAGACATCTTCGGCACGATCCCCATTGCTGAAGCGTTGCTGGCCAAGGGCGCACAGCTTGGAGTGGTTCTATCCTTTATGATGGGCGTGACCACCCTGTCTCTGCCCTCTATCATCATGCTTCGCAAGGCCGTAAAGCCCAAGTTGCTGGGCGTTTTCGTTACGATCTGCACCGTTGGAATTATCATCGTTGGCTATTTCTTTAATGCAATTCAAACATTTATTATTTAACGGAGGTATTGTTATGGCACTGTTTGGTTTTGGAAAGAAAAAAGAGGACACAAAGGCTCCTGGATGCTCTTGCGGCTGCGGCTGTGAAGCAATGGATGCAGAAGTTGCGAAGATTTCCAACGACTGCTGCGGACAGCCTGTGGACAGTATTTGCTGTATCAAGGTTCTGGGTGCCGGATGTAAGTCTTGTCACGAGCAGTACGAGAATGCACAGGCCGCTGCGAAAGCAATGGGGCTGTCTGTGGAGGTGGAGTACATCACCGATATGCAGAAGGTGATGGAGTACGGCGTGATGAGCATGCCTGCCATTGTGGTCAATGACAAGGTGGTTTCCGCAGGCAAGGTGCTCAAGGCCAAAGATGTAGAGAACCTAATCCGCAAACTGGGTGTGTGACATGCAAAAGGTTGCATTTATTTGTGTCCATAATTCCTGTCGCAGCCAGATTGCAGAGGCTCTTGGGAAAAAGCTGGCATCGGGTGTATTTGAATGCTACTCTGCCGGTACAGAAACCAAGCCGCAGATCAATCAAGATGCTGTTCGGCTGATGAAACAAATTCACGGTATAGATATGGAAGAAACCCAGTACAGCAAACTGCTGTCGGATATTCCTCCGGTGGATATCGTAATCACCATGGGATGCAATGTCCAGTGTCCATTCCTGCCTTGTTCCCACCGGGAGGACTGGGGCCTGGACGATCCCAGTGGTCAGCCTGACGAGGTGTTTATTGAAACCATTCAGAGAATTGAGGAGAAGATTCTTCAACTGAAAGCAAGGTTAAGGAAGTTGTAATTTAGACAAACGAAACCGCTATATGCTATGGAGTTCAACAGCATATAGCGGTTCTCTTATGATACGGCCAGTGCCGCCAACTCCGCTCTGACCTCGTCGTAGTATTTATGGACGGTGGTGATTGCCATTCCAAGTTCTCTGGCGATATAGCTTTTATTACTCACGCCGGGATTGGCGATCAGATATGCGGCGAGCTGCTTTTTCTTGGGACTGACGCCGTCGGGATACTCCGTGGCTTTGCCGGAGCGCAGAGCGGCAATCTCTGCTTTCATCTGGATGATCAGTTCTTTTAATTTTGCTTCGCATTCCTCTTTTGTGTGACCATAGACATTGCGGGAGTGCTTTTTGCCGTCAGGCCACACCGGGGAGTATCGGCCTTCCCACAGACCTGGCTTGATTTCTTTGAGGTAGCCGCTGCTCGGTCTGCGCCGGGGCGCAATGTACGGTTCGAATTCCTGCGGTGCGGTCTGTATTTCTTCTTTGGTGTTTTCGCTGACCTCTGCCTTTGCAATGCCGCGGTCGATGTTGGCTGCGGCGTTTTCTTGCATCTCACTGGTGATAAGACGCCGGTGCTTTATCCTGCTTCCTCGTTCGTCCTCGGAAGTTGCTCGAAAGCGGCCCAATTTCGGGCGGTTTTCGGTACCCCTATCCACGCTCTACCACATCTGAAAAAGCGGACACGGCGGCGCACAACGGGCGACACGGGGCTTGTTCGCAGGTCTATGATGATGGGAAACGGCGGCGTAATTTGCAGGAGTTTTTCAGCTCGCCGTTCGATTTCTTCGTAGTTCATCGGTGCTTCAGAACGCAGTGCTTCATCCACCAGTGCGGCATACACGGTGTTGACGATTTCTCTACACCGTTCTGCATATGCCTGTTCATGTTTGCTCAGAGTGCACCGTTTTTTATCTGCGAGGTACATTCTGAACTGGTCGATGTCGCGGAGCGGCGTGTCGAAGACGGTGTTCCAGAACTTTGCGACGTACTCCAGATACGCACCTGTGCGTTTGAGATTGAGCATCGGATTGCAGTCGATCCAACTGTTGATGATGTTACGCTCCAATCTGATCACCGCCTTCCGCAGATACCGTTGCCGGGTGGAACTCTACACCTTTCTTCTCTGCCAGTGTCTGAGCTTTTTGAATGTCAGCGGTACGCTGGAGCGCCAGCATCTGACGTTCGTGGTAGAGGTCGAGGCGTTCTGGATCGGCAGGATGGTGTACCTGAGACAGCCGTTGCGCTTGAGGCCATCTCTTGTAACGATCTCCGTGCGTTCGGTACGGATGAGACCGTGTTCCTCCAGTGCTGCAACGTACTTTGCAACCGTATTCACAGAGAGACCGAGTTTTCTGGCGATGGTCGGGTAACTTGCGAGACACTGGTAGGTACGTCGGTTTTCAATACGCATCAGGTATGCGTAGATATCAATTTCGATGTGGTGCAGTTCCAGATCGAATACTGCATTGGGGACCGGGAAGTAATTACTGACCGAGTCCTTTTTTACATAGGGAGTGTTGATCATTCCTGCACCCCCTTCGTGTGAGCGGAGATCCACTTTCTCAGTTCTTCTTTCGGAACGACAATGCGTTTGCCGATCCGCAGAGAGGGAAAGTCATCTTCCTGGATGAGTTCGTAGATGGTGGAGTCCGAGACTCCCATGAGATCGACGAGCTGCTTCACACTCAGCAGCAGAGGCAGTTCGTCATAGCTGGTATAAATGCTTTTCTTCAAATAGTGGGTTACCTCCTGTGTAGCTTAGTTTGGTAGAGCGTATTCAGTTTTTATGTGGCTGCGCGAATCTTGGGTATCTCCTCCAATCGTGTTGCGCGTGATGGCAACGAGTTTGTTGTTCAAATAGTTTTATCACCCCTCTCGAGTTTACTTTGCCGTGCACCGTGTTCGTGTTCCTGCAGGGTAGCCTTGCTTGACTCCGATGCGTTTTCTTCTCTGTTGGTGCGCTCCGCGTCGCCACAAGCTCCGTATCGTTCGTTTCCGGACAGTCCGAAAACTCACTCACTTTGCTGCGGCTCCTTTTCCCACAAAGTCATTCGACTTTGCGGGAGCCCTGCTATGCGGTCGTGGCGGCACTTCTCCCAGAGAGTATGAACAGCGGTGACGGGTATTCAGTTTTCAAGGTGCAATTTACAGATAACGAAAATTTCTGTTGACACAGCGC
>JAZNPV010000113.1:0-31616 GCA_045589835.1 Faecousia sp.
TGACCCTGAGCAGCGTAATTGCCCTGAGTGGAGTCGTACTTCAGCAGGTGAGCCAGCATCTTGGGAGAGGTCAGGTCGTTGATAGCAACGACTTCGTAACCCTCAGCACCGAACATCTGACGGAAAGCCAGACGGCCGATACGGCCAAAACCATTAATAGCAACTTTTACAGACATGATTGTTTTCCTCCAATTTAAAAAGTTACTGCTTTTCGCAGCTTTTAGATGTGAGAATTTGAGGCTTGTTATAAACCCTATACGGCACCATTATACAATAACAAAAACAGGTTGTAAAGTAGCGGATTTGCAAAAATCGGGCTTTTTTTACCCAATAAAATTGGAACAGATACCAAAAAGCAAAAAGGCACCGTTCCCGTGCTGTAAATTTCAGTTTGTCGAGCTGTTGCACTGGCGTTTACGCGTCAATGGCTTCTCCCGGGGAGAAGCTGTCGAGCGAAGCGAGACTGATGAGGAATGCGGGCAGAAATGTTGGATTTTACTTCTGATTGCAGGCTTTTTCCTTTCTGCCAATGCACGCCGTTCCTCATCCGTCTTTTCACCGCTCATTTATGAGCAGTGAAAATCCACCTTCCCCCCGGGGGAAGGCATTGCGGCTTCGCCGCTAGACAGCCCGATGAACACAAATTTATCGTTGTGAAAAGAATTTTTCAATTTGCTGGCGGGCAGCGGTGACACTGCCCTGAAAGGAGCCGGGCTTTCCGCCGCCCCGGCCGTTCAGCGCCTTGGTTAGTGCTGTGCCCAGTTCCTTTACATCGCCGTTTTTACAGATCAGGCACATGCTGTAGTGGGTATTATCTTGGGGCGTGAACACAGCAGCCACACCGCCGCAGGTATCGGCGATGGCATTGGCCAGCTCCCGTAAAGAGGAGGAAGTGAGGCTGTCCTCAAAATGTACCACATCGCCCTTACCTGCATAACCGGCGGCAATGGAGCGGAAGACCTGCTTTTCAAGGCCGGCGGCACGGAACTTTTCGGCGGCAAGCTGTTCAGTCATACGTTGGGCAGCAGCACCGGTTTCCAGAACCTTTGCGGAAAAAGCCTGACTGACCTGCCGGTTTTGCTCATAGATCCGGCTTAAGTAATCCAGCGCCCGCTTTCCGCAGACCATTTCCAGCCGGATGCCCTGATGAAATTTAACGCAGGACAGGATCTTAATGATGCCGACTTGTCCTGTGTGTGCAACATGGACACCGCAGCAGGCACACTTGTCATAGCCGGGAACGTCCACGATCCGCACAGGCCAGGGCAATTCCCGCTTGCTGCGGTAGCCTGCTGTGGGTAGTTCCTCTGGGCTGGGATACCAGCAATGGACAGTAAGGTTTTCCCAAACTGCCCGGTTGGCCTGTAGTTCCAGTTGGGCCAAATCCTCGGCAGAGATCGGGCCGTCAAAATCCACTTCCACTGTTTCCTTGCCCATATGGAAGCCCACATTGTGATAGCCGAATTTGGCATGGATCAGGCCGGACAAAATATGCTCGCCGGTATGCTGCTGCATCAGATCAAACCGGCGCTCCCAGTCGATATTGCCTGTGACAGTTTTGCCCTCTTGCAAAGGCTGGTCACACAGGTGGTAAACAGTGCCGTTTTCTTCCCATACATCCAGCACTGCCACATCATCCAGTATGCCCAGATCGCAGGCTTGACCGCCGCCTTCCGGATAGAAAGCAGTGGCATCCAAAGTAATGCACCAGCCCTTGCCGGTCTGCGTACAGCCGGTAACGGTGGCGGTGAAGGTTTTTCGCATACAGTCTTCATAATACAGCTTTCTTGTTTCCATGGTAGCCTCCGAAGAATAATCAATAAAAATAGCAAGGTAAATACAAATTTGTTTCATTGTATCATATGGTTGGCGCCTTTGCAAATTGCAGATGCATCTTGTCGAGCGGTTTTTGGAATACATCAGCCCGATTCGTGGTTTTTCTGTGAGGCTACACAGTAAAATGATGACACTTACGCTAAGGGGGACGGGCAAGATGCAGTGTCAGAAATTGAAAACCTATATGGAAACCGGAAGGGTCGTGTTTTTGCCTGCAAGAGCCATCCGTGCCAATCCAGCACAGCCCAGAGAGGTTTTCCGGCAGGAGGGGCTGGAGGAACTGGCTCAGAGCATCCGCCAGCACGGAATTCTGCAGCCGTTGTCTGTGCGCAGAGTGGGGACGACCTATGAACTGATCGCCGGAGAGCGGCGGCTGCGGGCTGGTATTTTGGCGGGACTTACAGAGATCCCCTGTATCGTCATGCATATGGATGATAAGGAATCCGGTATGGCAGCCCTGATCGAGAATCTGCAGCGGCAGGATCTGGATTTTATTGAAGAGGCGAAAGGGATTAACGTTCTGATGGAAAAATGGTCCATGAGTCAGGAGCAGGCTGCAAAAATCTTAGGAAAAAGCCAGAGCTGTGTAGCCAATAAGCTGCGGCTTTTGCGGCACAGCCCCCGTGTGCTGCAGGCGATCCGGGAGAACGGACTGACGGAACGGCATGCACGGGCGCTATTAAAGCTGCAGGAGGAACATCAAAAAATGCAGGTGATCGCCATGGCAGCCAAGCTGGGTATGAGTGTGGCTCGAACAGAGCAGTACATAGAAAACATGCTGGAAAACAGCAAGGAAAAACCCTGCAAGGTGAATGTGGGCGCGTTTTTAAATAATCTCAATCAGTCGCTGGCACGTATCCAGCTTTCCGGCATTCCTGCGGTTTCCGAGCGGCGGGAGACGGACAGCCAGATCGTGCTGACCATTACCATACCCAAATGAAAAAACGGCGCAAAGGCGGGGCTTCGTAAGACAAAATACAGTCTTATGAAGCCCCGCCTAAAGCGCCGGTTTTTATTCTCCGTTGACACGGGCTTCAATCCGCTGCAATGCGTACTTCATGGCATCGTAGGTCTCTTTGGAGACCCGATTGATGTACCCGGCTTCATAGGCCGTAATAGCTTCGTGGATCCGAAGCACCCGGGAGGACAGCCTTTCGTCGTGAACGGTAAAAATGGGAGTATAGCTGTAATTTGTGATTCTGGTGGTACCGGATGTATTGTCTTTGGTGATCTCCAGATCCAGAATAATGGAATACTCGGAGCCGGCCCGGGACGCATCCCCAAAGAAATCGCCCAGAGAGTAGGCTACAAAGGCACCGGTCTGGGGATCCAGTGTCATTTGCTGCACATAGTGGGGATGGGTTCCGATGATGGCATCCACACCCTTTTCCTGCATCAGCGAGACAATTTTTTTCTGACTGTCGCTGACGGTGTCGTTAAACTCGCTGCCCCAATGGAGCAGAGCAATGGTAATGTCCGGTTTTTCCGCAGCAGCGGCATCCAGAATTTTGGAGATACCTTCGGTATTCACAGTCTGGTAGGCGCTGTTATAGTCGCTGTAAAGCACATTGACGCAATTTTCACTGCCGGATGGCAGAGACAAGCCGTTCATGCCCTTGGTAAAGGCCACAAAGGCGATCTTAATACCCTGCACCTCCCGGATGGTGTAGCCCTTGCTGCCGGAGAAAGCGGATTGATTGGTGGACACGCCCAAAGGCTCCATGCCGGCCTGACGGATACCGTCAATGGTGGCGGACAGGCCCGAAATGCCTTGATTGATGGCATAGGAGTTGGCAAGCTGCACCAGATCCACACCGGCCCGATCCAAAGCCTGTACCAGCGTCTGGGGTGCGGAGGCCGTGGAACTTCCGTAGGGAGTGCCGTAAAGATTGCCCTCGAAGTTCACAGTGGCGATATCTGCATCTGCCAGCAGATGGGCTACGTCCAGAAACGCGGTAGTGTAATCGTACAGGATACCGCCGGAGGCGATCACAGCATCGGTAATATTCAAATCACCGGCTGCGGCCAGATGGATGGTGGTAGTGGATGGTGCTGTGTCACTGGTGGATGCTTCACCGGTGGATGCGGGGGGCTGGGTGAGAACGGTGGGTGGCTCCGTCGGGTCGGCAGAAGGACGGCTGAGCGTGAAGATCAGTACACCGCAGGCAAGCAGCACAACGGCGGCCACAGCCAGACCGATCAGCAGCTTGCGCCGCTGGGCAGCTTGTCGGATGCGCTGTTCAGCGCGCTGCTGGCGTCTTCTTTTCATTTCTTCCGGATCAAAAGCCATGGTGCTGCTCCTTTCAAAGTTTTTTACTATTTTACACTATCTTTCCGGATTTCACAAGACCTGCGCCGGAAAAAACCTTTACACAGATCTTAAGATACGTTAAAATAAAACGTAATGAGTTTGTTCTGGGAGACGGTTGGATGGAAAAGAATAAAAAGCTGTCAGCACCGGTGGGGCGCTTTGCGCCGACCCCTTCCGGCCGGATGCATCTGGGAAACGTGTTTGCGGGGCTGATTGCGTGGCTGTCGGTCCGAAGCCGGGGCGGTACCATGGTGCTGCGTATGGAGGATCTGGATACCCAGCGCACCAGCGCGGAATACGCCCGGGTGCTGCGGCAGGATCTTCTCTGGCTGGGCTTGGACTGGGATGTGGAAACAGAGCCCCAAAGCCAAAGGAGTGCCGTATACCACCGGTATTTTGCCCAGTTGGCAGATCTGGGGCTGCTGTACCCCTGCTACTGTACCCGCAGTCAGCTTCACAGCGTAAATGCACCCCACCTGTCCGACGGTACCTATGTATACCCCGGTACCTGCCGGGAACTGACCCAAAGACAGCGGGACAGCTTTGACAGGCTGCCTGCTTGGCGTGTAAAAGTGCCGGACAGGGTCTGGACTGTGGAGGATAAAGTACAGGGGCGCTATGAGGAAAATCTTTTGACCGACTGCGGCGATTTTGTGGTGCGGCGGGCAGACGGCGTTTATGTATATCAGCTGGCGGTGACCGTGGATGACGGTCTGGCTGGCGTGACAGAGGTGGTCCGGGGAACGGATCTGCTCAGCTCTGCCCCCCGGCAGATGTACCTGCAGGAGTTGTTCGGATTTGGGCATCCGGACTACAGCCATGTACCCATGCTGCTATCCCCAGACGGACGGCGGCTGAGCAAGCGGGATAAGGACTTGGATCTGGGCATCCTGCAGCAGCGGACCACCCCGGAGAAGATCTTGGGTGTGCTGGCGGCGGCATCCGGACTGACCGACAGGCCGGAACCGGTCTCTGCCCGGGAACTGGCTGGGGAATTCTCTTGGGATAAACTGCGCAAGCAGGATATTTATCTGGATGCGTCTGCTTTGTAACAGCAAAAGGGTCTGTTGCTTGCAACAGACCCTTTTGCTGTTAATGGGCGGCGGACAGGGGACGCAGAACGCTGTACACATCGAAACGGGTATCGTGCAGCTCGGTGATAAACACCAGATTAACAGCAGTATCGGCTACACCGGAGTTTTCTGCCATGGCAGCAGCCGTGGAGCCTTCTGCGTTTTCCAGATACAGCCGGCAGCGGCCCTCGGGCAGGGTAAAGCCGGTGCTTCCCACAAAGGATACAGCGAAAGTCTCCGTGGCGCAGGTGGACAACAGCGTGTTGGCTGTGTTTAACAGTGTCTGCACCCGGTCACCGGAAAAATAAATCTTCTCATCCTCGGGGACATAGAAGTCCGTAAGAACCACTTCATCAAAACCAAGACCCTTCAATTCGTTTACGATCCGCGCAAGATACTCCACCGTGCCGTTGCTGGTGGGGTCCAGCCAGTAGCAGCGCATGTCGTCCTGCCACAGATACAGACGGCTGGAGTGGTGCAGGCCGTCGGGCACATTATTCAGACCGTACTCATAATCCCGCAGAGCCGGGAATCTTGCGATGACGTACATACCGCTGGTTTTCAGGTAAGAGATCAGGCTGTCCATAGCAGCCGGGTCAATATGGGAATTGCGCCGGGTGCCTACTGCGGAGGAGTAGAAAAAACTGCCCTGAATATCTTTCACATCCACCATCACCGCGGTACCGGCGGGCAATGTCTGGATCTGGGAACGGACAGCGGAAATATCCTGCTCCAAATCGGCGCCAGTCACGTAGTAGCCAATCATCTGGGCAAGTTCGGTGCTGGTGTTGATCTGGTTTTCGCCCTCATTATAATAGATGGAAACGGTTTCCTGCACTTCCGGAGGGGCGGCCAGCTGGCCGGTCTGGATAGGCTGCAGGTCAAAGTCCAATCGGGCACCGTCTCTTGTGTAGATAACAAAGCGGTTCAGCCACAGCATCCAGCAGAACCACACAAGTACTGCCAGAAGACACAGAACCAGCAGGACCACGGCAAACCGCTGCAGGCCCTTCCGGGTACGGTAGGGTATACTCATATCGTTCTCCTTTTTGCAATTACGCAGCGCCAATCTTCCTTGGCGCAGGTTTGGATCACCGCCAGACCGGCCTGATCCAAGGCAGACAGCACATCATCAAGACGGGTGTCCAGAATACCGGAACAGATCAGAATACTGTATTCGGTGAGAAATTGGGGCAGTATGGGTGCAAGCCCGATAATCACATCTGCCACAATATTGACCAGCACCAGATCGTAGGCCTGTTCGCCCAGAGATTTCATCAGCTTTTTGTCTTCGGTCACGTTGCCGGTCAGCGCGGTAAATGCCGGCCAGGCGTAGCCATTAAAGGCGGCGTTCTGTCGGGCGATATCCTCTGCTTTCGGATCAATGTCCACGCCGATGGCGCTTTTTGCCCCCAGCCGCAGCGCGGTAATGGACAGAATGCCGCTGCCGCTGCCCAGATCCAGACATTGGCTGCCCGGCGTTACAAACCGCTCCATGGCCTCCATCACCATCTGGGTGGAGGGGTGGGCACCGGTACCGAAGGCAAGACCCGGATCCAGAATCACCGGAAGTCTGCCTTGGGTATCCTCTTCGCTGCGCCAGTAAGGCAGCACTACCATACGGCTGCCTACGCTCTGCGGGGGATAATTATCCTTCCAGCTTTCCTCCCAGTCGGTCTGGGCCATCTTGGAAACAGTCATTTCCAAAGAGCCGAAGGAGCCGGAACTGTTGCGGCTGCGCAAGCTGTCCAGCACCTGCTCCAACTTAGCAAGGCCAGCCCTATCCGTATCTTCCAGATACAGCTTGATCTGAGAAAGGCCCTGCAGCTGGGACTGGAGTGTTTCGTCGATGTAATCCCAGTAAGCTCGGTTCTGATCCAAAAAGCTTTCAAATTCTGCCTGATCCTCCAGTACCAGATCTTCGAAACCGCCGGCGGTCAGTCCGGCGGCAACATCCTCGATACCGGAAGATGCGGTATGTATGGTGATTTCCAGCCAAGGCATGCAAATCTCTCCCTAAAGTAAAACTTTGCTCTATTGTACCTTAAAATAAGCAAAATAACAACCTCGGAATTTTTAATTTTTTATGTATCCACTTCCTATTTTGGGAAAAGTAATATATAATAAATGAAAATATGCAAATTTCAGTTTATCGTACAGTCCAAGCCTCCCCTTGAGGACAGTCGCGAAGCGACACTAAATAGATGATTGCCAGTGGCAATCCAACATTAAAAAATGGGTACCCCGAAGGGGCGGAAGGGTGAAACCCTATTATTACAAGCACTTTCACCCCTCAGTCGCCTATGGCGACAGCTCCCCTCTAGGGGAGCCTTTGGCGCGATAAATACAAATTTGCCTTTAGGAGCTATGGAATGATCCAAACCTTTGAATTGACACCCGGGGTGACGCTGCGGTGTTTCCCCGATGACCGTTTTAAACAGGGCAGTCTCAGCCTGCAGCTTCTGCGGCCCATGTGTACACAGGAGGCTGCAATGAATGCACTGCTGCCGGCTGTGCTGCTGCGGGGAAGCCGGAACTTTCCGGATCTGCGGGCCATTACGCTGGGCTTAGACGACTTGTACGGCGCTGCGGCCGGTGCATTGGTGCGACGGGTAGGCGATTACCAGACCACCGGTCTGTATTGCAGCTTCATTGAGGACCGGTATGCACTGGAGGGCGACCGGATTCTGGAGCCCATGATCCGGTTCGTGGAGGAGTTGCTGCTGCAGCCGGTACTGGAAAACGGCGTTTTTCACCGGGATTATGTGGAGAGTGAAAAGCACAACCTGATTTCTACCATCGAATCCCAGAAAAATGACAAGCGGGCTTACGCAGGCAGCCAGATGCTCAAGAAGATGTGCAGGGAGGATTCCTTCGGAATTCCCCGGCTGGGTGAAACAGAGCAGGTGCAGGCAATCACGCCGGAAACGCTCTACGCCCATTACCGGCGTATTTTAAAAGAAAGCCCCATCCACCTGTTTTATGTGGGCTCTGCCCAGCCGGAGACAGTGGCGGCATTGCTAAAGCCCCTGTTCCGGGATACAGAACGAAATTATGTAAACCTACTGCCCCAGACTGCTTTTTGCGGCGGGGAAGAGGGAGATTATACGGAGCAGATGGATGTGGCCCAGGGCAAGCTCTGCATGGGCTTCGTAACATCCATTACCCTGCGCAGTGGTAACTTTGCTGCCATGCAGGTGGTCAATATGCTCTTTGGGGGCGGCATGACCAGCAAGCTGTTTATGCAGGTCCGTGAGGCCAGATCGCTTTGCTACGATATCGGTTCTGGTTATCACGGCAGCAAGGGAATCCTTACAGTGTCTGCCGGTATTGATACGGACAAGGATCAGCTGGTACGGGAGCAGGTTATGGCTCAGTTGGAGGCCTGCTGCAGAGGTGATTTTACACAGGAGGAACTGCTCTGCGCCAAGCAGGCTCTGATCAGCCAGCTGCAGGGCACCCATGATTCTCCCGGTTCCATTGAAGGCTATTACGCATCCGGCGCTCTCAGCGGCCTTAACATGACACCGCAGGCTTATATGCAGGCGGTGGAGGCGGTGACAGCCCAGCAGGCTATGGAGGCTGCCCGTACATTGCGGCTGCACACGGTATATTTCCTGAAGGGGGTGCGGTAATGGAAGAACGTATTTACCATGCTCTGGGAGAAAAGGTGCTGTGGACGCAGCTTGAAAACGGCCTGACCGTGGCAGTGATCCCCAGACCGGGCTTTACCAGAAAGCTGTGCTATTTTGCCACAGACTACGGCTCTGTTCACACACGCTTTTCGCTGGATGGACAGGAGTATACCGCACCGGAGGGTGTGGCCCACTATCTGGAGCATAAGCTGTTCGACATGCCCGGAAGGGATATTACCGCGGAGTTTGCGGCGCTGGGGGCTGTGCCCAATGCCTTTACCAGCTACGATATGACGGCCTACCATTTCTCCTGCACGGAAAATTTTGAAGCCAGCCTTCGTCTGCTTCTGGAGTTTGTTTCCACACCCTTTTTTACGGAGGAAAGCGTACGGAAGGAGCAGGGGATCATCGGTCAGGAGATCGATATGAATGCTGACACCCCGGAGACAAAGGTGTTTGAGCAGCTGATGCAGGCCATGTACCGGCAGCATCCCATTCGGGAGCCGATTCTGGGCACCCGGGAAAGTATTGCACAGATCACACCGGAGGTGCTTAGCCGGTGTCACCGTGCTTTTTACTGCCCCGGTAATATGCTGCTGTGCGTGGTTGGCGATGTGGATGCGGCGCAGGTGGAGGCCATTGCCAATGAACTGCTGCCGAAAGCCCCCATGCCTGCAGCGGAGGCAATACGGAGCTGGCAGGAGGATATGACCTGCATGCAGCCCTTTGTTTCCTCACGGATGGAGGTGGCTATGCCCATGTTCCAGCTGGGCTTCAAATGTGAACCGGCACAGCGGGGGTTGGAGGCGGTGCGGCAGGAAGTGATCGGCGATCTGGCTGCGGAGGCTCTGTTCGGCGAATCCTCGGAGTTGTACCTGCGCCTGTATGAGGATGGCGTGATCGACGCTTCTTTCGGCGGCGGGTTTGAAACGGTGGAGGGAATGGCTATGCTGACCGCTGCCGGCGACAGCGACGATCCGGAAGCGGTCCGGGATGCCATTTTGCAGCAGGCGGCGGTGATCGCAGAGCGGGGAATCGATGAGGCGGATTTTCTGCGTATGAAGCGAAGTGCTCTGGGACGCAGGATCCGGGGGCTGGACAGCTTTGATTCCACCTGCTTTCGGATCTGTGCCTACTACTTCTCCGGCTTTGATTATTTCCGGTTCCCGGCAGTATACCGGGATGTGACAAGCAAGGAAATACAGGAATTTTTACAAAGGGTGGTCACGAAGGACAGACTGTGTCTTTCGGTGATTGAGCCCTGTCAGGAGGTATAACATGTACAATCCCGATGATTATTCTGTTATCAGTTTTCCCGCTCTGGGACTGGAAATGAATCCGGGCAGATCTCTGAGCTTAGGACCCCTGACCATCCATTACTACGGTATTGTGATCGCATTGGGTTTGCTGCTGGCGGTGTTCTACGGTATGCGCAGAAGCAAAAAGTTCGGACTGAAGAGCGATGATATTCTGGACGGTGTGCTGTGGATCGTGCCCTTTGCCATTCTCTGCGCCCGGCTGTACTATTGCATCTTTCGGTGGGAGACCTATGCGTCATACCCCATCTCCGTGCTGTATATCTGGCAGGGTGGTCTGGCCATTTACGGCGGTGTGATCGGTGCGGCCATCGGCGTGATCGTGTTCTGCCGGATCAAGAAGATCAGTCTGGGCGCGGTGTTGGATCTGGTTGCGCTGGGCTTTTTGATTGGTCAGGCTATTGGCCGCTGGGGCAATTTCTTCAACCGGGAGGCCTTCGGCGCGGAGACCGGGAGCGTTTTACGGATGGGTCTTTACAACACGGTGATCGGTAAGTATCAGTATTTTCATCCTACCTTCCTGTATGAATCGGTGTGGAACGCGGCCGGTTTTGTGCTGCTGCACTGTTTGTCCGGTAAGCGGAAGTATGACGGACAGATCGCGCTGGGCTATGCGGCATGGTACGGCCTTGGGAGGGCCATTATCGAAGGACTGCGGACGGACAGCTTGTACATGGGGCCGTTCCGGGTCAGCCAGCTTCTGGCTGTGGTCAGCTGTCTGACTGCGGTTGCAGTTCTGATCTGGCAGCTGTTCCGGCAGCATGATCCGGCCAACCTGTTTGTAAACCGGGCAGCAGCAGTCGCCGCAGAGCTGGAAAGGCAACCGGAAGAACAGGAATCGGAAGAATAAATCGTAGAGGCCGCCGAGGGCGTCGGCCCCTACATTAGCATTTGAAGCAGAACGATAAACACAACTTTACTAGGCATAAAACCCGGCTGGCACCTTCTGGTGTCAGCCGGGTTGTGATTACAGGGGGGCTTGCTTGATCTTTGCGTATCTGCGGGGATACTGGGCAGGTGTGGGGGAGGTCTTGCGCAGAACAATTACCGCATGGGTGGCATCATCCATTGGGAACTCTGCCACACGCTCCAGACGCAGGCCCAGCTTTCGGATGGCATTTTTTGCCTCGGCCAGTTCTTCTTTGGCGGCGGAGCCTTTCATGGCCAAAACCAGACCGCCCACTTTTACGTAAGGAGCTGTCAGCTCCAGCAGGATGTTCAGCCGGGCCACCGCGCGGCTGGTAGCAATGTCATACTGCTCTCTGCGGTCTAGCACCGCTTCTTCTGCCCGGGCGGTGACACACTCTGCATCCACACCCAACTGGGGCAGGATGCCTTCCAGCCAGTTCATCCGCTTGCCCAGAGAGTCCAGCAGGGTCAGCTTCACTCCCGGACATGCAATTTTTACAGGCACACCGGGAAAACCGGCACCGCAGCCTACATCGATCAGTGTTTTGTCATTCAGATCCACCAAAGTCAGAAGGCTGAGACTGTCCAGCAGATGGAGCTTGGCGACCTTTTCCGGTTCGGTGATGGCAGTCAGATTCATGACCTTATTCTGTTCCACCACGGCCTGACCGAAAGCGCATAATCTATTCTGCGTTTCTTCCGGCAATGTAAGCCCCAACAGGGGCAGCCCTTGGGACAGAGTTTGTTTCATCATACTCATTCCCTCGGCTTTGCGTTCACGATACCGGATAGATCCACGTCGTTAGGGTCCTTGGGATCGAAGATATCCTCTTCCACAACAACCTGCTGGGGCAGTACGATCTGCTGAATGTGCCACACTACCAGCAGGTCACAGAACTTGCTGTTTTCCATAGAATCGACATACTGGCCGAAAAAGGCCCGGTAGGTTTCCAGATCCCGCTTCAGCAGGCTGGTCTCACCTGCCTGCAGCCGTTGCAGCACGTCATTGGTAGTCTCGGAGGCAACTGATTGGATCGCGTCATAGCAGTTGCGGTATGCCTTAAAATAGGCTGCATATTGAAATGCAATGCTGGGATTGGACTTGCAGGCAAGAAAGGCAGCCATATCCGCATCCGCATCCGCAGCGATGCACATTCTGTGGGCCATTTCATGGCACATGGCAAAGGGTTGATAGAATGCCGGGATTTGGGGATTGACCGCAGCTTCTCCTGTAATGGCCACGGTCATGCCTGCCACACCTCTGGAAGAGAAGAAGTCACTCCAGCCCAATTCCTTGACCGGTACGGCAGAACCGGCAAATACAGCGGTATGATCGTCGTAGGTCAATACTTTAAAGCCATCACCGGCCTGCTCGGCAAGAGTCTGAAAGGAAGGGAGCTGCGGGTCACCGTTGGCATTCCGATCAATTTGGGCGGCTAACGTATTGGCTTGATCCCGGTAATAAGCAGCTGCACGCTCCAGTTCCGTAAACGTATATTTGTCGTCTGCGCCATTCAGACGGATGTCATCGGACAGAGGACCGGAAAACTCGTTCAGTCCGTAGATTCCGGTATGCAGCAGGAAGATCAGACTTGCTGCTGCGGTAATCCAGCCAAACCACTGGATGGGATTCCATTTGAAAATAATCATCAAAACGATGCTGGCCAGCACCAACACACCCAGCACCAAAAGCAGCAGCTGCCATATGCAGAATGCAGCATCTGCGCTCCAGCCCGCCAAATAGTCCTGGATCATCCGGGTTACGTAAGGATAGATCATATCCACCAGAACAGTATGGGCTTCGGCAAACTGCCGCAGACCCCAGGCACAGGCGGCGGCAATGGCAGCAACCAGATAACCACGCCAATATTTCAAAGGACAACGCCTCCTTAATTTGCTTATTTTATGGAGCATATACCATAGCATTTTATAGTATAGCACATTTTTGCCTGCTTGTCTGCCCCTAAATTCTTAAATTTTCGTGACGATGGATCATTCAGTTATCAGTATGCCCTGAACACCGTCCCGGAAAACATCGGTGATTTTCACAGCCCGAAGTTGGTTGTGAAGCTGCTGCCCCTTTACATAGACTTTTACATAATTGGGTGCATGACCGGTAAAGAATTCTCCTTCCGGTTCTTCAAACAGCACGGCTTGCTCTGTGCCGATCAGGGCCCTTCGGTAGGAAAGGGACATGGCTTTTGCCACAGCAATAGCAGCCCGGCTGCGGATTTCTTTTGTGGCATTGTTATGCTGACCGGGCATTTTATCCGCAGGTGTACCGGGCCGGCGGGAATAGGGGAAGATATGCATATCCGCAAAGCCGCAGGTTTGGATAAATTCCAGACTTTGGGCAAATTCCTCTTCTGTTTCGCCTGGGAATGCCACGATCATATCCGTGGTAATGGCACAGCCGGGGAAGGCGGCTTTCAGCATAGTCACGCTTTGCAGGTAACAGGCGGTATCGTATTTGCGCTTCATCCGTGCCAAGACGGAGTCACAGCCCGATTGCATGGAAAGGTGGAATTGGGGACAAAGGTTGGGAAGTACTGACAGTTTGGTGCAGAATTTCTCCGTTACAATACGGGGCTCCAGAGAGCCCAGCCGAACACGCAGTTCCGGTACGGCGTGGCAAACGGCCTGTATCAGTTCGGTCAAGGCGGGCTTGTCCGGCAGATCCGCTCCCCATGAGGCGATCTCGATGCCGGTAATCACGATTTCCCGGTAGCCTTGCGCTGCCAGAGATTTTGCTTGTTCAACAGCCAGGGTAAGGGGCGCGGAGCGTACCGGGCCACGGGTGTAAGGGATGATGCAGTAGGTGCAGAAATTTACACAGCCGTCCTGTACTTTCAGCATGGCCCGGGTACGGCCCTCCAAACCGCCGGCAGGCAGTACCTCAAAGCTGCGGCGCATTAAGGCATTGTCCAGAACACTGGATTTTTGTCGGGTCTGTATGGCAGTCAGCATCTGCTCCAGAAAAGCCTCTCTGGAGCTGCTGCCACCAATTACATCGATACCGAGTCCTTCCAAAGCCTTGGCGGCGTGCTGGGGATAGCAGCCGCATACGCCCAGAACAGCCTCTGGATGGTCCCGGCGGCACCGGCGGATCACTGCCCGGTTCTTCTTATCCGCCACAGCGGTGACAGAGCAGGTGTTGATAATATAGCCATCGCAGGCATCCGCAAAAGCACCGATCTCATGGCCGCGGGCAGCCAATAATTGCTCCATGGCCTGGGTCTCATATTGATTTACTTTGCAGCCAAGGGTGTAAAAGCCTATTTTCATTGTTAATACCACCAATATCAGCGTGTGAGTTTTGTGAAAATCGTCAGATTCGTCTATTGAATAATTGCGCCCAATCCATATAATATAGATAGTTGCTTTTGAGACTTATTATAATCGAAAAAAATACGTTTGTACAGCATTGGAGGGATTTTGATGCGGGAATTTAATATGGATATCCGCTCTCTGCAGCAGGTACAGGCTTTTGTGCGGCTTGCGATGGTGCAGCCCTTTGAGGTGGTTGTGGGCAACGACCGTCAGAAGATCAACGGAAAAGACCTGATGGGCATGTATGTTTTGGACTACAGCCGTCCGGTGCAGGTCAGCGTCCGCTGCACTGAGGAAGAATTTTGCAGATTCCGGCAAAACGCAATGAAGTTAACAGCTTAAACACCGTCCCGGGAATTAGGCGGGGTTTTATAAAACATTATCCGGTTTTGCCCCAGTCTTTTTCCCTGTAACTTCAGAATACCCACTTGAAATACACAACGTATTTCTGCGTGGATATTCTTTGTTAAAAAATCCAAGGCGCAAAACTGCGAAGCACTTCAAAAGGAAAGATTTTTACGCCAAGACAAGAAAAATCGCTATGGTAAGGCTGACGCCTACCATAGCGATTTTTTTGCAGTATTGGATAAAAAGATAGCTTTTGAAGCGGATACAATCTTATGAAGCCCCGCCTCCCAGGGCGGATTTTTGTTGGCGGGTAAATTTGTATTTATCGGTTAGTTAAGCAGGGAACCAAATGCCTTCCCCCGGGGAAGCCTTTGGCGCGTAAGGGCCAGTACAACTGCCCGAAAAACTGAAATTTACCGGGTTGGGTTGCTGCGTTGACTTTTTTCTGGGAAAATGCTAAGATACTACCGATATGTTTTGGGGGTGTTATTATGCAGTATATTCTCATGGCTTTAGCCACTATAGGCGTGGTGGCACTGGATCAGCTCACCAAATATCTGACAGTGGCCAATATTCCACTGTATGGACAGGTGGAGGCAATCCCCGGCCTGTTCCATCTGACCTATGTGCAAAATACCGGCGCTGCGTTTTCCTCTTTTCAGGGAATGCAGTGGCTCTTTGTGCTGATTTTTGCAGCCTTTACTGCAGGTATTGTCTGGGAATTTTCTAAAAAGCGCTGGCCCTTTACAAATTTGGAGCGGTGGCTGGTGATTGCCGTCTATGCAGGTGGGCTGGGAAATATGATCGACCGGCTGCGGTTTGGCTACGTGGTGGATATGATCGCGGTGGACTTTATAGATTTCCCCGTGTTCAATGTGGCTGACTGCTTCATCACTTGCGGCTGCATTTTACTGATTGCCCATCTGGCTTTCTTTAACAAAGCGTTCTGGAAGGAAGAAAAGAAATGATTCTCCATGCGGATTTGCCGGGAGAGCGGTTGGATGCGTTTCTTGCCAGATCTGTGGAGAATCTGAGCCGTTCCGGTGCCCAGAAGCTGCTGGAGGACGGCTGTGTTCTGCTGCGGGGCAAGCCCGGTAAAAAGAATGATAAGCTGTGTCCCGGGGATGAGGTATCCGTTACCATCCCAGAGCCCAAGGCGGTGGATATCGCGCCGGTGGAAATGGCGCTGGATATCGTCTATGAAGACGAGGATGTGCTGGTTATCAACAAGCCCAAGGGACTGGTAGTGCATCCTGCCGCCGGACATCAGGACGATACGCTGGTCAACGGCCTGCTGTATGCCATGGGCGATGACCTTTCCGGCATCAACGGAGAATTGCGGCCCGGTATCGTTCACCGGATCGACAAGGATACTTCCGGCCTGCTGGCCGTGGCAAAAAATGACCTTGCCCATGCGGTGCTGGCATCCCAGCTGAAGGACCACACCATGGCTCGTACTTACGAGGCCATTGTCTGTGGCAATTTGAAGGAAGATTCCGGAACAGTAGACGCGCCTATCGGCCGCCACCCTACAGACCGGAAGAAAATGACCGTGACCCAGCGCAATTCCCGCAATGCGGTGACCCACTGGGAAGTGGTGAAGCGCTACCGGGGCTATACCCATGTGCGCTGCCGCCTGGAAACGGGTCGGACCCACCAGATCCGTGTCCATATGGCCCACATCGGCCACCCGATTCTGGGAGATAAGGTTTACGGACACAAAAAGACAGAGTTGGGACAGGACAGCCAGTGCCTGCACGCAGGCGTGCTGTGCTTCCGGCATCCCAGAGATGAACGGCCGGTAATGGTGTTTGCGCCCCTGCCGGAATACTTTCAGAAAGTTTTGGAGAAACTGGAAAGGATGATCTGAATGTTTGAAGGCGTGCTGCTGACGGTGGACTTTGACCGGACGTTAACCGGTCCGGATTCTACCATCCCAGAGCGGAATCTGCAGGCGATCCGCTGGTTTATTAAATTCGGCGGTACCTTTACCATGAACACCGGCCGCAGCGTCAATACATTCAAAAACTATCTGGATGTGATCCCGGTCAATGCGCCCTTTTTGCTGTATAACGGCAGTGCCGAGTATGAAAATGGTGCCCTTATGAATCACCGTATTATTGATCTTCCTATGTGGGAGATGATTGATGTGCTGGCGAAGGAATTTCCGGAGCTGAATCTGGAGGTGCAGGGGGAGCAAGTCCATTACCAGATTAATCCCAAGCCGGAATACCTGAAATTCTATCAGGCACTGGGCTGGGACTATGAAATTGTGTCCCATGGGCAGGACTTAGGGCCCTTTTTGAAGCTGTCCCTGTTCGGCGTGGTCCATGAATATACCGTAGGAGGCATGTTTGTGGGCACGGAAGAGGAAATCCGCCGGTTTGATGAGCTGGAGGAATTTATCCGCAACCGCTGGGGTCATAAGGCGGAGGTGTTCCGGGCGGCACCCCGGATCATTGATGTCCATGCCAAGGGCGTGTCCAAGATCCGGGCAGCCCGGGATCTGCAGGCGCGGCTGGGCAAGAAGATTCTGGTTTGCGTGGGAGATGCGGAGAATGACCTGACCATGCTGGAGGGGGCGGATTATGCCTTCTGCCCGTCGGATGGTGTTGTGGCGGCCCGGTTTCCCAATGTGTGTCCTTGCGGCGAAGGCGCTGTGGCAGACGTGATTTATAAAAAAATCCCGGAAATTCTGGGAATTAGCCTTGACATTACCGAATAAGTATGCTAGAATCTTCTAGCTGAATCAAGCAGGAGAACAAGGATTTGCGGGTGTAGTTCAATGGTAGAACACCAGCCTTCCAAGCTGGATACGCGGGTCCGATTCCCGTCACCCGCTCCATAGAAATGCGCCAGTAGCTCAGCTGGATAGAGCAACTGCCTTCTAAGCAGTAGGTCAGGGGTTCGAGTCCCTTCTGGCGTGCCACTTTTACGAAACCTGTTGGATCGGATGACATCCTGGCAAGTCATTCAGCTAAGTAAATATTTGGTGGGTGTGGCCTAGTTGGCTAAGGCGTCAGATTGTGGCTCTGAAGATCGTGGGTTCAAGTCCCATCATCCACCCCATAAAAAGCAGGCAGACCGTTAGGTCTGTCTGCTTTTTATATTGGGGCGGTGATGGGATTTGAATGATCTGATCGCCACATGCCGGTGGCATGTGCCTGCCCCCAGTGCTTGCACTGGGGGCTACAATTATTTTTGCCCAAACAGGGCAAAAATGCAAACAAGTCCCATCATCCACCCGCTTGCGGAGCAAGCCCGACACAGGAAAGGACAACCCAATCGATCCGCCCCTTGACATAACCCACATTCTGCGCTATAATCCCTTTAACTTTATAGGACAGTTCGTGACCATCCTGTCGGTAAACAAAACTAGGGAAAGAAAAGATGGGCGCATTGCGCCTATTTTTTATGGTGTAAAACATGAAAAAATCAAAAATGATTGCCCACGGAGCACTGCTTGCTGCGTTGTATGTGGCGCTTACGTATCTACAGAATCTGCTGATCCCCGGCTCGGCTACTTGGGCGATCCAATTCCGGGCGTCGGAGGCACTGTGCGTACTGGCGTTCTTTACGCCTGCGGCTATTCCGGGGCTGACCATGGGCTGCTTGCTGTTTAATGTGAGCTATGCCATGGCGTTGCCGCTGGATTTTCTGGTGGGCAGTCTGGCTACCCTGCTGGCTACATCCGGTATGTATCTGACCCGCAAGATCACAGTTAAGGGACTGCCGGTTCTGGGGTTGCTGCTGCCGGCTCTGTGCAACGGTCTGCTGGTTGGCTGGGAGCTGAGCGTTTATGTGGGCGGCGGATTCTGGCTGAACGCTTTGTATGTTGCCATCGGCGAGGCAGCGGTGCTGCTGACGCTGGGCAGCGGTGTTTTTTACGCAATCAAGGCCCGCGGCTTGGACAAACGGTTATTTGCTTAATAG
Source organism: Faecousia sp. (assembly GCA_045589835.1). Classification (GTDB taxonomy): domain Bacteria; phylum Bacillota; class Clostridia; order Oscillospirales; family Oscillospiraceae; genus Faecousia. The sequence goes on from JAZNPV010000113.1 coordinate 18,692, forward strand.
AAAGGGGCTGTTGCTTATTTTGCAACATCCCTTTTTTTATTAGTCCTCGAAGGTCAGAATGTCCTTGAAGCGCTCTTTGAAGATCTCGTAGACAGCGTCCAGAACGGTTTCGTCCTCGACGGCAACATAGTTTTCGTTCTCCTCGTCCACAGGCTGGACTTCCAGAATCACGATCTCGTTGGCATCCTCGTCGGCGAGGATCAGAACCAGATACTCTACCTCGTTGTAAACGATGCAGTCCAGATACTCAAATTCGGTCTCCACGCCGTTCTCGTCGGTCAGGGTCAGCAGGGAGGATTCCTCTTCCTGCAGGATCTCTTCGTTTTCCATACTATAAATCTCCTTATCTCTGAATACGGCCGCTGCCGTCGCCGCCGGCCAGTTTTTCGACTTCCGCTACGGTGACCATGTTGTAGTCGCCCTCAATGGAGTGCTTCAGTGCGGAAGCTGCAACTGCAAATTCAACTGCTGCCTGGGTGTCCTTGCCGGAGAGCAGGCTGTAGATCAGACCGCCTCCGAAGGAGTCACCGCCGCCTACGCGGTCAATGATGTGCAGGTCGTACTTCTTGGAGAAGCAGTACTCGTCCTTGGCTACGTTATACAGCATGGCGCTCCAGCCGTTGTCAAAAGCGGAGTGGCTCTCACGCAGAGTGATGGCAACCATTTCGAAGCCGAACTTGTCAGCCAACTGCTTGGCAACGGACTTGTAGCCCTCGTGGTTCAGGCTGCCGCCGTAGATGTCGGTAGCCTCGGCCTCAATGCCGAATACGTCCTTGGCATCCTCTTCGTTGGAGATGCACACATCCACATACTGGCACAGCTCAGTCATGGCTTCCCGAGCCTGCTGGCGGGTCCACAGCTTGCCGCGGTAGTTCAGGTCGCAGGAGATCTTGATGCCACGCGCCTTGGCAGCCTGACAGGCTTCCTTGCAGATCTGGACCAGATTGGGGCCCAGAGCCGGGGTGATGCCGGTGAAGTGGAACCACTCGGCACCTTCGAAGATCTCGTCCCAGTTAAAGTCGCTGGGAGAAGCCAGCTGAATGGCAGAGTGGGCACGGTCGTAGATGCAGACGCTGCCACGCTGAGAAGCGCCCTTCTCGTTGAAGTAGATACCTACGCGCTCGCCGCCACGGACGATCTTGCTGGTATCCACGCCGTAGCGGCGCAGGGAGTTGACAGCAGCCTGTCCGATGGAGTGGGTGGGCAGCTTGGTCACGTAGGCTGCGTCCATGCCGTAGTTGGCGAGGGAAACGGCTACGTTGGCTTCGCCGCCACCAAAGGAGAATTCCACATGATCGCACTGGACGAAGCGCTCGTAGTTGTAAGGCTGCAGACGCAGCATCAGTTCGCCGAAAGTAATAATCTTAGCCATGATATATATCCTTTCAAATGTATTACAGAATTATTCGCCCTTGGCAGCCTTCCGGGCATCCAGACACAGCTGGGTGATCTTCTCCCAGTTGCCGGCTGCGATGTCAGCCTTGGGGCAGACCCAACTGCCGCCCACAGCGTGGATAAAGGGAGCGTCGATATACTCTTTGATGTTGCCGGCGTTGACACCGCCGGTGGGCAGGAACTTCAGGCCCACAAAGGGAGCGGACAGGTTCTTCATAGCGTTCAGACCGCCGTATACGTTTGCGGGGAAGAACTTGACCATCTTCAGACCGTGCTTCAGAGCAGCCATGATCTCAGTGGGAGTCACGCAGCCGGGAGCTACGGCGATACCGTTCTCCACGCACCAGCCAACCACTTCGTCGCTGAAGCCGGGGGAAACGATGAACTTAGCACCCATCTGGACAGCCAGCTTGGCCTGCTCTACATTGATGATCGTGCCTGCACCTACCAGAACGTCGGGGCAGTTTTCAGCAACTGCCTTAATAGCTTCCGGTGCGCATGCGGTACGGAACGTGATCCCCATGGTAACCACGCCGCCGGCTGCCATAGCCTTTGCGGTAGGAACAGCGTCTTCTGCTTTGTCCAGAACAACAACGGGAACTACGATGGAATTTGCCAGTCTGGTCATAACATCCATTTATAAAAACCTCCTGTGCCGATTTTTATCGGCAGTAATATAATATGGGAACATAATACCCCATTTTGCTATGCTAATTATAGTAGGCAGGAATGATTCTGTCAATGCCAAATCAAATGGGAAATATTTGTGCAACCTGTATGGTGATTCCTGCGACAGTTAAATTACAGGTTGTGGTTCCGTTTGTTGACTAAAGAACAAATCGCAGAGACTGCCGAGGGTGATATGCTCCCCATAGCGTAGTCTCGAAATTTTTGTTATTTCGAGTGTCTACTCTATGGGGAGCATATCAGGGTGTCGGCCCTTACATTATTTTTATACCTAAGCGATAAATAATAAATTTGCGGAGATGGATTATTCCATCTCCGCAAATTGCAGGATCCTTATGAGGGATTATCAATACTGAGCAACGCCTGCGGATTTCAGCTGAAGCTGCAGCTTGTCCGCGATCAGGGCAATGAATTCGGAGTTGGTGGGTTTTCCCTTGGTATTGGAAACTGTATAACCAAAGAACCGCTGCAAAGTGTCCAGGTCACCCCGATCCCATGCCACTTCAATGGCGTGGCGGATAGCCCGTTCTACCCGGCTGGGGGTAGTTTGGAATGTCTTGGCCACTTGGGGGTACAATACTTTTGTAATAGCGTTGATCACATCCATATCTTCTACGGCAATGATAATGGCCTCCCGCAGATACTGATAGCCTTTGATGTGGGCGGGCACACCGATTTCGTGAATGATGTTGGTGACCATTGTTTCGATGCTGGTCTGGCCAGTGTGCCGGGAGGCAGTCTGCCGCTGGCTCTCCCCGCCGCGGATCTCCTCCAGACGCTCCACCAGCGCACTCATATCGCAGGGCTTCAGCATCAGATACCGGACACCCAGATTGGCGGCGGCGGATGCCACATAGTCGGTAATAAAGCCGGATGTAGCCAGCACCACAGGCCGGGGCTGTACAGCGCTGACGGCCTTCAATACGCTGATGCCGTCCTTCTTTGCCAGCATCATGTCCAGCACAAGAATGTTCGGTTTGCGTTCCATGACCATGCGGATCGCCTGCTCCCCATCGTTGGCCGTCCCCACAATCTGAAAACCGTCTGAGCGCTGCAAAGCGGAAGTCAAAGCACTGCAAAACTCTTCGGTATTGTCTGCAATAATTACGGTTGTTTGATTATCCATTGTTTCCTCTCCTAACTTTTAAATGTGATCCCCCAGCTGTTCAGGCAGCAGTCCACTGCCTTGATGCGACAAATATAATTTAGCATAATGATGCGGTTTTTGCAAGGAAAAACCGCATAAATCGCTCGACAAAATGTGGCAAAATTTTCAAAAAACCGAAAAAAACAAACTTTTCGACATAATTCGAACTGTGGATAAATTTACGGGCCGGTTGACGGAAAAGCAGGTATGATGTACAATAAAAAACAGATATTAGCAAGGAGAGAAAACAATATGAATACCAGAATTCAGGAACTAATCGCTTTTCTGGACACAGCGCACAGCGTATACCATGTAACTGCTTCGCTGCGGGAAACACTGGAAGCTGCCGGATATACATGCTTGCAGGAGAGTCAGGAATGGAACCTGTATCCCGGAGGAAAATACTATCTGACCCGGGGAGGAAGCGCACTGATCGCTTTTCGAATCCCGGAAACTGATCCGCAGGGCTTTGTTATGAGCGCGGCCCATACCGATCACCCCACCTTTAAAGTAAAGGAAAACGGGGAACTGACCGGTAAGTACACCCGGCTGGCGGTTGAGAAGTATGGTGGCATGCTGATGGCACCTTGGCTGGACAGACCTTTGTCCATTGCGGGCCGGGTTCTGGTGGAAACGGAAAACGGCGTACAGAGCAAGCTGGTGGATATTGACCGGGATCTGCTGCTGATTCCTAACGTGGCCATTCACATGAACCGGAAGGTCAATGAGGGCTATGCATGGAATCCGGCGGTGGATCTGCTGCCACTGATAGGTGGTGCGGATGCGGTAGGCAAGCTGGAAGCGCTGCTGCAGGAGGCTGCGGGCGGCAAGATTCTGGGCCATGACCTGAGTCTGTATGTGCGGCAGAAGAGTACGGTCTGGGGTGTGGAAAAGGAATATATTTCCGGGCCGGCTCTGGATGATCTGGCTTGTGTCTGGGCCTGCGCAAGGGGTTTCCTGCAGGCCAAAGGCAGCCGTTCTATTCCGGTTTTGTGCGCCTTTGACTGCGAGGAAGTGGGCTCCGGTTCTGCACAGGGTGCGGCGGCTACACTGCTGGAGGATGTGCTGGTACGCATCTGCGCTGACAGAAAGGTAGACCTGCACCGGATGCTGGCCCAGTCCTTTATGGTGTCCGCGGACAATGCCCATGCCGTGCATCCCAATCATCCTGAGTACGCCGATGCCACTAACGCGCCGGTTGTAAACAATGGTATTGTGTTGAAATTTAACGCGGCCCAGAAGTACACTACGGACGGTGTTTCCGCTGCTTTGCTGCGGAAGGTGTGTGCCGAAGCGGATGTGCCCGTACAGACCTATTACAACCGGGCTGACCTGCCCGGCGGCTCTACACTGGGAAATATTTCCCTTTCCCATGTTTCCGTACCTTCTGTGGACATCGGTATCGGCCAGTTGGCTATGCATTCCTGCTACGAGACCGCAGGGGTGAAGGATGTGGGGTATTTGGTGGATGCCATGACAGCTTACTACGGAAAAACACTGCTGTGTCCTGCGGACGGCAAGTATATACTGGATTAAAGAAGAAGGGTCTGTTGCAAAATAAGCAACAGACCCTTGGTTATTTAGTTTACCTTTGCTTTAGCCAGCTTACGTTCTTCCTTGGTGCGGAAGAACTTTTCCAATTCAGGAACGAGGATCAGGCAGATCAGCGCCGCGGTGAAGCCGCCGTTGTACAGGCAGAAGCCGCCGTGGAGGGTGGGCACGGAAGTGACCAGCAGGTAGTGCATGACGGCAGCGATAAAGCCGTAGCGCCAGCCGTACTTGTCGGCAATGGGGCTCAGACCGTTGGCGTAGCACAGACCCACGCAGATGGCTTGGGCGTTGATTGCACCGCTGAAAGTGCCGCCCAGCAGGGGGGAAATCCAGCCGAATACCACAGAGGCTACGAAGTAGCCCAGCATAATGGGCCACACATTGCCCGGGTGGGAACCGGAGTTGCAGGTTGCCAGCATGCAGAAGATGATACCGAAGGTAATGCCGTTGAAGGTGGCACCGATCAGATTGTAGTAGCCCAGAATGAACAGGCCGAACACGCCCACGTTCATCAGGAAGGTGGCGTTGCCGTAGGTGGAGGAGAAATTGGTCACCAGAGCGGGATCGCTCAGCAGCTTCCAGTAATCCTTGGGCTTACAGCCCAGCAGGAACGCAAAAACGATGCACAGGCCGAAAACGGTGATGCAGAAAATGTTCGCGGTCATGGTGGAGGCTACCTTCATACTCTCCGGTGCCAGATCAGACAAAGCCTTGGGCAGGCTGACACCCATGGTCTTGAACAGGGTGGCGTTCAGGAAGAAGGCAGTCATGCCGATAGGCAGGGCTGCGGAGTACAGGTCAAAGCCCTTATGTACCTTGGGAGAGTGGGCAAGGCCAGCGGGCAGGAAGAAGCCGATGATGAGACCCACAAACAGGGCAAGGCCCAGACCCAGCCAGTTAAAGCCAATGGCTTCCGCGTGGGGATAGCGGACCAGCAGATCGGTGATCAGGGGGGCGATACCGGTAGAGAACAGCATGGCGTTGACCAGACTGCCCATTTTTTCCTTCTTTACCAGGCCGTAAACAACCACACCCAGAATGGTGGGCCAGATGTTTAGAATATTGATACCCCAGGAGCCAAAGCCGATGGTCAGAATTACTGCCAGCGTGGATACGTTGTTGGGGGTGCCCTTAAAGACGATGAACAGCAGCAGGCAGATCAGTCCCACCAGACCCATGTTCAGGAAGGTGGCTGCATAACCGCCCAAGGCAAAATAATTGGTGGAGATCTTGTTGGGCTGGCTCATGATGTTCCACAGACCGGTGAACATGGTGCTGCGGTCGGGCATACAGACGGATGCGACCAGGAAACACAGGGACAGGAACGCGAACAGCAGCTTCAGAAAGCTGGCCTCGGAGAGGTTTTTGATCTTTTTCATAAGGCACCTCTATGTAATAATATTTGCCGGGGGAGCAAAAAAGGGCAATTCAGTGCGAAACTGAATTGCCCAGACGGTCGGCATACATCTCTTACACTCCCCCGCGGTAGTTCCGCGAATCCCGTCAGTCATGTAAGAGGTACTTATATAATATGAAATAATCCGGGATTTGTCAATCATAAAATACGTATAAAGGATAGTTGACAAAGGAAGATGTTTCACCAAAATCTTCCGAGCAATCGGTTGGGGTTAACATGCTTTGCGCGGCCATAATCCGCTTGGCCTGCGAAGCGGGCACGGTAAAGGCTTTGTAGGTATATTCGTAACGAACATCATTATTATGTCTGGTAGAATGAAAGGATAGCGCATTTCCGTTTTCGTCATAGGTCCATGTTTTTGTGTAAACAGACGACTGGTTGTCATACTCATCAAGATGACGGGTAACGGTTTCCGAAAGCTTATTTCCCGCATCGTCATAAGTGTAGACGATGCGTAGTGTTGTCTCTACAGGAATGGTCACATCGGGAGGGTACACGGTGTTTACTTCTTGCAGGCTGCCTTGCGGATTGTATGTGTAGATTTGGGTGTATTCAAGAGAACCGTGCCAATAACGACAGATCTGCGCAGTACGGCCGGCCTCATCGTAGGTATAGGCCTCAGAGATGCCGCTGCTGTAGGTTTTTGTGAGTAAACGGCCAGCCTGGTCATAGGTCATGGTAGAGGTGGATTTGATTTGCCCATTTGGGTCATAAGAGGTTTTTTTAATACAGTTGTTGTTCGCATCAAAAACCGATTCGAAGTGTATTGTTATGTTGTCGTCTTCATCGTAAGATTTTTGAACAATCTGATTACCCCGGGCATCATACTGATAAACAGTCCGATCGTCTACATTGCCGTAGGCGTTGCGGTTAAGGGAGGTCAGCACATGGCCCGCTCGATCATAGGTATAATGACCGCTGCCGAGCGGATTTCCCGCAATATCAGTTCTTTGAAGGCAAAGCAAATTGTTATTTTCATCATATGTGAAACGGTCGGTATAATTAGGCCGGCCATCGGCTGTGTAGTAGGTACAGCTTTGCACATTGCCCCGTAAGTCGTAGGTGTAGGATTTGGACCCCTGGCCGTTGTTGTAATATAGCAGCCTGCCGTTTTTGTCGTATTTATATGTACGAAAATACGGCTCGCTGCCATCGATAGGAACTATTGCGCCGGTATCGACACAGTACACCGTAACAGTCTTCTCCCACAAGCTGCAGCCTGTCAGCAGGAGCAGCAGAAGAAACAATGCGCAGATTCGTATGGCTTTCATGAGAATATACCTTCTTTATAAACGATGGAAAAAGAAAACAGGCAGCGTTTTTGCTCCGGTTAAGAGCGTGGGGGGTCGCAGTAATGGTTGCCGGTAGGAAACACAAACTCATAATTAGTAGCGGGGGAATTGTCGGTATAAAATAAAGGCTCGCCGTGGAAGAGCATATTGCTTTGGGCAATCTTGATTTTTTCTGCGTGTGCGGCGGAAACAGTAAAGGCTTGATACGTATATTCTTGCCGTACGCTGCCGGACTTAGAGCGCTCGATGACAATGATATTCCCGTTTTCGTCGTAGGTCCATTTATCCCAGCTTATCCGGTCGCTGGAGTATTCTGTCTGGGACAGTTTATTTCCGACAGCATCATAGGTACAAACGATTTCTGCGTTTATGTAGAACTGCGGGCCTTCTGTGGTGCGCCGGAGCATATTGCCTTGGGAATCGTAGGTGTACACATAGCGCCAATACAGGGCATCTTCCAGATATTTCTCTTCGGACAGGATATTACCGGTAGAATCATATGTGTAAATGTAGTAAGCTCCGGAGGCGGTTTCGTGCTTCAGCAGGCGGCCCATGCTGTCGTAGGTCATGCGGTGATGGGTGCGAATCTGGCCTTTTTCATCGTAGCTGATTTCTTCAATACAGTTATTGCGGTCATCGTAAACCTGTACATACCGATCGGTAATAGTATTGTCTGCATCATAATCTGTGTAGCTGGTTTGATTGCCCCGGGAATCGTATTGATAAACAAGTGTGCGTAGCAGGTTGCCGGCAGCATCTACAATACGCACACGACGGAGATTGCCCTGCCTGTTATAGGTGAGGTGGTAGGCGTATTGCGGTCTGTCGTCAGAGGTGTATATGGTGCAGGTCAGTACATTGCCCCGCCTGTCATAGGTGTAGGTTCTAGGCTCGGAGGTTGCGTCTGTAGCGATCAGATTTCCTTTGCGGTCATATTCATATTCTTCGCGCAGAAGTTCTTTTCCGTTCTCATCTACATAAGTGTAGCCGGTGACACAGTACACCGTAACAGTCTTCTCCCACAAGCTGCAGCCTGTCAGCAGGAGCAGCAGAAGAAACAATGCGCAGATTCGTATGGCTTTCATGGGATGCACCTCCGTTATAAAAGATGAGGGTTCTATCTATAAAGACGATTTTTACGGTAGTGGCTTACAGAAAAATACAAGTGTACCCATATTTGTTTTTATGATATCATTTATCATGCGACCGGTCAATGGGGTCGGGAATCCTGTTTTAAAAAATTTAGCGAACCCTGCAATAAAATCCGTTGCCGGGGGATTGATATAGTGAAAGGGGGGAGAGCCATGGCGTGGTCGCCTACAGAAAACGGCGCATTGGATAGCTACCTGCGGCAGATCGCAAAGGGAGAAACAAAGGCGCTGGAAAAGCTGTACAGGGCAGTTAGCCGGCCGATATATGCATATGCGCTGTCCTTTCTAAAGGATTCCCACGATGCGGAGGATGTGCTCCACGACAGTTTTTTGCTTATTTGGCGCAACGCACCTACCTACCGATCCGAAGGGAAGCCCATGGCGTGGATCTTGACGGTCACCAGAAATCAATGCTTCAAAAAATTGCGGGAGCAAAAACGCTACATAAGCATGGCTGATTGGGAAACGGAGGTCTTCCTGCCAGATAACTCTCTGTCGACGGAGGAAAAGCTGCTGCTGCAAGGCTGCATGAACCTGCTGACCGAGGAAGAGCGGCAAATCGTGATCCTGCATGCGGTGGCCGGATTAAAGCACAGGCAGATCGCCCAGTTTCTGGAGATCCCCCTCTCCACAGCCCTTTCCAAATACCACCGGGCAATTAAGAAAATGAAAAACAATCTGTGAAAGGAGAGAAATACATTGAAAAAAAAGCTTCGCAAGGTGTTCAAAAAGATAACGCCGGATAATTTAGACAGTATTCTCTCTGATCTGGGACAGCAGAAAGGATCTGTGATGCAAATGCAAAAACCGGAGAAACACGTTCGATTGAAAGAGCTTACTGTCATTGCCGCGAGTCTTTTGTTGCTGGTGGGAGTCAGTGCAATCGGCATCCGGCTGGTTGGTAGTAGTCCCGATGTTACACCCGGTACCGAACCGACGAAGTTACAGACAGTCACAAATTCGGAATCTACGGTGCAGACAGAAACCACAGAAGCAAAGCAGACGCTACCTGAGGGTGTTAATCTTTCGGAAAATGATGCGATCATGGTTGCCGGTGAATACAATTGGCCAATTTTCGCATTTTGCTATTTTAAAGATGAATACAAGGCAACTGTTACACTGACACAAAGCGACAACCGAGAGTACGAAACCGAAAAGGAAAACGGCCCGGTCTATGTGGTGCAGCTCCAATATGGCGGCTATGCATACACGTATGATATATCTGCGGACAGAGGGGAAATATGGGCAGAAACAGTGGAGAGGACAGACCCCGGCATCGCACTGCACTGGAAGACGGTCAGAGATATCGCATTGGAGGACGCAGGCGTTCATATCCTCCATTTGACATACTTTGAAATAAAACCTGATTCCTGTGAGGATGTGAAGACTTATAGTGTCCGTTTCCGGAACTCGCCGTATCAGTATGCATACACGATAGACGCGCATACCGGCCAGATTCTGAGCAAAGAAACGGAAGAGGTAGGCTACGAAGCCGATGAGCTGTTACAGAAAGAAGGCAATCTGCGCAGATCGGCAATCAATGGAGCAACCCTAAAAGCAGATGTGGCGTATGGTCAACTGGTTTATTTTGAGGCAGAGCCTGTTTATAATAGGGAAAGGGTAGACAGCTATAGGGTTTGGTTGCAGCAAGCAGAGAAAAGTGTGGAACAGTACACGCAAATATTGCGGGATTATGATGATAAGAGCAGCAGCTGGAGCTGGTGGTAGAAACAAATGAAAAAGGCCAACCCCGTTTGGGGTTGGCCAAAATATTTATTTAGAGATTAAGCCTTCTCAGCAGCTTCCACAACATGCTTCATCAGCACGGAGGTGGTAACAGCGCCGACACCGCCGGGAACGGGGGTAATGGCCTCAACAATGGGCTCCACCTCGTCGAAGATAGCATCGCCGGACATGCCGCCCTTGCCCTTGGAGGTGATCTTCTCAGCGTCCCAGTTCATGGAAACGTCGATAACGATCTGACCGGGACGGACGAAGTCGGCAGTCAGAGACTTCAGAACGCCTGCTGCGGAGATGATGATATCAGCATTCTTGCAGATCTCAGCAGTATTGACGGTCTTGGTGTGGCACATGGTAACGGTGGCGTTCTTAGCCATCAGCATCATAGCTGCGGGCTTGCCAACCACCAGAGAACGGCCGATGACGACAGCGTTCTTGCCCTTGCAGTCGATGCCGTAGTGGTCCAGAATCTCCATGCAGGCGGAGGGAGTGCAGGGAGCGTAGCCCAGATCCTGACCCTCGAACACACCGGCGTTGGACATGTGGGTCATGGAGTCCACGTCCTTCTTGGGAGCCAGACGGTTGCAGATCTCGTCCTGATCAGCCTTCAGGTGCTTGGGCAGGGGGCGGAACATCAGGCAGCCGTGGATGGAATCGTCAGCGTTGATCTGGTCGATCACAGCAAGGACCTCTTCCTTGGTGGAAGCTTCGGGCAGGATGAAGTTCTTGATAGCAACACCGATCTCCTCAGCGCGCTTGGTAGCGCCCTTTTCGTAGGACAGGTCGGAGGGATTCTCACCCAGACGCAGGATTGCCAGAGTGGGGGTAACACCCTTTTCCTTCAGTGAGGCAGCGCGGGTCTGCAGAGCGGCAACCAGAGCCTCGTTAACTTCCTTGCCCAGTAATCTCTTAGCCATAGTAATATTCTCCTTAATATGTAATAAATGAAGGTGTATTAAGCGTTATATGTTTTCTTATACGCCAAAACCGGCCTTGACGGAATTGAAGATCTCATCGGCGATGGGGCAGTACTTTGCCATCATGCCCAGAGCCTTGGCGTTCATCTGCTCGGCAACTTCCCGGTTCTTCAGGGTCTTGGTGTTGATAAACACGTTCAGGCTGGCAGCCTGCAGAGCGGCCTTGCAGCACACAGCACCGCAGCCTGCGTCAGAAACAGCCAGGCGGCTGCCCTTAGCGGCGAAAACGGCGATGGCGTCGATCGCCTGGCAGCACAGCTCCATGATGTGCATGGGGGTGGAGCAGGCGATGATGGTGGCCTCTTCCATGACGGCGTCACGGGTGGGGTCGTCCTTGGGAATACCGTAAGCCTTAGCCAGAGGCAGGAAGTTGATCTCGTCCATCTCCACCTGATTCAGCAGTTCGGTCTGCAGAGCGTCGCACTTAGCCTTCAGAGCGATAATTTCGGCTTCAACATCAGCGTACTTCTTCTTGCCAACGGTCAGGGAGCCGACCATGTTGCCCAGAGCGGTGCCGATCGCGGCAACCAGCGCGGCAGCACCGCCGCCGCCGGGAGCGGGAGCGTCGGAGGCCAAAACTTCCACAAACTTGCGGCAGGTTTCCATTGTCATGTCCATAGGAAAAATCTCCTTTTTGTGAAAATATGGTAAATGATTTACTTCACACATCAATATACCACTAAATACCCCATTTTGCAATGGGAACATTGAAAAAAGCACAGGCGGTTTCCCGCCTGTGCTTGATTTTAGGTAATTGCGGCACATTCACTAAGGCGAGCTCCGGAAATGTGTTGTCTGATGGTCAGCGAGGGATTTTGCCGCAGAGCAAGCAAGGGAGCCGATGGAATACTTTGTGTATTTCGAGGCTGACTTGCGCGGCTATGGGACAAAAGAGCCGCTGTCCGCAGACATAAACATTTTTGGAGTTTGCCAAAATAAATTAGAACAGGCCAGAGACCTTGCCGGTTTCGGTGTCCACGTCAACACGACGGTAAGCGGGGTCAGCAGCGGTACCGGGCATCATGGAGATGGTACCAGCCATGGGGCACAGGAACTTTGCGCCGCCGTACTCCAGAATGTCACGGATGGTCAGCTTCCAACCGGTGGGAACGCCCTTCTTGGTGGGATCGTCGGACAGGGACAGGTGAGTCTTAACCATCATGGTGCAGTAGTCAGCGTACTTGGGATCCTTCTCGAAGCGCTCAGCCTTCTCAACAGCCAGGGGCAGCCAGGTAACACCGTCAGCACCGTAGACTTCCTTAGCGATGCGCTCAACGCGCTCACGCAGAGGCATCTCCAGATCGTACAGGAACTTGATCTCGTTCTTGTCCTCACAAGCCTCAACAACCACGCGGGCCAGCTCAGCAGCACCCTCGCCGCCGTATCTCCAGTGGTTGGACTCTGCGCAGCGGACGCCCTTCTCGGCGCACAGCTTCTTCAGCAGGGCGATCTCAGCGTCGGTATCGGTGTAGAAGCGGTTGATGCAGACCACGGGGTTGATGCCGGACTTCTTGATGGTGTTGACATGGTGGAACAGGTTGCAGGTACCCTTCTCCAGCAGCTCCAGG
>JAZNPV010000114.1:0-5081 GCA_045589835.1 Faecousia sp.
AAGAAGTCCGGCATCACTCCCGTTGTCTGCATCAACCGTTTCTTCACCGATACCGACGCCGAAGTCGCTCTGCTGAAGAAGCTGTGTGCTGAGCGCGGCATCCGTTGCGCTGAGTCCAACCACTGGCGTTACGGCGGCGAAGGCGCTGCTGAGCTGGCTCAGGTCGTTGTCGAGGCTTGCGAGTCCAAGAACGAGGTCAAGTTCCTGTACGATCTGGATATGCCCCTGCGTCAGCGCGTTGAGCTGATCGCTAAGGAAGTCTACGGTGCTGACGGTGTTATCTGGCAGCCCCTGGCTACCGAGAAGGCTGAGCGCTTCGAGAAGGATCCCAAGTACGCTGACTACTGCACCATGATGGTTAAGACCCACCTGTCCCTCAGTGACGATCCCACCAAGAAGGGCGTTCCCACCGGCTGGAAGCTGACCATCCGTGACATTCTGGAGTACGGCGGCGCTAAGTTCCTGTGCCCCATGGCTGGCACCATCTCCATGATGCCCGGTACTGCTGCTAACCCCGCTTACCGCCGCGTCGATGTGGACACCGAGACCGGCAAGGTTTCCGGCCTGTTCTAAGTAAATTCCTTCAAGCACAGGCGGGCACCCGCCTGTGCTTGTTGTGGCGTTTATTACACGCGAAAATCATGCGTCATCGCGAACCAGTCCGCAGACTGGTGTGGCGATCCCCCGGACATTCCGGAAACTTAACGGGATTGCCACGCTATGTGCGCCCGCAGGCGCCATGCAAGCGAGCAACCGGCGAAGCCGGCTCTTAGCGAGTCGCAGTGTGCGCACTGGCTCGCAACGACGGTATCAATAAGGAGATTACATATTATGGATATGACAATGGAAACCTGCCGCAAGTTTGTGGAGGTTCTGGCATCTGACGCACCCGCTCCCGGCGGTGGCGGCGCTGCTGCCCTGGTTGGCGTCATTGGCACCGCTCTGGGCAATATGGTCGGCAGCCTGGCAGTTGGCAAGAAGAAGTATGCCGATGTGGAAGCTGAGATCATCGAGCTGAAGGCAAAGTGCGACGCTCTGCAGACCGAGCTGCTGAATCAGGTGGAAGCTGACGAAGTAAACTTCCTGCCCCTGGCCAAGGCTTACGGCATCCCCAAGGATGATCCCACCCGTGACACCGTTATGGAAGAGGCTACCATCATCGCCTGCTCCACGCCTATGAAGATTATGGAGCTGTGCTGCCAGGCCATCGAATACATTGCCGTCTTTGCCGCCAAGGGCAGCCGTCTGGCTGTTTCCGATGCCGGCTGCGGCGCTGTGATCTGCAAGAGCGCCCTGCAGGCTGCATCCCTCAATGTGTTCATCAACACCAAGACCCTGAAGAACCGCGAGGTTGCTGAGGAAATGAACGCTAAGGCGCTGGGAATGCTGGATAAGTACGGCGCAATGGCCGACGAAATTTTCAATACCGTCAAGGCCGGTTTTGGCGTATAAGCGCCTACGGCGCATCGATATAAATCCCTGACGGGATTTTCGATATTTCCCTTCGGGAATCGATATACTGCGTTGCGGTTCGATATGCCTATGGGCGAGAGGGGATTTAGATCATATCGAGTTGCGTAGCAACATATCGATTTTGCCGTTAGGCAAAAATATCGAGTTCGCCATAGGCGAACATATCGACAAGTCCGATAGTAAAGACAAAGTAATAAAAGGAGAATATACTATGGCAAAACAGCTGTTGGGTAAAGAAGTCAACGAAGCACTGGTTGCTGCTCTGCAGGGCCGCACCGCTGCTCTGAAGGAAAAGGGCGTGCAGCCCACTCTGGGCATCATCCGTCTGGGCGAGAACCCCTCCGACCTCAGCTATGAAAAGGGCGCTACCAAGCGTGCTGAAGAGGTTGGCGTGGCTGTTAAGAACTACATCCTGCCCGAGACCGCTACCAAGGAAGAGGTTCTGAAGGTTATCGACGAAGTGAACGCCGACGCATCTGTCCACGGCGTGCTGATGTTCCGTCCCCTGCCCAAGCACCTGAAGGCCGATCAGGACGAGATCTGCAACCGCCTGGCTCCCTGCAAGGACGTGGACTCTATGACCCATATGAGTAACGCCGGTGTGTTCGAAGGCCAGGATCTGGGCTACGCACCCTGCACCCCCGCTGCTTGTATGGAAATTCTGGATCACTACGGCATCGACTGCAAGGGCAAGAACGCTGTTGTTATCGGCCGCAGCCTGGTCGTCGGCAAGCCCGCGGCTATGATGCTCATGGGCAAGAACGCCACCGTTACCGTCTGCCACACCAAGACCGTGGATACCGCTGCTATCTGCCGTGAGGCTGATATCATCATCTCCGCCGCCGGTGTTCTGGGCAGCCTGACCAAGGACTTTGTCCGTGAGGGTCAGATCGTCATCGACGTTTCCATGAACTGGAATCCCGAGAAGATCACCTCCAAGGGCAAGGGCGGTATGTCCGGCGACTGCGTGTTCGACGAGGTCGAGCCCATCGTTGGCGCCATCACCCCCGTTCCCGGCGGTGTTGGTGCTGTTACCACCACTGTGCTGATGAAGCACGTTGTGGAAGCTGCCGAGAAGGCTTAAAAAACCAATGTAGGGAACGTCCTGTGTGCCGTTCCCCAAAGGCGTCTTATGACAGAAGGAACGGCACACAGTCCGTTCCCTACAATATCCCTCTGTATGACTGGCGGATAACACAGGCTACTGTGGTGGAGTACAGAGGATTTTATGCCGACCGTCTGGGCAATTCGATTCTAAAAGGGCTCGGATTGCCCGGATTTTTAACTGAGGTGTCAAATATGAAGAGAATTAAAAATTTGTCCCAAAGCAGTTTCTCATAAGGAAGCATTCCAGACGGTTAATCTGATATAGATCAATATCCTGCTGACCTAATCGGGTCAGTATTTTTTGCGCTTTTCGGCATGAATGGGGAATGCGTACGCAACAGATATTTTTTAAGAACATCTTTGCTGAATAACATAGTATTTTGTACGCCTTATCGAAACAACCCCTTGCATTTTAAAGCCAAAGTGCTAAAATTATACTGGCGAATTATGGCGAACTTTATTTGGATAGGAGTATAAACATGCTGCTACTGTTTTTTGTAGTGTGGGTCGTTTTCAACGGAAGACTGACTTTGGAAATTGCTTTGTTCGGTGTTGCTGTGGCAGGTGCAGTGTTTGCCTTTGTCTGCAAATTCATGGGCTACAGCTTGCAAAAGGAATTGCGTTTCTATAAGAAAATACCTTCTTTTTTTCAATACCTATACTATTTGGTTAAGGAAATCATTGCGGCGAACATTACGGTATCTCGCATGATCCTGACGAGAAAGGAACAAATGGAGCCGGTGCTTGTCCATGTTCATACGGATCTAAAAACTGAAACGGCACGGATGATGTTAGCAAATTCCATTACCTTGACCCCTGGTACCATCACTGTGGCTCTGACAGAAAGTGATCTGCTGGTGCATTGTTTGGACAAGTCTCTTTCCAAGGGTATGGAGGACTCAGTATTTGTCCGCCTGCTGCACAAAATGGAGGAGGAATAAGAATGGAACTGATACAGGAGTATATTGCTCTATTTTATGGCATCTTGTGTGTATTGGCACTCATGTTAGTTCTTTGCTTGATCCGTGCCGTGAAAGGTCCCAGAATCGCGGATCGACTGGTAGCAGTCAATATGATGGGTACCATTGTTATGGTCATGATCGCATTGCTGTCTGTAGTAAAGGATCAAGGATATCTGATGGATATTTGCTTGATCTATGCCATGATCAGTTTTTTGGCAGTGGTTGTTCTGACCCGGATCTATACCGGTGTCTACAGGCAAGGGAAAGCGCGGGAAGAAAAAGAGAAGGAGGAAAGTGGCAATGCAGATTCTTGAATGGATTCGTTTTGTAGCAGGTGTCGTCTTGCTGCTGTTGGGTCTTGCGATTTTTATTCTGCAGATTTTTGGTGTCTATAAGTTCAAATATGTGCTTAACCGGATGCACGCTGCTGCAATGGGTGACACCTTGGGTCTTGGTGTCTCTTTGACAGGACTGATTCTTTTGTCCGGTTTCAATTTCAACTCTTTGAAGATGGCTTTGGTTGTTGTATTCCTATGGCTGGCTTCTCCTGTTTCCTCCCATCTGATCTCCCGTCTGGAAGTGGTAACCAACGAACATTTGGAGGAACATTGTGAGCTGCCGAAGGATACCTGGGAGGACGAGTTATGCTGATTTTTGAGTATATTTTACTGGGCTTTCTAGTGGTCTGCGCCATTGCTGTCAGCTTTTCCAAGAACTTGCTGAACTCCATTCTGATCTTTATGTCCTACAGTCTGGTTATGTCCATTATTTGGATCCTGCTGGAATCTCCGGATTTGGCTATTACAGAAGCTGCTGTTGGCGCAGGTGTTACAAGCCTTTTGTTCTTTGTAACGCTCAAGAAGATTCATGCCATGAAGGAAGAAGGTGGCTCTGATGAGTAAGCCGATTCCAGAAGAAGAATATAGTAAAAAACCTTTGACTCGGCTACTGCGCTGGATCGGAGGCAACGCTGACCCGTTCTGCGATAACATGGAAACCCACCGGCAACAAGAATACATTCCAAATGAGCGTTTGGTCCGGGAGCATCTCCGAGATCAGAACGCAGTCATCCGAAATGTCTATGACCGCGAACACAACCGGGCGTATAAGAATTTTCGCCGTTTCTATAAAATCGCTTCGTTCTTGTGCTGTTTAGCACTGATCCTGATGCTGCTGACGGCAGTTTCTCACCTCCCTCCTGTAGGTGCAGCGGACAATCCCGCCAGCAACGAAGTGGCTTCCAAGTATATTGAGGACGGCCTGCAGGATACCGGCGCTGTGAATATTGTTACCGGTATGATTTTGGATTACCGTGCCTTTGATACCTTCGGTGAATCCAATGTGCTGTTTATCGCCACCTGCACGGTATTGATCCTGCTGCGCAGCGATAAAAAAAAGGAAAAACACGAAGAAGAAGCGGAGCAACGCCGGGAACAACACTATGAACCCAAGGACGACAGCATCCTCCAGAGGGTTACATTTCTGCTGTTTCCCATTATCATCATCTTCGGTATTTATGTGATCCTCAACGGTCATATT
>JAZNPV010000115.1:0-14307 GCA_045589835.1 Faecousia sp.
AGTTTTGAAGTGGTAACTTTTTCGATTAACAAATAACAAAATTACCGGAATACTATCGTATTTCGGTAATTTTTTATGCAGTTAAGCGGAAAAGGGACCATTCAAAACCATTACTTCCTTGTGAAGCGGTGCCCTTATCCACGCCTGTTTTTTACGGCATCAATCTTTCCATGAGTGTGGGAAACACATAAAGATTTCTTGCAAAAATACTGTATATCTCATTTTCATCCAGCGGCGAGTCCTTGCAGCCGATCTCGATGGTCAGCGATGGGATCTGCATTACATCGATAGCCCAATCCTTATAGCCGGCACCGTCTACACCGCCGCTGCCCTCCAGATCATATCCGGTGATTTCATTGACAGTCAACGCAAGCTCTTTACTGGCTCTGTTTGCCAATTCCTGGTTCCCGAACTCATAGTAAATCACGCAGCCCGATGAATGGTAGCTGATTGTGATATCAAAAGGATATTTCTGTGTGTAATCCCGCAGCGCGATCGCTTCTGCTGCAGTAAACGGTGTTTCTCCGCCGTACCGCTGGGAAGAAGGTTCCTGTCGCATCATTGACCGGTACCACCCGCTGGGGAAATTCCGGTTAATATCAATTCCCAAGGCGTTTGCTTTCCACTGGGAAGCATAGTCTGTTATATTTTGATGGGTATACCCCTTCAGGCTGTCACTTTGGTAAATAACTGTCTGCTCCTCATTCAGCGTTCCGCTTTGGGAAATCTTCACCCCATCCGGATTGCTCATGGGAATGATATGGAAGCATACATTATCATCTTCCGAAAACAGGCCCTGTTCCAGCCAGCAGTCTGCCATGGCCATCAACAGCCAGGCGGTCATATGCTCTCTGCCGTGCATGGCCCCCTGCAGCAATACATGCCGGGTTGCTTTTGTGTTACCCAGCACCATGACCGGAATCGACAGTCCGGATTCACTATATCCAATAGTATCCAATATGACATCATCCCGGTATTTCCGGGAAAGCCGTTCCATATCGGAAAGCATTTGTTCATAGCTGTATTCATCGGTGACCTCTACCGTATTCAGGCAGTTGGCTATCCACTCCGGGCTATCCGGAGCAATCAAATTGCTCATAACATAGCCTTTCCTGCCTTCATAGCTCACATAGGCATACAGGCCGTTCCAGCCTAAAAGCTGCAATTTTTCATCAGGCGCGATCCATGTGATCCCACCAGTGCCATCCGGCTCCTGCCGCAGCAGCACATAGTCCTCGCAATTTATCTTCCAGAGTTCTGGTATTTCAGGATATACCTTCGGGACAATAGGATTTGTTACCTGCGGCATATTTACTGTCTCCTCAATTTCACTGTCCGTGGGCAGTGTAGGATTCCCTTCTGCAGTCGCAGCAGCAGATATCTCATTAGATGGTACAGTTTCTTTCTGCGTGCCGCAAGCAGTCAAACAAAGCAAAAGCAGTAATATCACCAAAACCAATATCATTTGTTTCACAGGACCATCCCCTCTTGAAGAAAATTATAGCACATTACCATGTATCCTTTCAACAGGAAAAACGGCACCCTGCAGGGTGCCGTAAATCTTTATTGCCGCACGGATTTCAGCGGTGTAATATACTGCTCGCGGCGGCGTGCTTCTTCTTCATTGTAGAACACGTCGTTGCCTGTATGGACGCTACGAAGATAATCGTGGTGATTATGAAGAATCGCATCGTCATACCGGGCCAGCATCATAACAGCAATGGAAGAACACTGGTCAGATGCACGTTCCAGATAGGTCAGACACTCCATAAAGATCAGACCCAGATCCACCGTACACTCGCCCTTCTTCAGACGCTTTGTATGGCGGTCCTTCAGCAGGATAATCATATCGTCAATTACTTCTTCCAGAGGCTCAACCGCCTTGGCAGCCTGCGTGTCATCACGTGTAAACGCATCAATTGTAACAGTAAGGATCTCGTTCACCGCATCAAAGAGGATGCCCAACTCCTGCTTGGCACTCTCAGAAAAAGAGGCATCATTTCCAGCCAGTTTTTGACCCAGTTCGGAGAAGTTGGTTGCATAGTCACCCACACGCTCAAAATTGGGAACAGACTGCATCAGCATATCCAGCTGCCGGTCATCGACCTCGCTTTCGATATTCTTGGACAGACCGATCAGGAATCTGTCAGCATTATCAGCAAACTGATCAAGGCACTCCTCATGCTTATCAATTTCCTTGGTTCTTTCTTCATTATAATCAAGTAATTGCTGACAGCCAAGCGCAAAATTCGCCTTGGCAATATCTCCCATTGCGGCAACGGCTTTTGTTGCCTCATTCAGCGCAACAGCAGGAGAAATATACAGTCTTTCGTCCAATGTAAGCAGTTCCGGATGGGGATGCTCTTCTTCCTTCTCTTCCTTAACAAGTAAGCAGGACAGGTTAACCAGACCGGACGCAAAGGGAATCAGCATAATTGCCGTCAATAAATTGAAAATGGTCTGGAAGTTTGCAATTCCGCCGCTGTCAACAGAAGCACTCCAGAATTCCACGCCGAACACGTTGAAATGCTCCATAATCAGCATCGCGATCATAAAGATGATTGTACCGATAGTATTAAACGCAATATGTACAACACCTGTGCGCTTAGCATCCTTGGAAGATCCAATGGAACAGACCATGGCTGTTGTTACGCAGGTACCAAGATTGATACCCATAATAATAGGGTAAGCCATAGAGAATGTAACAACAACCGCATTCGGATCCGTCAATGCAGCAGAAGCAGTAGCAGCTGCAACAGTTTGCAACATACCGACAGTTGCGGAAGAACTCTGAACAATAACAGTCAGCACCAGACCGAACAGAATACCAAGAAGCGGATTTTCCAGAAAGGTCAGAAACGATTCAAAGACACTGGTGCCGATCAGCGGCTTTACGCCTTCTGTCATCAGATTCAATCCGATGAACAGAACGCCAAACCCGATACAAATATCACCTATGGGCTTCGATGCCTTTTTCTTAATGAACATAATAAGAATAATACCGATCACCAGCGCAATGGGCGCCAGCGTATCCGTATCAAACAGCCATAAAAGCCAGCTGCCATCCGATTCGATAGAGCCAAGGCGGATGATCTGTGCAGTAATCGTTGTACCGATATTGGCGCCCATAACAATAGAGGTTGCCTGCTTCAGGTTCAGAACACCCGCACCGATGAGCGCAACAGTCAAAACGATGGTAGCTGTGGAACTCTGAATAACCGCGGTTACCAGCGTACCGGTCAAAACACCCATAATCACATTGCCGGTCACCTTCTCCAGAACCTTCTTTAACGCAGCACCAGAGCTGTTTTTCAAGCCGTCACCCATGACCTCGATGCCATAGAGGAACATGGCCAAGCCGCCAAGTAAGCCAATAATAGCACTTACAATGTCCATATGTAATTCTCACTCTCTCAAATTAAAGCTAATTAGCAAGTTGGCAAACAAACCACACCTCACTATTTTAAAGTATATCACAAATTCTCAAAATGTACAGAGAAATCTAGAATTTCTTACTGCTTTTATTTGCCTGTAGAACCGAAGCCGCCGGACGCACGAACTGTATCGGACAATTCGTCTGTTTCCATGTAGGCAGGTGTCAGCACAGGAGTAATGACCAGCTGGGCGATCCGCTCACCGTGACATACAGTCTGCGCCTGATTGGAGTGATTGTGGAGTACCACCATAAATTCGCCCCGGTAATCGCTGTCCACAACGCCTACTTTATTCGCAGGTGCCAATCCCCGCTTGCAAGCCAGACCGCTGCGGGCATAGATCAGACCGGCACATCCCTTCGGGATCTCCATTGCCAGGCCCGTGGGGATGAATGCAGACATTCCCGGGTCAATCACCACTTCCCCATCCAGACAGGCATACAGATCTGCACCTGCCGCCCCTGCTGAACCGTAGGTCGGCAGCATTGCTTTCTCTTTTAATCTCTTTACACGAATCGGTTCCATATTGACTCCTTATATCATATCTTTAAAAATTCTGAATATTTTTTCTTAAAAACTGCTCCAGCATTGCAGTATAGGTTTCCGTATCCGCCAGAAAGCTCAGGCCGTGTTCAGCCCCCTCCACAAGAAGAAGCTGCTTTTCTCCAGTACATGCAGCATATCCCTGCCGCGTCATATCGCAGGGAACAAAGTCGTCCCCGGTTCCGTGAATCATAAATACAGGAATCTTACTGTTCGCCAGAGACTTTCTTGTATCTTTTGCGTACAGGCTGAAGCCCGCAAAGAGTCTGGCAAACAGATCCGCCGCCCATACGGTGGGGCCGGCAGGCAAATGGATCACACGTTTGAACACGGATGCCAAAATATCCTTCGGTGAAGTAAAGCCACAATCGGCTATTAACCCCTTCACGTTTTCCGGTAAATTTTGGTCCGCCAGGTACAGCATAGTGGATGCCCCCATGGACAGGCCGCTTAAGATCATCTGATAACCGCCAAGCTCCCGGTTATGAAATTCGATCCAGCGAAGCATATCCCTGCTTTCCTTAACACCAAAAGTAATAAACTTCCCCTGGCTTTTTCCGTGGCTTCGCTGATCAGGAACAAGGATGTTCATTCCATTCCGATGATAGTAGTCATATGCCACACTGAAATCCGCCAGCTTTGTACTGCGGTATCCATGGGCCAGCAGAATTGTGCCTTTCGGGCTTACTGCCGGAATCCATAAACCGCACAGCCGCAAGCCATCATCGCTGATAACAGAAACCTCCTGCGCCCTGTGTTCCCTTAGCCAGCAGTCTGCGGATACCATGTAGTCATAGAATCTGCCGTAGGAAGTTTTCTTGATCTCTTCTTCCACCAGCCAGGGCAGGTCGCTTTTTCTGACGCAGCCCACCACAAACATGTAACCGCCGCTGACAAGAATCAACAGAATAAAAGCCAACAGAACAAATACCACAGGATGCATTTCCATTACTCCTTGCAGCCAAGTTTAGAAAACCATTTAAAGGAAAGCGGCCAGACAATTCCGGCAACGATCACGATCAGGAAATACCGAACCGCTCTGCCGGCCAGTTCTCCAAACATGCCGTCAAGCACCGTTTTCATACCGCTCTTTACAGCCAGAACCAGCAGAAGACCAACTGCTACCTTTCCGATCTGTGTCCACCATACAGCCTTAGTGGGGAACTTCAGCCATTTTTCGTCCACAAAATACACAACAATCAATCCCATAAGAGAACCAAGCAGTGTGTACGCATTCTTGATTCCGGAAGCAAGGTTGTGAGCATCTGTGTCCGCAGGGAACGGATAAAAGGTCACAAAGCACAAAAAGCCCACTGCCAGCACAGTCATTATGCCCAGAAAAACAGGAATGTATTTTCCGTTATTCTTATAAAATACAGGGCGTAGCAATAGAATCAGTACAACCGCCATAGCTGCCGCAACCAGAACATCCAGCGGCGTATGTACACCGATATACATTCTTGAAAACGGCACCAGTACCGCAATTACGATCGCCCCATAACGGATCATTTTATTCCTTGTGGTATAGGCAATGGAACCGAATGTACCCACAGAGCTTTGGGTGTGTCCGCTGGGGAAGCTGTAGCCGCTTGCACCCTCTCTGGCCTGCTCCAAAATAGTGAAATTTTCATCCAGAACCCAGGGTCTGGGAATTCGGAACCAGAGCTTCATAAACTGGTTAGCTATGGTGCCCACAAATCCAACAGCCAGAATATAATAACCGTTTCGCTTATCGACGCACCAAAAAAGAATCAGAGCAATTACCAGAAACGCGATCTCATCTCCCAGATATGTAATGCCCAGCATAAATTCGTTCAGACCCGGCAGACGGATCTTTTCCAACAAATACAAAAATTCCATATTTATCCTCCTTTTATGACATGTAAGTATTATACACAGTCATTACAATATTGTAAAGACTGCCTTCCATTACTTGCCTTTTTGATATGCCGGCGATATAATAATTCCAACACACACGAAAAGAGGAATCCTATGTTTTCCACTGACGAGCGCTGCATTTTGAACAACAACCAGCTGGCTGAAGTGATCTGTCAGCTTCGTTTTCCAGATATTCTGGCAATCGGTGCAAATGATCCGGTTGCCTTTCAGGAAGCAATTCGGGATGTTTATCCCCAGTTCGCCGTCCACCGGGAAACGCCCCCTCCCAAAATCACCGGCGTACCCGGCAATCTATCCATTCAAAACCAACCCGCAGCAATCAACTATCAGTTTACATCCGCAGACGGAATCTGGCGGATCAATCTGGGCAACAATTTTATTTCCCTTGCCTGCACACAGTATACCCGTTGGGAATACTTTGCCAAACAGCTGGATAAGCCGCTGGTGGCTTTGTTAAAGATATACAAGCCGGCATATTTTCAGCGTATCGGCCTTAGATATCTGAATTTTATCTCCCGAAAATGCCTATCCTTAGAAGGGGTGCCCTACTCCCAGCTGATCTGCCCTCAATATCTGGGACCGCTTGCCGATGAATGTCTGCTGGAACAAACCGTTTCCCGCTGCAATGTGGATGCGGAGTTTGCTGTCCGGGGCGGCTGCCGGGTAAAGATTCACGCCGGTCCCGGCATGATCAAGAAAAAGGGACATGCCGACAGCGAAGCCCGCTTTATATTCGATCAGGATTTATATATATCCGGAAATGTTCCCATAAACCTCTCTGCTGGCGCACTGGAAACACTTCACTCTCAGGCGTACCCTATATTCCGCGGGGCCATCACCGATATGCTGTTTGACGCTATGGACCCGGAACCTATCTAACAGGAGGTTGTACTATGCCCTATTATCCTTCATACTACTACGGATTTGACTGGACTTACCTTCTTATCGTCCTGCCCTGCCTGATCCTGTCGCTGTGGGCAAGCTCCAAAGTAAACAGAACCTTTTCCCGCTACTCAAAGCAAATATCATCCCGACACATCACCGGTGCTGATGCTGCACAGCGGGTGCTTCGCAGCAACGGCGTATATGATGTGCGGATCGAACGGGTATCCGGAAATCTGACAGATCATTACGATCCGAAAACCAATGTGATCCGGCTGTCTGACAGTGTCTATGATAACGCATCTACCGCCGCTATCGGTGTAGCCTGCCATGAAGCAGGCCATGCTGTCCAGTATGCCCAGAATTATTTCCCCATCAAGATCCGTACCGTTATCATCCCCATAACAAATTTTGGTTCCAAGCTGGCAATGCCCCTAATTCTGATCGGCATTCTTTTCTCAACACTTGGCAATCTTTCTTATACCCTCGTGTATCTGGGAATCGCCTGCTTTGCCCTTTCTCTGGTATTTCAGCTTGTTACACTTCCCGTAGAATTCAACGCCAGCCGCCGTGCCCTGCATGCCATCGATCAAACGGAACTGTTAACCGATGAAGAACGCATTGGCGCTAAGAGGACATTACGCGCTGCCGCCATAACCTATGTGGCAGCTGCCGCCGTTTCCTTCGCCCAGCTGCTGCGCCTGATTCTGCTGTTTGGCGGCCGCCGCAGAAGAGATTGATAAGATACCCGCCCCGAAACTTGACAATCGGGGCGGGATTTTGTATGATGTGAAAAGTCAGTCAGACAGAAAGAGGATCACATATATGAATGAACTTTTGGAACTGTATGGAACCATGGGCATTTCGCCCAAGGTTTATAAATACGGTGAGTCAGCCATCGAAAAGCTGCAGCCCAGATTTGCGGCCATAGATAAGATCGCGGAATATAACCAGGCAAAAGTGCTTTCCGCCATGCAGAAGCACCGGGTCAGCGCAGCCTGCTTTGCCGGCACTACCGGCTACGGTTACGATGATCTGGGCCGGGACAATCTGGAGCGGGTCTACGCGGATGTTTTCCACACAGAAGCCGCTCTTGTACGTCCCCAGATCACCTGCGGTACCCATGCCCTGACGGTTGCCCTGTCGGCTAACCTGCTTCCCGGTGATGAGCTGCTCTCCCCGGTGGGACTTCCTTATGATACCTTACAGGAAGTAATCGGTATCCGTCCCAGCCCCTGTTCGCTGGCAGAATACGGTGTTTCCTACCGGCAGGTAGACCTGCTTGAGGACGGCAGCTTTGACTATGACGGTATCCGTGCCGCTATCAACAAAAAAACAAAACTGGTAACTATCCAGCGATCCAAAGGCTACGCCACCCGCCCCACCTTCTCCGTGGAGCAGATCGGGCAGCTGATCGACTTTGTGAAATCCGTGAAGCCGGATCTGATCGTCATGGTGGATAACTGCTACGGCGAATTTGTGGAAACCAAAGAACCCTCCGATGTAGGCGCGGACATGGTGGTCGGCTCCCTCATCAAAAATCCGGGCGGCGGACTTGCCCCCATCGGCGGCTACATCTGCGGTACCAAGGCCTGTGTTGACCGATGTGCGTACCGGCTTTCCGCACCGGGCCTCGGGCAGGAAGTGGGCGCCAATCTGGGACTGATGACCAGTCTGTATCAAGGCTTTTTTATGGCACCCACAGTGGTTGCCGGAGCGGAAAAAGGCGCAATCTTCGCAGCAAACCTGTACGAACCGCTGGGCTTCCGCTGTGTTCCGGATGCCACCCAAAGCCGTCATGACATCATTCAGGCCGTGGAACTTGGCAGTGAAGAGGCTATGATCGCTTTCTGCGGCGGAATTCAGGCTGCTGCCCCTGTGGATTCCTACGCCACGCCCCTGCCTTGGGATATGCCCGGCTACAAAGATAAAGTCATTATGGCCGCAGGTGCCTTTGTGCAGGGATCCTCTATTGAGCTTTCCGCTGACGGCCCCATCCGTCCTCCCTACGCCGTTTACTTTCAGGGCGGTCTCACATGGCAGCATGCAAAGCTCGGTATCCTGCTGAGCCTGCAGAAGCTTGCGGATGCAGGTATTGTGGATTTGTGATATTAAAAATCCGGCACTTTACGCAGTGCCGGATTTCTTTCTTATATGAAGCAACTCAAGGGGTAAATACATAACGATCAAAACGCCTGTGATAATGACCGGGAAGCCTAACAGATGACTTCCCCAATTTTGTTCGAACCAATAAAGCGGATTGCCTTCATCCGCGTATATCAGAAACATAAAGTTGGTATCCAGCAGCAAATTCAGTCCATAAATGGGGATTGCCATCAGCAGCAATATTGCCATACACTTTGGTAGCTTCTTTACACTGGGCTTGATTTCACCGGATACCGTCAGAACAATCGGATACAGTGCAAGCAAGATATGCACAGTAAAGCTGTGCAGGTGCATTGCATTCAATACGGGCAGGTTAGTCCACGTGGGAAACAGCAGTGCTGCCATGGTTCCCGGAATACAAATCGTATACAGAAAATTGCCCAGATTATCAGAAGGTCTCCATGCATGCAGCGCAATCAGGAAAATATTGATGCTGCAAAGATGCAGCGGCAGATAATCCCACGCATAATTACCGCCTGTAAACAGCATTGCCAT
This sequence comes from Faecousia sp., assembly GCA_045589835.1. Taxonomy (GTDB): domain Bacteria; phylum Bacillota; class Clostridia; order Oscillospirales; family Oscillospiraceae; genus Faecousia. The sequence goes on from JAZNPV010000115.1 coordinate 9,420, forward strand.
TTTAAACAGTTCATTGGCAACCAGCATGAGGGCCACCGTTTTATTCCATAGTTTCTTTCCTTTATCACCCAACCGGCGGTACCACAGGCAGTTGAGAATCACGATCACCAGAAAAGCAGCAAGCCATGCAATATGTATCTTGTCAAAATGCTGAAAACCGTATCCATCCGGGATCGTATCTACCGTATCAAGGAAATATTGCATATTCGCATCCTCACTTTCACAACTATCATCCAATCGTTGTCTTATTGATAGCTATTATATTTCTCATCTTCCAAAATAGCAATCCCTTTATTGACACAGATTTGTTTTTGCGGTATATTTATTACAAAAAACGGAGGAAGTCTATGGAAATTACAGTTGGCATGAAGGGCGAAGTTACCACACTGGTGGAACGGGAGGACACCGCATACGAGGTAGGTTCCGGCAGTCTTTTGGTGTACGCAACACCCTGTATGGTGGCACTGATGGAACGCGCCGCCTGCGAAGCGATTGCAGAGGCTTTGCCGGAAGGCAAAACTTCCGTTGGGACGGAGTTAAATATCAAACATCTAGCTGCGACCCCCGTGGGACTCGAGGTCCGTGCAGAGGCAGAAGTGACCGCTGTCGACGGAAACACCATCACCTTCCAGATCACCGCATACGATGAAGCCGGCAAGATCGGTGAGGGCACTCACAAGCGTGCTGTGATTACTGCGCAGCGATTTCTGGATAAGGTATATTCAAAATTATAACCGGATAACCACAGCTACCGGGCTGTCTTTAGAACAGCATACAAAATGGCATTGCACAAAACGTGCAATGCCATTTCCATTATTCCACGCAAACAGTACCGTCTTCTGCAATGGTAATGGACATACCATCCTTTACGTACTCCAAAAATTCATCACCTAAGCTGTCCACAACAGGCATCTGCACATCCGGCAGCCATACGGATGCCAGAATAGAACCGGCCGCTGCCAGAGAGTCGATGGGCTTGCTGAACAGCATGCAGGCAGGCTGCCGCTGCATGGCACAGGCGCAGTACAGCACCAAACCACCGGTTGTGGAGCCAATTGTCTGGGGCAGGCACAATGCCTTACCAAGCATCTGCTTACCGTACAGATCCGGATTGTTCTGATCGCCGCAAGTAGCAGTCTTATCACCAAACTGCAGCGCCTTCTGGAAGGATGCCAGCGTATTCAATCCACCATGGGAAACCAGTGCTTCCGCTCTCACGCTGCCGGGAGCAACTACACGGCCTTTAAATTCCTTCATATCCGTTACACTCCCTTCGTGATCTTCTCGAGGATCTGTGCCTCGGTGTAATAGCGGGCTGTGGTGTAAGTACGCAGTTTGTTGGAGCAGGTAATCACCGGCGTGGAGCCGCACAAGGGATTATTCATATACATCAGCGGACAGATATAGCTGAGGATCACACCGGTGTTCTTCAGCCGCTGGGCATATTCCGTTTCCTCAAAAGCCTTCTTGACCGCAGGTGCGGTAGTAAATACTGTAGGAATCTGCACCTTCTTCTTACCGGCAGCCTTCAGTCCTTCTTCCACATTGACTGTCCAGTCCTTCAGCTGCTGCAGGCTCATATGGGGGCAGCCTACAAAGCACAGCTTGGGCTTGGCAGCAGGATTCTTCCAGATAACGGGATAATTGTCCTGTACACGCTGCAGCTCTGCGTCATCGATCACATAGACCTTTGCTCCTTCCTTGATAAGCGCAGCCCCCTGCTCCCTGGCTTCGGGAGTCAGGTTCTCAATATGGTACAGGCCAACAGCGCCGTTGGATGCGGTGGCAGCACCGAAGTCCTTTAAATAGGCACAGGCTGCGTCATCCAGTTCCGTACCCAGCCACTTGTTCATACCGGTAATGTAGGGTACATCTTCCATGACCTTCATGCCGATGGCAGAGCCCAACAGCTGTGCTTCCGGCTTCTTGGTGGTCTCCACCTTAATGATCCATGTGGCCATACGGCCCTCATCGGTCAGCAGACCGAAGTTAGGAACAAAGCCAGCAATAGAACCCATGATATCCATAATGCCGGAATTGCGGTTACAGCGGGCACCTAACACGGAGTTAGCGTACACAACAGCAGAGGATTCTGCCCAGCTCAGCACCTCGCCCTTCCGGGGCTTATTGCCCACCTGATCCAGATAGCAGGCGCAGGTAAAGGCATCCTGATCCATAAGGCCCAGTTACTTCAGCTGGCGCTCATACTGCTCCTGAGTGGCATACATGATCTTATTGAAAATAAAGTTCTGCAGGAAGTTGGCAGGCACATTCTTATCAACAGGGCGGGGATCCACAGAAAACTGCTGACCGGACACCGCACCCGCATCAATCAACTGCTGCATCAGTTCAAAAACAGGCTTCATCATCTTCAGGCCGAAGGAAGTAACCAAGTGATTGTACTTGGATGTGACCGGGACCATCTTGTCCGCCCCGAAGGCATCGCCGTACATCACAAGGGTCTTCATGACCTTGGCCATGGTCTCCCCTTTTGCGCCATTGAGTATGGCCTGTTGCTCATCAGTCAAAAACATAAGCATTCTCCTTATCTCTTACAGCTTCATTGACACATCCCATGCCTGCCAGATCACGGTACGCAGATTGCCTACCTTGCTGGCATCGCCCACGATATGAACATTCTTGGCCTTTTCAAACAGCGGTGCACTCTTATAGCCGGTGGACAGAATGACAGAATCCGCAGCGATCTTGTATTCCATACCGTTCTTGTCCTTAACCACCACGCCGTCCTCCTCGATGGCGCAAACGCCGGTTTCCAGATGTACGGGAACCTTATTGACCTTAAAGAAGTCACGCAGGAAGCTGGTGTTGGCCAGACAGATACCGGGTGTACAGATCAGATCGTCCATCATTTCCACAATGGTGGGCTTTTTGCCCTGCAGGTACAACTCGTAAGCGATCTCGCAGCCGGTCAGGCCGCCGCCGATGATCGTCACATTCTCCCCTACCTGTGCCTTCCCCAGCAGGAAGTCCACAGCCTGAATGCCCAGCTTCACGCCCTTTACAGGGATGCGGTTTGCCTTGGATCCGGTAGCAACCACAACTTCATCTGCCTGACACTGCTCAATGCTGGTTACTTCCGCATTCAGCTTAACCTGGATATTGGGATACTTGCTGATCTCACGGCGATACCACGCAATCAGATCCCGGTCCTTTTCCTTGAAGGAAGGTGCAGCAGCCGCAATAAACACACCGCCAAGCTGAGAAGACTTTTCGTACAGGGTCACATTATGGCCCCGCTTTGCACAAACAATGGCCGTTTCCATACCGCCGATACCGCCGCCGATCACGGCGATCTTCTTGCGCTTTTTTGCAGGTGCAATGTAATGCTTCTTGGACTGCATGGTTTCTGCGTTGACCGCACAGCGTGCTAATCCCATGGTATCGGACAGATCCTGGGTATTGGCCTTACCCTTGGAAGAGGAGAAGTTGAAGCAGCCGCTATGGCAGCAGATACAGGGCTTAATATCCTCCAGACGCTCTTCGATCAGCTTTGTGATCCAAGCCGGGTCTGCAAGGAACTGACGGGCAACACCCATTGCATCGATCTTGCCCTCGGCAATCGCCCAGGCACCTACCTCCGGCTCCATACGTCCGGCGCAAACCACAGGAATATCTACGAATTTCTTAATATGGGAAACATCCTCCAGATTGCAGTTCTGGGGCATGTACATAGGCGGATGAGCCCAGTACCAGGAATCGTATGTACCGTTATCGGCGTTCAGCATATCATAACCGGCATCCTGCAGGTACTTGGCAGCCTTTTCGGATTCTTCCATATTCCGGCCAACCTCGGTGTAAACTTCACCGGGCACAGCGCCTTCCCGGAAGCCCTTGACCTTGGACTCAACGGAGTAACGCAGAGATACGGGGAAATCATCACCGCAGGCAGCTTTAATGGCCTGAACTACCTCCACTGGGAAACGATAGCGATTCTCAAAGGAGCCGCCATACTGGTCGGTACGCTTATTGGTCCACTCCATGGTAAACTGATCCAGCAGATACCCCTCATGGACCGCATGGACTTCCACGCCGTCTACGCCTGCGTCTTTGCACAGCTTGGCAGTCTTGGCAAATGCCTCAATAATCTCATGGATCTGCTCAATGGTCATCTCAGGAGTGGTGATCTCCGGGTCCCAACGGGAAGGCAGCGGAGAGGGACTGGCCAGTTCATGACTGGTATCCAGTACCGGCTTCAGTATCGCTCTGGTAAACTTATTCTTATGCATGGGCGCGATCAGCTCTGTAATCGCCCAGGAACGGCCCATACCGGCAGTAAGCTGAATAAACAGCTTGGCACCGGTCTTGTGGATCTCTTCCATAAATTCTTTCAGATCCTCGAACATCTTGGGATTCTGCCACAGCCACTTTCCCCAGAAGGTATCCCGCAGAGGGGCAATGCCGGGAATAATCAGACCAACATTATTCTTGGCCCGTTCCAGAAAAAATTTTGCAGCCTCTTTGTCAAACTTGCAGCCGGTCAGTTCAAACCAGCCAAACAGGGATGTACCGCCCATAGGGCACATGACGATTCTGTTCTTGATCTCCACATTGCCCACTTTCCACGGGGTAAACAGGGATTTGTATTTTGCGTCCATACCTAGCTACAGCTCCTTTTTCTCTATAAACGAGAATATAAATCCTCTGCTTTAAGTATAACGAATATAGCAGAAACTGTCAAGTTTACAGTCAATTTGCACAACAAAAAGGACGTGCTGCACATCAATACTGATATGCTCCCCATAGAGTAGACACTCGAAATAACAAAAATTTCGAGACTACGCTATGGGGAGCATTTCTTATGATTAAAAGGAAGTTAACACCGGAAGAGAAGATTGCAGCGGTAGAATCCTATCTGCAAGGAGAAGAT
>JAZNPV010000116.1:0-2285 GCA_045589835.1 Faecousia sp.
GGGGTCAGTGCAGTTGTTCACATAGCCGTGCTGACAGAAGAAACACTCGCCGCAGAAGGTCTCCACATTCACCGTCACCCGGTCGCCGGGTTTCACAGTGGTCACGGCGGAGCCTACAGATTCCACCACGCCCACCATTTCATGGCCCACTGTGATACCGGGAACCGCCCGGGGCACAGAACCATGCTTGATGTGCAGATCGCTGGTGCAGATACTGCCCAAAGTCACCCGGACAATGGCATCCCGGGGATCCAGAATCTCCGGCTTGGGCTTGTCCATAAGTGCGAATTTTCCGTGTTCAATGTAGGTTAAGGCTTTCATGGGAGTACCTCCAATTCGTTTGGGACTATTATAGCGCAGGAAAGGATAGGATGCAAATAAAAGTCCCGGGATTGGTTATCACTCACCAATCCCAGGTATCTTTATTGCATTTCAGGTGCCAGTGCCTTTTGGGTTTTGCGAAGCATCGCAAAGGCAATGAGGCCCACAGGAATGTAGGTTGCCGCCTGATTCAGCCACAGGCCATCCAAACCAAAAGGCCAAAGAAGTACTACCATCAAAAGTGGGAATACAATTGCTGTAGACACCGTGAGAATAGCGGCATTTTTTGGTTTCTGGATTGCATTGAAAAAACTTTGTGCAGCAAAGCCAAACCCCCAGAAGAAAAATTTCACACTGCACAGCCGCAGGGCATGGGCGGATAGATCAAGCAGAGCGACCTCGGAGCTGTCCACGAAGATGGATACCAACTGCTTTGGGATGCTGAGCATCAGCACAAAGGCAAAAGCAGAAACAACTGCGGTGGAAGTAAACACACATTTGGTTAATGATTTGACCCGTTTGTAACTGGCAGCACCCCAGTTGAAACCGATAGCGGGCTGCATAGAGTCGCAAAGACCGTAAAGAACCGGCTGTACCAAATCGCTGCAATACATCAGCACAGAAAAGGCAGAAACAGCCAGCGTACCGCCCATGCGGATCAGCAGTACATTCATCACCAGAGAAAAGAGGCGTCCGGCTATGATGTTCAGGAAATTAGGCATACCGCAGGCAACAATCTGCTTCAGCATCGGCAGACTGAACTTCGGTCTGCAAAACTTCAGGACACTCTTCCCCAGAATAAAAGGGATCAGAGAAATCACGGCGCAAATGCAGAAACCCAGATTGATAGCAAGCGCAGAACCCACCAGCCCCAGTTTCCAGACAGCCACAAACAGAATCACAAATACGATTTGGAGGCCGGACATCAGCAGATTCAGCAGCATACTTCCCTTGATAAAGCCCGAAATACGCAGGAAATTATCCATGGCGAATTCCAGATTCGCCAGTGGTCCCAGCACAGCAGCAATACGAAGGTATTTCGCTGCAAGGTCTACGATCCGACCCTCTGCACCCATTGCCCGGATGATATCCGGAGCAAACAGAAACATAATGACACCTGTAACAAACCCAGCCAATACAATCAAAATGACGGCACAGGAAAAAATATTACTTGCCTTTTCTTCATCTTTTTGGCCCAATGCAATGGAGATTGGCACTGAAGAGCCTACACCCACCAAGTCAGCCAAGGCAAAATTGATCATCACCAGTGGCATCGCCAGATTCATGGCAGCAAAGGCATCGCCACCAACAAACTGACCTACAAAAATACCTTCGATGATGCTGTAAATGGACATGGCGAACATACTGATGACGCCAGGAATTGCAGCATGGAAGAACAGCCGAACCGGCGGCATTTCTGCATAAATACGATTGGATTTTTGTTCCATATTTTTCTCCTAATTACATGATAAAACGCCCGATTATCAGGAAAGACGGGCTTTCCTAAATAACCGAGCGCACTCGACATCTTATCGACTATGAAGTGAAATCACTTCGTGCATTGCGATGCACAGTCCTCCGATGAGCAATTTCATTATAGCAGATCCAAAGGCGATGTCAAGGCAGAGAAATCACTGCACGAAAAGATGCAGAACGTGGAAGGCCGTTCTTCCAAGCCAGTGTATTCTTTCTGCCGGATACCTTGCTGTTCTGCGGACGACATTATGACGGAATTCAAATCAATTCTATGCTCTATTACAGCGGCAGATAATGTTCCAGAGGATGCCTCAGAAGGCGCATGATTTCCAGTTCATCCAGGGCATCCAGAATGGCATTGTGGCTTTCGTGGTAGTCCCGGTTGCCGGACAACAGCCGCAGCATGGGTTCCACACCGTAGCCCCGTTTCAGCCGTCCGGTGCTGCACAGATCGGCAGTTGCCGGAATCTTCGGATTGTGCTGCCGGT
>JAZNPV010000117.1:0-3147 GCA_045589835.1 Faecousia sp.
GTCACCGGCGAGCATGCATTAATTGCCCTTGCAGGGCCTGCCAACAAGCAGGGACGTATCGCAGCAGATAACATCTGCGGTGGCGACAGCCGATACTTAGGTTCTCAGGGCAGCTCTGTGATCAAGGTCTTTGATATGACCGCTGCCACCACCGGCATCAACGAAACCAATGCCCGCAAGTCCGGTTTGGACGTGGACACGGTGATCCTGTCTCCTATGAGCCACGCAGGCTATTATCCCGGCGGCAAGCTGATGACCATGAAGGTGGTTTTTGAAGAGGAAACCTACCGCCTGCTGGGCGCGCAGATCGTGGGCTACGATGGTGTAGATAAGCGCATCGATGTGCTGGCTACCGCCATTCATGCGGGAATAAAGGCAACTGATCTAAAGGATCTGGACCTAGCCTATGCGCCGCCCTATTCCTCTGCCAAGGATCCGGTCAATATGGCAGGTTTTATGATCGACAATATTGCTCGGGGCATTTTGAAGCAGTGGCATCTGAAAAATGCGGATGCGCTTCCCAGGGACGGCAGTGTAACACTGCTGGACACCCGAACAGCAGGCGAATATAAACGGGGTCATATCGACGGCTTTCGTAATATTCCCGTGGATGAGTTGCGGCAGCGGCTTGAAGAGCTTGATCCCGGAAAGCCTGTGTATGTGATCTGCCAGAGCGGCCTTCGCAGCTATATCGCCAGCCGCATTCTGGAAGGCAACGGTTTTACCGCCTATAACTTTTCCGGTGGCTTCCGCTTCTACGATGCGGTGGTCAATGACCGTGCGCTGATCGAAAGCGCTTATAGCTGCGGAATGGATCAATAATACGGATCATTTTCCTATCTGTAAACCCGTCATTCTCTCTTGATAAGAGATAAAATAAAATCAATGAGGAGGCGCGGAAACCCTATGAAACAAATGATATGCTCCATCTGTTCGTATACCTATGACGAATCAGCTGGAATACCGGAGGCGGGCATTGCTCCAGGGACAAAATGGGAGGATCTCCCGTCTGATTGGAAATGCCCTTGGTGCGGTGCTGGCAAGGACGCCTTTCGCCATAAGGAGGCTGCGGCGGAGGATTCTCCTGTACAGCCGACAGAAAAGCCCTATGTAGAGAAGGAACTCTCCGCCATGGAAATGAGCATCATCTGCTCCAATCTGGCAAGAGGCTGTGAAAAGCAGTATCTTCCGGAGCAGGAAAAGGCATTCCGGCAGCTTGCGGATTTCTTCAAGTCCAAGGCAGAGCCAATGCCGTCAGCCGGTGTGCAGGAACTGCTGAAGCAGCTGGAACAGGATCTGAATGTTGGCTATCCCTACGCCAATGCGACGGCTTCTGAAAAACCGGATCGGGGCGCTCTGCGATGTCAGGTATGGAGCGAGCGTGTGACCCGGATGCTCCAATCTCTGCTGACCCGTTACGCAGCGGAGGGCGACAGGATGCTGGAAAACACCGGTGTGTATGTATGCAGTATCTGCGGCTTCGTTTATGTTGGCGATGCAGCACCGGAGATGTGCCCTGTTTGCAAAGTCCCCAGCTGGAAGTTCGACAAGATGGAAGGGAGGGCATAAATATGGCGGAAAAGTATGCAGTAAGAAACCTTCGTCTTTGCACAAAGGACTGTTTGTGCCTGTATGTGTGTCCTACCGGCGCAACAGACACAGAGAACAGTATTATTGATGCGAATAAATGCATCGGCTGCGGCAAATGTGCAGAGGCCTGTCCCTCTAGTGCTATCTCCATGATGCCGAAAACACTGCCGCCCCAGCAGCCGAAGGAGGAAGCTGTTGTGGAGGCACTGAGAGTGCTGATTCAAAGCAAGGCTGCCGCAGAAGGCATTGCCTCGCAGTTGCCGGATGCCCTGAGTGTCGCAGTGGAAAGATCCTCCCGCCTGATGGCGGAGGACCTTTGCAGAGAGGCAGGCTTTATGCTGCCCCAGAGCGCGAACACCAGAGCGTTTCTGGAAACAGTCAGAAACTATCCCGGTGTCCCGGTGGATGCCGTAGAAACCCTTTTGACAACAATTCAGTTTAATGAGAAAACGGAGGCTAAGAAAATGGAAAAATGGAAATGCAGTATTTGCGGTTATGTTCATGAAGGTGCTATGACCCCTGATTTTAAGTGCCCGCTCTGCAAGCAAAGCGCAGATAAGTTTGTGAAGGTAGAGGAAGCACCTGCCAAGAATCCCTTTGCAGGCTCCAAGACAGAGAAAAATTTGTGGGATGCCTTTGCCGGTGAGTCCCAGGCTCGGAACAAGTACACCTACTTTGCGTCTGTTGCTAAGAAGGCCGGCTATGAGCAGATCGCAGCCCTGTTCCTGCAGACTGCTGAAAATGAGAAGGAGCACGCAAAACTCTGGTTTAAGGCGCTGGGTGAGCTGGGCGATACTGCAGAAAACCTGCTGCACGCTGCAGAGGGTGAAAACTACGAGTGGACAGACATGTATGACCGTATGGCCCGTGATGCGGACGAGGAGGGCTTCCATGAGCTGGCTGAGCAGTTCCGTGGTGTTGCCGCTATCGAGAAGACCCATGAGGAGCGCTATCGGAAACTGCTGCACAATGTGGAGGCAAAGGCCGTCTTTGAAAAGAGCGGCGTTACCCTGTGGGAGTGCCGCAACTGCGGTCATCTGGTCATGGGTGTGAAGGCACCGGAGGTATGTCCTGTCTGTGCCCACCCCCAGGCATTCTTCGAGGTCCGGGCAGAAAACTACTAAGAATCTATCCTTTAAAGGCAGTGAGCTTCTCGCTCACTGCCTTTAGGGTTAGCTGAGCAATTTCTTGGTAAATAATAAAGTAATGAAAGAGCCGATGCTGTTTGCTCACAGCGCAGACCATGCTATGGGCTACTGCGTAGACCAGGAACGCTACAAAAAAACAGTTAAGGATTTCCGGAAAACCTATGATTTTTAGATATAGAATTATCCCACCCGTGCTTGTTAAGACAAGGGTGGGATAATTACTTTTATTGCATAACATTCCTCTCGATATGAAGGTGCCCATTTTGACATCATAGTTGGCGATCATAGTAGATTTTTGCATGTAAAAATAAAGCCGTGTCGGTTTCTGTGTCGGTTTTTGGGGTGGGCACCATATGGCACAAAAAAGAAGAAAGCCTAAAACCCGTTGGGGTTCTAGGCTTTTTCGTGG
>JAZNPV010000118.1:0-2004 GCA_045589835.1 Faecousia sp.
ATATGTATTTCATATATAATGGATAAGGGTGCCCCAAAACAGGGCACCCATTCGCTTATGTGATTTCTGAGGCTAAATGAATACCGACTTTGATACCTTCGATGAATCCAGCCTTTTCGTGATCCCGGCAGAGCTTGCAGACAGGATAGATAATCTTGTCCATTTCCCGGAGCGACATACCGTTCATCTTCTGATAGAGTTCGTTGAAATCGGCTTTGATTTCATCGTTGTCATAGGGGCAATTCTCGTTATGGCACTCATAGAGCATACCCAAAACTGATTCTCCATCAGCGCAACTAGAATCGTGGGACAAGGCATATTCTCTCAACGCCTGGATGTATTTTTCAATCATGCGAAGATCACCTCCGCATTTACGATTTCTTCAACACGATTACGGATGTTATTCATAGCACCCGCCCAGGCCATGGGATCTTTCGCTTTCAGTTGCTCGGTGATACCTTCCTTTTCAGCCAGTTGCTTCACCTGCCGATCATACATTTCTGTTGCCCGGTTATCAATCTCCGCAAGATGGCTGTTCAGCTTACCGCCGAGAAGCAGGGTAGTATGTAGCACCGGGCGATGCTCCTTGATGTACCGCAGATGCTTTCTGCCCCACATACCAATAGGCTGGGTTTCTTCATCGTCCAGCACTAAGCAGGGGATGTAATAATCGCCCTGTAATTCATACCAAAGACCGTTCTGCTCGTTATAAATGTACTTTTCCATTATGTAATCCTCCAAGATTTTTATATTCGCACATATGTCACAAGTTCCCGATTGCCACACTCTGTTATATTGTTTTGTCAGATTTTTCTTCCCTTGCTTTTGCCCTTACGGGGTGTCGTAGACAAGGTAAAAGCGTGTGTAACCGTATAATGGGATAAGGTGAGCAAACTGCGAAAAACCATTGATTTGCAACGGTTTTGGAGGATTTTGTTAATGCCCTATGGAGGGTAATAACAGCATTAGATTTTTACAGATTCAAATTGGAATTTGTCGAACTGATTAACGCGGATTCTCTGTTCTTACATAAGCCCCATACACCAAATTACCGCAAGGGCAGTTAGGGTCACCAGTGTGTCGATGGTGACACCATAGAACATAGGCTTGAGACCGGCTTTTTTGAAATCGGTAAGGCTGGTATTTAAGCCGATGGCAGCCAGGGCTGTGACCATCAGGAACTTGCTGGTGCTCTTCATCATGCCGGATACAGTCGCCGGAATCAATCCCACACTGTTGGCGATAGCAAGAAGCAGGAAGCCGCCGATGAACCAAGGGATGATCTTCATCATGTTCACCTTCTTGCCGTCGCCGGTGGCCTGCATTTCCTTCTTCTTCATGCGCACACCGATCCACGCAAACACCAACACGGTAGGGATAATAGCAATGGTGCGGGTCAGCTTGACCATGGTGGCAAAGTCGCCGGCGGCTTCGGAGAAGGCATAACCGGAAGCCACCACGCTGGCGGTGTCGTTCACAGAAGTACCTGCCCAAATACCGTAGGCAATATCGGACATGCCCAGTGCCTTGCCCATCAGCGGATACAGTGCGATCATCACCATATCAAAAAGGAAGGTGGAGGACATGGCAAATGCGATGTCTTTGTCATCGGCGTCAATGACTGGCGCAATGGCTGCCACGGCAGAACCGCCGCAAATGCCGGTACCGGCAGAGATCAGGTTGCTCAGCTGCCAGTTGAGGCCAAACAGCTTGCGGATAAAGAAGCCTGCGCCGAAGCACATAGCAAATGTAAAGATCATCACAAAGAAGGTCATCTTGCCAACGGATAAAATTGTGCTAACGGACAGAGATGCGCCCAAGAGGATTATCGCTGCTTTCAGAATCTTCTTCGATGTAAATTTAAGCGCAGGCTGAATCCATTTCGGATGGAAAAAGCTGTTGACGATCGTACCCATAAACAAGGCGATGATGGATGCACCCAGAAGCTCTCCGGGAATCAGCTTTTCTAAAAGCACAGACAGTCCAGCTACTGCAAAGCAGATG
>JAZNPV010000119.1:0-19237 GCA_045589835.1 Faecousia sp.
CTTGTTTTTCTGTTTAATATCTGTTACTATAACCATGGCGATTGAGTTCCTTCCGTTAGACTTTGGTTGTGGTGACTTTATTCTAACGAACTCAATCGCTTTTTTCTATTCTCTTGGTCTCACATCAATTGTAACGCTACACGGCGACAGGATACGACAGAAAATAGGGTATTGACAAATATTTGCAGCCATGGTATAATTGCTAGGCACTTAAGGAGTGCCCCATATCGCGGGATAGAGCAGTTGGAAGCTCGTCGGGCTCATAACCCGGAGGTCGGAGGTTCGAGTCCTCCTCCCGCAACCAGAAAAACGAAGTCCACCCAAAGGGGTGGGCTTCGTTTTTTCTTGCTACATGAGGGAAAGACACGAATCTCCGACCGGAGGGTTCCCGGAGGGGAGCGAGCCGACCGCCGCCGGTGGCGGGAACAGGGAGGTGAGCGAGTGACAGCGGTCGGCAGATGAGGAAGCCGCACTGTCGGCGACGAAGATGCCGGGTACCGCAACAGGACGGAGGTTCGAGTCCTCCTCCCGCAACCAGAAAAACGAAGTCCACCCAAAGGGGTGGGCTTCGTTTTTTCTTGCTACGCAGGGGAGGACTCGAATAATTTAAATGCAACGCGGGTGAGCATTGCCGCTGCCAGCTTGAAGGCGGTGAACCCTAATTTCTTCCGAAGCAGCGGAAGAAAATGCAAACGAGTCCTCCCGCAACCCCTAAAGCTCATGTGCCATTTGGTTCTTGTGAATTTTCTTGTTGCAAAAACTTATAATTCTGTTATAATATCTCTGCTGATTCACAACTTGTTAAAGGAAGGATATGAAACATGGAACAGAAAATAAACATTGGTTGGTCACAAATAGATATTACCCCTGACCGCCCCATATATGTTATAGGTCAGCTTTATTCACGCATATCCTCTTATGTTCATGACCCGATTACTGCCACTTGTCTTGTGCTGGAAAACGGTGACGAACAGATAACCATGGTTTCCTGCGATATGGCCGGCGTCCCCACAATGCATATTGAAAAAATTTTAGAAAGAGTAAGCGTTGAGGGACTCGACAAAACGCATGTAGTTTTTAATGTTATCCATACCCATAATTCTTCTATGTTTAGCCGCAATACTACTTTGGAGGTTTACTTTAAGAGTGTATTAGGTGAACTTTGTCCCGATATGGAAGAACCTGAAAATATACTGAAAGATGACGAGCTGGCAGAATTCTATATTGAGCGTATGGTGGCGTTAATAGAGGATGCTTGGGCAAACCGTGCACCCGGCGCGGTGTCTACTGCAAGCGACTATGCAGCGATTGCATTTAACCGCAGACCTCAATTCTTGGTAAACGGTAAGCGTGAATCTAAAATGTACGGTACCTGCTCAGAATCTAACTTTTTAGGTTATGAAGGCGGTTCCGACCACAGCGCCGACATGCTTTACACATGGGATTTATGTGGTAATCTTACAGGTGCTGCTGTGTGCATTCCCTGCCCCTCACAGGTATATGAATTGCACGATTTCATTTCTGCCGATTACTGGGGCGAGGCAAGAAATTATATCCGTGAAGAATTGGGCAATATTTATATTTTGCCCCTATGCGGTGCTGCCGGTGACCAAAATCCTTTGGATTTAGTGCGTATTTCGAAAGATAATGTAGAAGAACTGAAGGTTTGGAATGCCCAAGAAAAAGCTGTCTTCCGCAATATTGATATGCTGCAAGAATGTAAGGATATCGGCGAGCGCATCTGTGAGGCAGTTGTTCGCGGATACCGCAAAGCAAAGAACTATGCAGAAAGCCGACCTGTATTTAGAACTAATGTTTTTGAAATGGATGTGCCTTTACGCACCGTTTCCAAAGAAGATACGGAAGCTGCGCAATCCCGAATTGATGCTATTAAGGCACAATATGCTCCCGGAGAAAAAATGAGTGAAGGCGAGATGATTCGCTGTTTTGAGGATATAGGTTATCTAAACCGTTGGAAACTGCAACAACAGACCACCCGATTTGCTTTTCCTGTTTTTGTGTTCCGCATCGGCAAGGCAGTATTTGCCACGAATCCTTTCGAGTTGTATGTGGATTTTAGTCTGCGTATGAAGGCTCGTTGTAAAGCAAAGCAAGCCTTTATTATTCAGCTTTCTTCAAATGCAAAGGGCGGATACTTACCCACCCAAATGGCTGTGGACGGCGGCAGCTATGGTTCAAAACCTGTTTCAACTATGGTAGGTCCCGAGGGCGGCGACGAACTTGTTGAAAAAACCTTGGCCGCTATGGATAGCCTGTTTTAAACAAATTGTCATCCAAATAACTTTTTCCAATTTTTAATCAGATGCAATCCGATATCTGAATTGGGTGGGTTTACAAAAAAGCGAAGTCCATTCAAAGGGCCGATATCATTAAGTTAGCAGTTATTGCGAGCCGGTGCACACGCCGGTGTGGCAATCTCCTTTAAATATCATAAAAATCACCGAAGTACAACAGTATTTCGGTGATTTTACTGCATCATTATTTCTGCCGATGAACATTAAAATAATTAAATCACCTGCATCGTTAAGCTGGAAAACAAAGGAATGCTTCGTATTGTTTCGCAGTTATCATTTCAGGCTATGAGGCCAGCAAAGTAGACCGTTGGGACAAACCGGACTGCAGAAACGGCATGAAGAAGCCACACGGTCAGGCGTTTTATATTGAAAAACAGGCAGCAGACTGATATACTGTGAATATATGGAAGATCCCATGTATATAAAAAGTCAGATGGGGGGAGAATTATGGAGAATTTAGTTAATATGGATGGATTATCCAATGTGTTGAATAATTTGATTGATAAGGTGGCAACTGCGGTTGGATGGGTCGCGACCCATGATACCCCTAACAGAGTTGCGGTAAGTACGTATATTCAAGAAATACAGAATAGTAATTATGATCCGATTATAAAGGCAGCATTAATCAGCCAGGCAAAAAAGAGTATAAAGGAATACTGTAATCAAAAAGATGTACTCAATATCGCATCGCAAGCTTTAATGCCGACAGCAAAGCCGGAAGAGATAGATGAAGATTGGGTTGCTCAGTTCATGGACAAAGCCCGATTAGTGTCTGATGCGGAATTTCAGGTGCTTTGGGGGAACATATTGGCGGAGGAATGTAATGCTCCGGGCAGTATACCTAAGGGGTTGTTACATATTATGGAGCAGATGGATAAAGATATGGCCACAGCATTTATGGCTGTGGCAGCAGTATCAGTATATATTGAGGAAGAAAAACGAGAGTATTCTCCTATGATTGATGGTGCTTCAACGGAGGACATTAGACAAAAGACAGGTATATCATATGACGATCTGCTAAACCTGCAATCTGTTGGATTAATAGAAACGCATTTCACTGGGTTTGCTCATAGGGTATATGTAACAGCGGAGGTCACGCCTGTGGTCATTCATTATTTCGATGAAGAATACCGGCTTCCCCATGGAAAGAAAACATTTGGTATTGGAAAGGTCGTATACACGAAAGCAGGACAGGCATTGTGCCGGGCAGTGAAGCCTCAAAAAATAGAAGGTTTCTTTGAAGAATACTGTATTCCTATTTGGGTAAGGGAGAACAAGTAGCTTATAGCTTTCTGGGAGAGAGAAAAATGCGTAACACAAAAAGCATTCAAATGGAAGAGTATCAAATCTTGCGAAATGAACTGGATGACAACATAAAGAAGCAAGATGATTTGCACAATGTAATTTTCACAGTTTTAGGAATATCCATAGTGTTGAACAACTGGTTGGAAAACACGTTGTTTTTAATTGCAATCATGTTAATTTCCGGTGTCCTGTTATCAAGAATTATACATTGCAGAAATACAGTATATTATCTTTCGGCTTATTTATCTACTAAGGAAGGTTTAAATTGCTGTTATTGGGAGAAGCGTATAAACGCATTTAAAGCGAAAATCCTTAGAAGAAACAATTTTACATACAAAAAGCATATTTTTATCAATATTATCTTCAGATGTGCTTTTGTTATGAAAAATTTTGGAAATATGATTCTCTGCAGCCTTGTCTTTGTTCAAATATTGAACCTTTTGCATGCATCGAAAGAGGAAATGTATGTAAAAATAGTTCTTTTCTCACTTGCGGTTCTTTCGCTTTTGCTGAATTTTATTTTTACAATAGTAATATGTGTTGATAGAAAAGTGAAACAGCAGTATATTCAGATCTGGGAAGAGGTGATCGAAGAAAGCGAGGAGTAAAAATTTCTGAAAGAGGAAACGGCTTGGCTTAAATGCCCTTATTAAAGATAAGCCATAAGAATTGAGCAGAACAATGATCTGCTCCAGAATCGTTTATCATCCAGCGGACAGAGCAGCACAAAATAGCAGTTACAACCCTGTCATTGCGGGGAGCCGCGTACGCTGGTGTGGAAATCCGTTCCTTAAAGAAAAAACTCCCTTCCGATGCGGCTTTGCAAGCCAATCGGAAGGGAGTTGATTTGTTTACTTGTGTTGTTTGCCGCTTTGGAAATAAGACTGGCCTTGGGTACTGCTGTTTGTTGCAGCATACTTTATTATTGATCTTCTTCGAAAATGAGGAATTTGTATGGTGGCACATCTAAGGTGGTAGCAATATCAAAGAGTGTATCCAAAGAAATGGCTTTACTGATGTTGGGCGCTTCCACATGACCGATAAAAGCAGGGGTACGGTCAATGGCTTCGGCGAGCTGCTCTTGGGTCATACCTCTTAGTTTGCGGTAATATGCGATTTTTAATCCTAATTGAAGAAATTTAGATTCATAGATCGGCTTCATGTGTTCACCCCTTCTTTACATTTTTTATATTTTATCAAAAACAAATTCTTCTTGACAGGAGCTGTTGAATATAGTTTCATATCTAACAGATATAAAAATGTATCTAAAAATTCATTTTATCGGAAGGGTATAATGCGGAAAAAACCAAAGCAGATACTCTAGTCTAAAAGTGTAAATATTTTATGCACCAAGAGAGGAGAATTGAAACATGGGACTTATTGACAAAATGCGTGATATGGTTATTGGCGGTATCACAAAAAGAGAAACGATCCGCCTGCCGTATGAGGAACTGGCAAAGATTGTAACAGATGAATTTATCAAGGGTGCAGATGATGCATGGCTATCAAAAGTAATAAAAACCGCTAAGGGCGGAGTTACGTTTAACAAGGATATGAAATCCAAAAATGAACGCTATCATTTTCATGTAGGAACTAGACCCCGTGGTCTGCTATGGCTTGCCAGCAAGCCGGTTTGGATTTTGGATAATGAAGCAAATAGATTTTATCAGCTTGATAAAGACATAAAATGGAAAAAATTCTACAAGGCTATTGAGACAGCCGTGAACATGGAAAAGATCAATCGAAATCGTTAAGGAAAAAAGATGAAGAAGTTTTTGGTGTTATTGCTGGCGGTTACAATATTGTTTTGCTCTTCTTGTTCGGTAATAGACGAAATAGATCAAGCATTAGAAGATGCTAATAAGATTGAACGAGACGGTTATCTGAAAAACGCAAAACCGAATGCATTGTGGGATTATGAACTAGGAGCAACGGAATATGCCCTTGGTTTGGATGAGGATGGTCAAAATCTGATATGGGTGAAATATCGGTTTGTAAACAATGGGGATGATGCAAACTCCTTCTCCGGTGGAATTGATTGTTATCTGTTTCAAGACGGTATACGATTGGAACGTTCCTATTTGTATGCCCCGGTAAATAATGATGTTTATATAAAATCTGGTGCGGCTATTGATGTGGAATATGTGTACGCACTTATTAATACAACCTCTGATGTAGAGATTGTTTTTGAACTTGGAGGCAGTACGATTTATTTTGGTGAAGGCGCAGATGATAGATTAACGCAAATCATCAAAATTTCTGAGTATTCTGGCTGATTATAAATAGGTTTCTCCGAGGTCAGGAAAACGAAAGATAAAGCTGACAGCAAAGCCTGGAACGAGCCTACGGTCGTTCCAGGCTTTTAAAACGTCTATAAAGCTGACTTGCCTATATTTCGGTGGCTTCTTTTGAGTACAAGGGGCGGCTCTATGTGCGATCTGTGCGGCGAAAAACAAAGTCAATCAAGAAATCTTGCGGCAGAAATCAACCGGCAGGGAGCAGCGCTCCCTGCCGGTTGGCTGTTATTTATCCTACCAATTGGCTTTTACCTGCTCGATGGCCCGGATGCCATCCAGCGAGAGGGCTTCGGTGATCACAGGGCTGTTCAGCAGCCCCTTTTCCATGCAATCGGCAATGTGGGCTGTCTCATAGACCAGCTCGTGTTCACAGGGGAACTCCAGTGTTTCCGTTTTGCCGCCTATGTGGAAGCTGACGGTTCTGGCCTTCCAGTAGTTGGGCAGCTCAATAAATCCGTTTTCACCGAAGATCCGGCAGGTGTTGTCCAGCACTGCCCGGGTGCTGTTCTTGGCTGAGAACAAAACACCGGATTCCGTCTGGCCTGTCAGGATATACTGCCATTCCACACCGGTGTCCAGCTTGCTTGCGGTGCCCCGGATATCCGTGATCCGGCCAAACAGCCAGCTGACCAGCTGTACTGCGTAAATGCCGCTGCTGAGCAGCGGGCCGCCGCCGGCCTCTTTATCGAACATCCAGCCATTGTAGGCGGCGGGAAAGCTGTGGCTCAGCTCCGCCATGGTGATCCGACCCAGATCTCCCAGCCGATCTCTGACTGCAAGAACTGCCGGTAAAAACAGCATCTTTTGGGCCTCCATGAAGAAAAGCCCCTGTTTTTTTGCTAAGGCATACAGCTCTTGGGTTTGGGCCTCGGTAGTGGTGCAGGGCTTTTCGCAGATCACGTGCTTCCCGGCCAGCAGGGCGGCTTTGGCCCAGGGATAGTGGGCCGTATTTACATTGGAAATATAGATGATATTTACGGTTTCATCCTGCAGCAGCTCCCCGTGAGAGCCGTAAGCGGTGGGGATGTTCCACTGGGCGGCTTTTTCCCGGGCCTTTTCCAGAGTGCGGGAGGAAAGGGCCACGATCCGGCCTTTTCCGCTGGCCCGTACCGCCGCAATAAACCGGGGGGCGATGGAAGATGTGCTTAAAATACCGTAGCAAAGCTCCATAAAACAATCTCCTTATCTGAATGCGGTGTCGATGATACACAGCGTATTATAATGGTATATTCCAATTGTAACACAACAGACTTAGAGAATCTACCTTGCTTTACAGAAAATCGGCATAAGATTATCGTATCCTTTACCGAAAAAAGAGAAAAACGCCAGCGATGGTTGCGTTGATTTTAATTGCAGAGGGCTTGGCGGTATACGCATGTTCATGCGCAGCGGACAGGTGTGTTCACAAAAGGCATAAAAAACAGCTTGCCTGATCTTTCGATTTTTGTTACATTCAGGTATTGCAATAAAAACAAAAATGCGGTATAATTTAGTATAATTGTCTGTCCTATGGGCTGAATGCGCATAAAAAAATGACAGAAAAGCACCTTTTTATATTCCTGTTACTGCGCACCGTCCAGGATGATGGTGTATCACCTTTAATGAAGAAAGGGAGGATCTCATGAACTCCAAAACTTTAATGTATATTCTCAAACGCATTTTGCTGGCGCTTTTGACGGTGTGGGTGGTCATCACCGTGACTTTCTTCGTCATGCGTGCGGTACCCGGCGGCCCGTTCCTTGGTGAAAAGGCCATTTCCCCGGCAGCCGAAGAAGCCCTGAAAGCAAAATACGGTTTGGATAAGCCGCTGATGGAGCAGTATTTTACATACTTAAAGGATATCGTCACTGAGTTTGACTTTGGTCCTTCTTTGAAGCTCCGTGGCCGTCAGGTTATTGACATCATTGCCGATGGTATGGCTGTTTCCGTGAAGCTGGGCCTGATCGCTGCAGCCATTGCACTGGTTGCCGGTGTGGTGCTGGGTGCTGTGGCTGCCCTGCGCCGGAACAAACTGATCGATAAGATCATCATGGTGGTTACCACAGCATTTATCTCCATGCCCTCGTTTATTATGGGTACGCTGCTGCTGCTGACCTTTGCGCTGCAGCTGGCCATTGTGCCGGCCAACGGCGAAACGGCCCAGGGCCTGATCCTGCCCATTATTACCCTGTCCCTGTCCCCCATGGCAAACATTACCCGTCTGACCCGGTCCTCCATGCTGGACGTTCTGGGGCAGGACTATATCCGCACCGCAAGAGCCAAGGGCGTTTCTCCCGTGAAGATCATTTTCGGTCACGCGCTGAAGAACTCCCTGATCCCTGTTATTACCTATTTCGGACCCATGCTGGCATACATTGTCACCGGTTCTCTGGTGGTGGAGCAGATCTTTGCAGTGCCCGGTATCGGCCGCTACTTTGTCAGTTCCATTACGGGTCGTGACTATCCGCTGATTATGGGTACCACCATCGTACTGGCAACCTTGATCGTTGTTATGAACCTGATCAGCGATATTATGTACAAGATTGTTGATCCCAGAATCACGTTGGAGTAAGGAGGCGGAAAGATGAAACAGAAACTCTTTAGTATGCACGTGAACCTGGATGACTTCCTTCCCGCAACAGAATCAGAAAAAGAATATATGGTGCAGATGCGCCCCTCCACCACCTTCTTCAAGGACGGTATGAAGCGGCTCATGCGCAACAAGATCGCTGCAGTCAGTATGTTCCTGATTATTGCCATTACTTTGGCATCCATCATCCTGCCCTTGTTCTGGCCCTACAGCTATGATGCTATGCTGGGTGTTCGCCCGGGCAAGCCCGTTGACGCTACTTACAACAATCTGGCACCCTTTACCTACGGTGCCACCGAGCGGGTCAAACTGCTGGGCAAGGCCAACGCGGTGGAGTTCCTGATTCCTGCAGAGGAAGGCAATGCCGCCCAGCGGGAGCAGGCAAAGGCGCAGGCTCAGAAGCTGCTGGATACCTATCTGGCAGGCGATCATACCCGGGATGCCTTTATGGCACTGGAAAGCACCCTGCCTGAGACCGGCGTCAGCACAGAACACAAAGCCATTGCCAACAACACCAAAGATAAGGGCAATGCTGCTGCGGAAGCATGGCTGTGGGAGGTCAATGCATTCGGCAGGGGT
Source organism: Faecousia sp. (assembly GCA_045589835.1). Classification (GTDB taxonomy): domain Bacteria; phylum Bacillota; class Clostridia; order Oscillospirales; family Oscillospiraceae; genus Faecousia. The sequence goes on from JAZNPV010000119.1 coordinate 9,066, forward strand.
GTTAGAAAAGCCGGCGATGCCCAGCTGTTTGAAACTGCTGAGGGCTACCGCGTTATTTACTTTGATTCCTACACAGGTGAAACCGAAAGCGTGTTCCCCCATGTGTTTGGTACCGACGCACAGGGCCGTGACTACTTTATCCGTGTGGTGTACGGCACCCGTATTTCTCTGGCAGTCGGCTTCTTCGCCAGCCTGATCGTTCTGGTGATCGGCATGACAGTCGGTTCCATTGCCGGCTATATCGGCGGCAAGGTGGACCTGATTATCATGCGCATCGTGGATATTATCTACTCCCTGCCGGATATGCTGATGGTTATTCTGCTGGCATCCGTCATGAAGGTAGTGCTGGGCGATGCCATAGAAGGCACGATCCTTGAAAAGCTGGGCGGCAATATGATCTCCCTGTTCATTATCTTCGCTTTGCTGTACTGGGTCAGTATGTCCCGCCAGATCCGCGGACAGATCCTGTCTCTGAAGGAGCAGGAGTATGTGCTGGCAGCCAAGTCCACCGGCGCCAAGCCCGGCTGGATCATCCGCAAGCACCTGCTGCCCAACTGCATCAGCGTGGTGGTTATTTCCACCGCTCTGCAGATTCCCAGCGCTATTTTTACCGAAAGCTATCTTTCTTTTCTGGGCCTGGGCGTAAATGCCCCCATGCCCTCTCTGGGTTCTCTGGCCTCTGACGCATTGAACGGTATCCAAAGCTATCCCTACCGCCTTGTGATTCCCGCCATTACCATTTCTCTGATTGTTCTGTCTTTGAATCTGTTTGGTGACGGCCTGCGCGACGCCTTTGATCCCAAGCTGAAGCATTAAGGAGGTTTGCAGATATGGCATTGTTAGAAGTTAAAGACCTGCACACCTCGTTCTTTACCCCTGCCGGTGAGGTCAAGGCCGTAAACGGCGTGTCCTTCTTTCTGGAAAAGGGTAAGGTTTTAGGCATTGTGGGTGAGTCCGGTTCCGGCAAGTCCGTGACTGCGTACTCCATTATGCAGATTCTGGAAAATACTGGTAAGATTGTATCCGGCTCCGTGAAGATCGACGGACAGGAGCTGGTAGGTGCCGGTGAAAAGGTCATGAAGACCATCCGGGGCAACAAGATCTCCATTATTTTTCAGGATCCCATGACATCCCTGAACCCCACCTATACCGTGGGCCATCAGCTGATGGAGGCAATCCTGCTGCACACCAACCGCAATAAGAAGCAGGCCTACGAACGGGCAGTGGAGATGCTGCGGCTGGTAAATGTGAATGATCCGGAAAAGCGTATGAAGCAGTACCCCTTTGAGTTCTCCGGTGGTATGCGTCAGCGCGTCATGATCGCCATGGCTCTGGCCTGTGAACCGGATATTCTGATTGCCGACGAGCCTACCACCGCTCTGGACGTGACCATTCAGGCCCAGATTCTGGAGCTGATGCAGAAGCTGCAGAAGGAACTGGGCATGGCTATCATTATGATTACCCACGATCTGGGCGTTGTGGCACAGATGTGTGACGAGGTTATCGTTATGTATGCCGGTTCTATCTGTGAGCAGGCCACGGCCGATGAAATTTTCTATAATCCCAAGCATGAGTATACCAAGGGCCTTATGCGCTCCATCCCCACGCTGGACAATGACGGGCAGCGCCTGCAGCCCATCAGCGGTACACCCATTGACCTTTTGAATATGCCTGCGGGCTGCCCCTTTGCACCCCGCTGCGATAAGGCTATGAAGATCTGCCTGCGTGAGCGCTGCGAACGCATGGAGATCAACGGCATGCATCAGGCTGCCTGCTGGATGAATGTGAAGGAAGCCATGGAACAGGAAGGCGGTGAGGACAATGCATGATGCAAAGACCTTGCTGGAGGTCAAGAATCTGAAGAAGTACTTCAATATCAATACCGGTGTATTTTCCTCCAAGCCCCTGAAGGCTGTGGACGATGTGTCCTTTGCCATTAAAAAGGGCGAGACGCTGGGTCTGGTAGGTGAGTCCGGCTGCGGCAAGACCACCGTTGGCAGAACCCTGCTGCATCTGTATAAGCCCACTGCCGGTGAAATTATTTTTGACGGCAAGAAGATTGAGACCCCCAAGGATATCCACGAGTTCCGCAAGACCTCTGCCATGGTGTTTCAGGATCCCTATTCTTCCCTGAATCCCCGTATGACCGTTGCAGACATTATTGCCGAGCCGCTGGATGTGCATAAGATGTACACCAATAAGAAAGAGCGGCAGGAGCGTGTGCTGGAACTGATGGCAAGGGTTGGCTTGAACTCTGAGCATGCCAACCGGTATGCCCATGAATTCTCCGGCGGTCAGCGCCAGCGTATCGGCATTGCCCGTTCTCTTGCCATGAACCCCAGCTTTGTGGTCTGTGATGAACCTGTTTCCGCGCTGGACGTTTCCATTCAGGCGCAGGTTATCAATATGTTTGATGAGCTGCAGGAGCAGATGGATCTGACCTATCTGTTCATTGCCCATGACCTGCTGGTGGTGCGGCATATCTCCGACCGGATCGCGGTTATGTATCTGGGTAAGATGGTGGAGCTGGCAGATTCCGATGAGATCTATCATCATCCTCTGCATCCCTACACCAAGAGCCTTATGTCTGCTGTCCCGCTGCCCGATCCCAAGAAGGCAAGAGAAAACAGCCGCATTGTCCTGACCGGCGATATCCCCAGTCCGTTGAACGCGCCTTCCGGCTGCCCCTTCCGGACCCGCTGCCCCCACGCAACGGAAGCTTGTGCCCAGTCTATGCCCGAGTTTAAGGAGGTCTCCTCCGGTCACTTTGTGGCATGCCACAATCTGGACAAAATTTAAGCAGAAAAAGCCATGGCTTTTTCTGGCATACAAACGCAGGAGCGTTTGTATGATAGTTACTGTATTCACATCTGCTTGAATCGGTTTGCCGTACCGGTTTTTGCGGGTATGAAGATAAAAATCAGGCGATTTCCCAATATTTGTTTAAGAAAGGAAATGAAAAAATGAAGAAACTGATTGCTCTGCTGTTGGCAGTAGTTATGGTTCTGGGTCTGGCAGCCTGCGATGGCAGCAAGACCAACAATAATTCTGTCAACAATATGACCGCTGAGGAGAAGGCTCTGGCTGAGGCTGAAATCCGCTACGCTATCTCCCTGCTGTTTGACCGTAACTATATCGTTGACGAGATCGGCCAGGCCGGTCAGGTACCCGCTTCCTCCTTTGTTGCTATGGGTATGACCGACGCTGACGGCACCGAGTTCTACAAGAACTCCGGCGACAGCGATGAGTACGATGGCTACTACAACGTGGCAAAGGAAGCTTTCGAGGCTAACTACGAGGAAGCTTACAACATCCTGAAGAAGTACTACAAGGTTGACGCTAACGGCAAGCTGACCAACTTCCCCACTCTGACCTACCTGTACAACACCTCCGAGGGTCACAAGGCCATCGGTGAGTACCTGCAGACCGCTCTGGCCGGCATCGGTATCACCATGAACCTGGAGAACCAGGAGTGGAACACCTTCCTGAACACCCGTAAGGAAGGCGACTACTCTGTTGCCCGTAACGGCTGGCTTGCTGACTACAACGATCCTATCTGCTTCCTGGATATGTGGACTACCGAGTCCGGCAACAACGATGTGCAGTACGGCAAGGGCGCACACAAGGATCTGGCTATCTACAGCATGGACCTGACTAAGTACGGCTATGACGTTAAGGTTGAGAAGGGCACCTGGGCACAGACCTACGACGTGCTGATCCCCCTCATCAAGTCCTGCACCAACACCGAGACTCGTTACGCACTGATGCACGTGGCTGAGGATATGCTGATGAGTACCGGTGCTATCGTTCCCCTGTACTTCTACACCGATATTTACATGGTTGACGATTCCGTTGAGAACTTCTTCGCCAACCCCCTGGGCTACAAGTACTTCTACAAGACCACTGTTAACGGCAGCGATGAGACCATCAGCGTATGTCTGTCCTCCGAGCCCGACACCATCGACCCCGCTCTGAACTCCGCTGTTGACGGTGCTACTCTGGTTTCTCACCTGTTTGCCGGTCTGGCAAAGTGGGATCAGGATGCCAACGGCAATCTGGTCATCACCGCTGACTGCGCTACCGAGCTGCCCGCAGGCGTTGTTAACGAAGACGGTACTGTTACCTACACCTACACCCTGAAGAGCGGCCTGAAGTGGTCCGACGGCAAGGCTCTGACTGCTAAGGACTTCGAGTTTGCATGGAAGCGCGCTGCTTCCAACGCTCTGGCTGCTGACTACGGCTACATGTTCGAGGTTATTAAGGGCTACGGCGAAGAGGCTGAAGGCGCTGCCACCGCTACCGAGCTGGCTGTTAAGGCTGTCAACGACACCACTCTGGAAGTCACCCTGAAGAACGACGTTGCTTACTGGAACGAGCTGCTGGCATTCCCCACCTACTTCCCCGTGCGCGAGGACGTGGTTGCTAACGAGGGCTGGGCTACCGATGCTTCTACTTACGTGTCCAACGGTGCTTACACCATGACCGGTTGGGAGCATAACTCCACCATCACTCTGACCAAGAACGAGAACTACCATGACGCTGAAAACGTGTCCATGAAGGAGATCGTGTTCTACCTGTCCGATGACGCTGTCAACATGCTGGCCAACTTCGAGAAGGGCGACTGGCAGCTGATCGATGACGTTCCCACCAACGAGATCGCTTCCCTGAAGGTTGAGTATCCCGAGGAGTTCGTCATTGCCGGTCAGATCGGTACCTACTATGTCTGCTGGAACATCAACGAGCCCCTGCTGCCCGAAGCATAATTCCAACAGAACATAATATCTGTATAACCTAGGATCGTGCCGGGGAATTCCCCGGCACGATTTTTTATATTCTTCTTCCATTTTGTGGTGTTTTCGTGTAAAATGGTCTCATCCGATACATAGGAGGCCAAAAATATGAGCCATCATACACACCATTACTCCGATCCCAAGCTGCAGGAACGGATCGCCCGGCAGGAAAAGCGCGACCACCGGGTGGAGCATGTGTTTCGCCGGATCCTGCATTTTATAGAGCGTGCCATTGCGGCAATTACAATTCTTGTGATGGTGGCGGCGCTGGGCATTGAGCTTTACAAGATGTATGCCGACCCTGCTTATCTGCAGGATATTGGCAATTATCTGCACAATGTACTGACCGTTGTTGTGGGCCTGGAGTTTGTGCGTATGCTGATTGACACCACCCCTGCCAGCATTCTGGAGGTGCTGACGGTGGCTATCACCCGGCATGTGATTCTGAGCCACGATGATCCCTGGAGCAATCTGGCTTGTGTGGCCTGCATTGCCGGCCTGTTTGCGATCCGCCGCTTCCTGGTCCGCCGCAGCGAGTTGAAGGAAGAAATGGTGGAGATGGAATGAAGCCTTCTGATTCCCGTCTGCGGTTTGCCTGCTATTCCGCCGGTATGACCATGGCGGTGGTAGGTAATCTGCCGCCTTTGCTGTTTTTGTCCTTCCGCAGCCTGTACGGCATTTCCTATTCGCTGCTGGGCCTGCTGGTGCTGCTCAATTACTGCACCCAACTGGTGGTGGATCTGGTCTTTTCCTTTTTCTCCCACAGATTCAATATCCCCAAGGCGGTGAAGATCACCCCTGTCATGGCGGTAGTGGGCCTATTGGCCTATGCCCTTTGGCCTGGGGTTTTCCCCGGAGCGGTGTATCCGGGTCTGGTGCTGGGCACGGTCGTTTTCTCGGCTTCCGCAGGCTTTGCGGAAGTACTGATGAGTCCGGTGATCGCGGCGATCCCGGCCAAGGATCCGGACAGGGAAATGAGTAAGCTCCATTCGGTCTACGCTTGGGGTACCGTAGGTGTGGTTCTGCTGAGTACATTATTTTTACTGGCGGTTGGCTCTGCACACTGGCCTTGGCTGGCGGCGCTGTTTGCGCTGATCCCGCTGATTTCCGCCATTGCCTTTGCAGGAAGTACGATCCCGCCCATGGAAACGCCGGAAAAGGCATCCGGAGCATTGCGGCTGCTGAAAAATAAGGGCGTGTGGCTCTGCGTACTGGCTATCTTTTTCGGCGGTGCTGCGGAGTGCAACATGAACCAGTGGGCATCCGGCTATCTGGAACAGGCGTTGGGTATTCCCAAGGTCTGGGGCGATGTGTTCGGCGTGGCGCTGTTTGGTGTTACCTTGGGTTTGGGCCGTACCCTTTACGGAAAGTACGGAAAGAATATGGAAAAGGTGGTGCTGCTGTGCGGCATCGGTGCGACCGTTTGCTATCTGGTTGCGGCCTTGTCCCCGTGGCCGGCTGCCGGATTGCTTGCCTGCGCCTTTACCGGTTTCTGCACATCCATGCTCTGGCCCGGCAATCTGGTGATTGCTGCGGAGCGTGTACCGGCGGGCGGTGTGTTCATTTTTGCGCTGATGGCGGCAGGCGGTGACTTGGGCGCCTCGGTAGCGCCCCAGTTGGTGGGCATTATTACGGATTTTGCCATGGAAAACCCTGCAACTGTTTCCTTGGCGGCTACTTTGGGCATGCTGCCGGAGCAGCTGGGCATGAAGCTGGGACTGCTGGCCGGTATGCTGTTTCCGTTGGCGGGAATCTTTGTTTACGGCTACTTTTATAAGACAAGAAAAAAGGCAGGATAACCTGCCTTTTTGTTTCTAGCATATTTAACTTTTTAGTTAAATATAGATTGACAAATGGGAAAGCCTGTGTTATTCTATATTTAACTAAAAGGTTAAATGAAAGGAAGGCGGTTATGTGGGGATTCAGAATACCATGAAGGCCCTGTCTGATCCGATCCGCAGGGGGATATTGGAGCTGCTGAAAGGGGGCAGGTTATCTGCCGGTGAGATTGGGGAGAAATTTCCTGTCAGCGGCGCGGCGGTTTCCAAGCATCTTGCCGTACTGAAGGAAGCGGACTTGATCCGGGATACCCGGCAGGGCAAATTTATCTTTTACGAACTGAACACCTCCGTATTGGAGGAAGTCATGCTGTGGCTTACCGGCCTGAAAGGAGCAGAAAAATGATCAAGAAGAATTTAAAAACGCTGATTATCACCTCTCTGATAATTTTGCTGCCGATTCTGGCAGGTGTGATCCTGTGGAACCGGCTGCCGGAGCAAATGCCCACCCATTGGAACGCAGCCGGTGAGGTTGACGGCTGGAGCAGCAAGCCCTTTGCAATCTTCGGCCTGCCCGGCATTTTGCTGGCAGCCCAATGGCTCTGCGCCCTTGGTACCGGCGCTGACCCCAAGAAAGAAAACCACCCGGAAAAGGTGCTGAAGCTGGTGCTGTGGATCATCCCACTGCTGTCCGTAGTGTTGGGTGTCATCACCTACGCAACTGCTATGGGGCAAACCGTGCGGGTGGAAAACATCCTGCCGGTCATTATAGGCCTTGTGTTTACTGTCACCGGCAATTACATGCCCAAGTGCAAGCAGAATTACACCATCGGCATCAAGATCCCCTGGACGCTGAACAGCGAAGAAAACTGGAACCGGACGCACCGGTTTGCCGGCCGGCTCTGGTTGCTCTGTGGCCTTGCTATTATGCTGACAGGCTTCTTCGGTGGATTTTGGATCTTCCTTGGTATTGTGCTGTTAATGGTGTTGGCTCCGCTTATCTACTCCTATCTGCTCCACCGCAAAGGCGTATAAAAGGAAAAGGGTCTGTTGCAAAATAAGCAACAGACCCTTTTGCCAGCAGCAGGGATATGAGACAGGCGGCCTTTGAAAGAAAAATTTACGGCAAAAAATGCTTGCGCTGTGGCAGTAAAGTATGTATAATTAGGGTATCATTTAGTTTATCTGAAAGTAGTTTACATAATTATTTGAAAACTATGGAGATGAACAAAACAACGGTAAGCAAGGAGAATGGTAATGAAAAAACGAGTATTTGCGTTGCTGCTGATCTTGGCAATGGTGCTGTCTGCTGTGCCTGTTTACACCATGGCGACGGATGAAGGCATCAACACGGAAGAAGAGCTGAGAGAAGCACTTGCTGAAGGCGGCGAAGTGGTTCTGGCAGGCAATGTGACCCTGACCGAGAACGGCGAAGCGCTGACGGTGGAAAGCGGCAAGGAAGTGACGCTGGATCTGGCGGGTCATACCATTGCCCAGTCCCAGTCTGCCCAGAATATGAGCCTGATCGTGAACAAGGGCACTTTGGCGGTCAAGGATACCGTTGGCGGCGGCAAGATCGATTATACATACACCGGCGAGGCTGACACCACAAACAGCAAGGGCAACTATACTGTCACCAACAGCGGCAGCCTGACCCTGCTGTCCGGTACGATTCAGGTGGCAATGCAGGGCGTTACCGGCAAGACCCCCCATGCGCTCTATGCCATTCAAAACAGCGCCGGCGGCAAGGTGACTATTGAAAACGGCAGAGTATATAATCCTAACAATATTGCGATTCGTTTGTTTAGCGCCGGCGATCTTACTGTAAACGATGGCCAGATTGAAGGTATCCGTGCTGTTTGGATCCAGCTTCCCGGATCCAATACTGCTGATGCGCCTGCGGTCAATCTGACCGTGACCGGCGGTACACTTACGGGCATAGGCGAAGACGGCTACAAGCTGGCTGTTTATTCCTACAGCTACGGCAACGATATGAAGAATGTTGCTCTCAATATCAGCGGCGGCACATTTAATGGTGAAATTGCGCTGACCGGCGGTAAGAACAAGACCCATATTGAAACGGTAACTGTAACCGGTGGTGTTTTCAACGGTAATTACGGCGTCATTTATACCTATGGAACGGATGCACAGCAAGCCCTGCAAAAAATCCAGATCTCCGGCGGTGCGTTTTCCGATGATCCTTCCTACTATGTGACAAGCGATCACATGGTAAGCTATGGATCCGGCTGGTACAATGTGGTTGAAAAGGGCGAAACCGTTCTTCCGGAAGTGGATACCTCCGTCTCCGTGGGCGAATCCTCCGGTGCGGTCGCAGAGGGAGTTACCGGTGTTACCGGTGATGAGGTGAAAGCTGCTGCCAATAACCAGACCACAAAGGATGACCTGCAGAAGGCTGCCTACAATCTGCAGAACAATACAGAAGTAGTCGGCACCAAGGATGCAGCGGTTCAGGCACTGGAAGATGCGGGTCATACTGTAACCACGGAAGAAGAGGTCACTGTTCAGGTGGAGCCTTATCTGAACGTGGCAGTTAAGGAATATGAGCAGGTAGAAAATGTGGGCAGCACACTGACTGTGGACATTGATGCTATGTACAACGTGGTAGCCTATGCAGGCGAAACAAAAGCAACAGTCAAGGAAGCGCAGACCATGGAAGTCAGCGAGCCCATCACCATCAAGGTGCCTCTGCCTGCGGGCTTTGCCGATGAAAGCACCCCTGTGTATGTCCGTCACTATAAGGACGGCGTGGTCAAGTATACCTATACGGCAACAGTTACCAAGGAGGGTGACACCTACTTTGCCACCTTTGTAAACCCCAACGGCTTCTCCACCTTTGAGTTCTCCACCATGGCAAACTTTGACGGTGTATCTCTGGTTCTGGAAGAGGCGATCGACATTAACTTCTGGATCAAGCAGGAGAAGCTGGAAGGTGTTTCCGGTGCCTATGCAAAGGTTGAATTCAATGGCCAAACTAAGCCGATTCCCCTGAACGCATGGAAAACAGAAACACAGAATCAGGAAGATTATTATAAGATCAGCTTTACCGATGTGGCGGCAAAGCAGATGTGTGATGAGATTAAAATTACTATTTACAACGGTGAAGACAAAGCAGTTACGCAGACACTGAGCTATACGGTTGGTAAGGCAATCGTATCCCTGCACAATTTTGAAACGGAAACCAAGTGGAAAGATCTGAGTGTAGCCATGCTGCATTACGGCGCGGCTGCACAGACGGCTTTTGGCTACAATACGAACGATCTGGCAACCAAATATTTGAGCGAGCTCAACGGAGCGAACGGCTAAAAAGGAGAAGGACAATGAAGAATTTTGAACAGCCGGATATCCAGATCCGGGAATTTGCGGTAGAGGATGTTATTACTACCAGTAATGAAACACCTATGACCCCTCTTTACTTTTAATTAACAGCCCCCCGGCGGTTTTTCAATGTCATTAAGTTAGCAACAGGGCATAGTGGGTAAAGCAAAGAAAATGAGCGCATCCAAGACAGGAAACTGTTTTGGATGCGCTTTTCTGTAATTTAGGCATGACAAGTAAGCGGATTGGCAAATCCGCTTAAAAAATC
>JAZNPV010000120.1:0-16563 GCA_045589835.1 Faecousia sp.
CGCCCTCGGCGGCCCACCCAATATTTTATACAAAATATTAGGATTTTCGAAGAAAATAATAAATGATTGCCGTTGGCAATGCGGTTTTGCATAGCAAAACCGCCGGGCCGCCGGGGGCGTCGGCCCCTACGGTTTGGTACATTTTTGATTTGAAACAGAGCGATAAACTGAAATTTGAACCTGTCCGAATCGCAAAGTAAGACCGGATGCGCTTCGGCACATCCGGTCAAACAACCATTTTTAGGATACCCGCTTGGCTACCACAACCAATCGGCCATTGGTCAGGCCAAAATCGCAGGTTATCAGTGTAATCAGCTTATCACCATACTTCGCTTCCACGCCGGTTTCATACAGGGACAGCTCCGTGCAGGAAGAAACAAAGTCATCAAACTGTTCCTCCGTGTGTGCATCTACAAACAGATGGTAGTCAAAATCTTCCCCTACGCTGGCACTGGCAAAAAACACCGCCATGATCTCATAGCTATGATGTTCTGTCAGCGTATCAAAGGTTATATACCTATGATCCTCCCAAAAGCTTTCCTTTTTATAATTATGAAGGGCCGCGAACATGGTTCCGTCATTTTTCTTATGCCCATAAATCGTAATATTATCAGTGGGCTTATTCACATCGCACTCTTCCCGAACGTACAGACAGCCTGCAGAACTGGAGTTGCCGTTAAAATCCCGGTACAGATAGTAGTCCTTACGGCCCGGGGTGTGCATCACCGGATAATTGATAATGGTTCCCTCTATGGTCATCCAGCCCACAAGATCCGTGTTCATCATATACACATCGGCATACTCCGGCAGAACATAGATCTGCTCCCCTGTATCCGGATCATTGATCGGCACCAGCCCTTCGTTTATGGCGTCGTCAGTAGGCGCAATTGTAAGCCCGTCCCCATTGGGATCCTCCGTCTGCTGGGTGCTTTCGGTATTCTGGGGCTGTGTAGCCGTCTGCTGGGGCCGGGCCTGCTCCACCAGATTCGCCAGCTCATTAAACTGCTCCTTCTGCTGACTGGATTCTATATAATAGTCTATCAGCAAATATGCGCTGACCACAAAAACCGCCCCGAATATCACCAGTAAAACATTGGACAGCCAGCGTTTCATGATCCCACCTCCATTACACTTTTTGTTATTGTATCTTTTTTTGTGTAAAAAGTAAAGAGTCTTGTAAACACAAGGAAAGAATGATACCATAAAGAATACATTACCAGCAGCAAAGGAGCGTACAGAATGATCTCAAGAGAAGTTTGCCGACGTGTCCTGCAGGCCGCCGTTTCCACCGGTGGGGATTATGCGGAAATATTTGCAGAAAACACCTTGAACCACACCATCACCATGATCGCAAATAAGGTGGATTCCATCAAAGATACCGTGATCGCAGGTGCGGGCATCCGGGTATATAAGGGACTGCGCAGCGTCATGGCCTCCACCGTGGACACCTCTGAAGCAGGCCTTTTGCGCTGTGCCAGGCAGGCGGCGGAAGCACTGGGTGAAGGCACTGCCCAGATCGATATTGTTCTGAAAGAACGGCTCTACGGCGATATCCACCCCATTCGTATCGTCCCCTCCGGTGTAATCAACCGGGAAAAGGTAGAGATCCTGAAGGATGGCTACTTTGCCGCCAGAGAATACAGCAACGCCATCACACAGGTCACCGGCACCCTTCTGGATGTGGATCACAACATTCTCATCGCCAGCACCGAGGGCATTTACGCACAGGACCGGCAGATCCGTACCCGCATGGCCATTTCTGCCGTAGCCCAAAAAGACGGCCAGACCCAGACCGGCCTGTGCAGTCCCGGCCGGCGGATGGGTCTTGAGATGTTTGAGGAAATTCATCCCGCAAGCATCGGCGTCCACGCGGCCCGGCAGGCAGTTACCATGGCCGGTGCCGGCTACTGTCCGGCAGGTGTTATGCCGGTAGCTATCGATAACGGCTTTGGCGGGGTCATTTTCCACGAAGCCTGCGGCCACTCTCTGGAAGCCTCCAGCGTGGCCTATGGCAGAAGCCAGTTTACCGGCATGCTGGACCGGAAGATCGCAAGCAGCAAAGTGACCGCCATTGATGACGGCACCATTCCGAACGCATGGGGTTCTATCAATTTTGACGACGAGGGTACACCTTCCCGAAAGAATGTATTGATTGAAAACGGCGTCCTCAAATCCTATATGGTGGATAAAATGGGCGGCCGCCGGATGGGCATGGCCCCCACCGGCAATGCCCGCCGGCAGAGCTACAGCTTCACCCCCACCTCCCGGATGACCAACACCTATATTGCGCCGGGTACCGACAAAAACGAAGACATTATCGCCTCCATGGAATATGGCTTGTACGCAAAGGAAATGGGCGGCGGCTCCGTCAATCCGGTCACCGGTGAATTCAACTTCACCGTTAACGAGGGATACCTTGTCCGAAAGGGTAAGATCTGTGAGCCTGTCCGGGGCGCCAGTCTGGTGGGCAAGGGCAGCGAGATCATTCAGAATATCGACATGGTAGGCACAGAGCTGGCCATGGGGCAGGGCATGTGCGGCTCCTCCAGCGGCTCCATTCCCACCAATGTGGGCCAGCCCATGATCCGGGTATCCAGCATCACCGTGGGCGGCAGATAACCGCCAACAAATTTCAGTTTATCGCACATCTGCCTTAAAACGCGCGTCATTGCGAGGAGGGCAAAGCCCGACGTGGCAATCCCCGGCAAGTTTCCAAAATCTAAGGAGATTGCCACGCCAGTGTGCGCACTGGCTCGCAATGACGAGAATAATTGATAGACTGTACGATAAACACAAAGTTGACCTTACTATAGCAAGGAGAATATTTATGGATTTCACATCGTTTAAACATGCCGTGGCAGCAAAAGCGGAAGCCATGGGCATTCCGGAATATGAGCTTTACTATCAATCCTCTCAATCCACCTCCGTCAGCGCTTTTAAGCATGAGATGAATCAGTTCACTGCCTCCACTGAGGGCGGCGTGTGCTTCCGCTGTATTGTAAACGGCAGGATGGGCTACGCCTCCACCGAATCGCTGAGCAAAGAGCAGGCAGCCGCTATTGTAGAGCGGGCTGCGGACAATGCCTCTGTTCTGGAATCGGAAGAACCGGTTTTTCTGGTTGCAGGTGGCAAGACCTATACCCCGCCGAAAACGGAGCCGTATCCCCTGCCCTCCACGGAAGAACTGATCCGCTGTGTGCTGGATACACAGGAGAAGATCTATGCAGCTGACCCTGCTGTGATCGACGGCAGCAGCGTGCAGGGCATCAGCGAGTGCTGTCAAATTGCCATCTGCAACTCCAAGGGTCTGGATCTCCAGTACGAAAACAACATTGCCGGTCTGGTGGTAACAGCGGTGGTCTCCAATGGGCAGGAAATGTCCAACGACCACCAGATCAGGCTGGGCAAGCTGGATGCCATCGACACCGATGCACTGACAAAAAAGGCAGCAAAAACCGCCCTGCGGAAGCTGGGCGGGAAAGTGCCTGCCACCGGGGTCTGCCCGGTGGTGTTTGACCCGGAGGCCATGTCCTCTCTTTTGAGCGTATTCAGCACCGTATTCTCCGCAGAATCCGCCCAGAAAGGCCTTTCCCGGCTGGCGGGACAGGAGGGTCAGGCTATCGCCGCACCCATGGTCACACTGGTGGATGACCCCTTTCATAAGGACAGTCCCATGCCCATCCACTTTGACGCGGAGGGCTCTCCTGCCTATCGGAAAAACGTGATCGAAAAGGGTGTGCTGAAAACCCTGCTGCACAACTTAAAGACAGCCGCCGTAGCGGGAACGGAAACCACCGGCAATGCCGCCAAGGCAGGCTATGATGCACCTGTAAATATCCGCCCCTTCTCCATGTATCTTGCTCCCGGGGAGCTGACCGAAGCGGAGCTTCTTCAAAAGGCCGGTAACGGAGTGTATATCAACACACTAAGCGGCCTGCATGCAGGTGCCAATGCTGTATCCGGCGACTTCTCTCTGCAAAGCGCGGGCTTTCTGATAGAAAACGGCCAGAAAGGTGCCGCCATTAAATCCTTTACCGTGGCGGGTAACTTCTATGATCTTCTGAAAGGGATCACCGCCATCGCCAACAACACGGAACTTCCTAACGCCTTGGGCATCACCGCATTCGGCTCCCCCAGCGTGCTGGTGGAAGGACTGTCCATCGCGGGAAAATAAAAGGTTTTTGTAAAACACAGATATCGGGCACCGCAACAGGAAGTCATCTCTCCCTCCGTCACGGCTGTGCCGTGCCACCTCCCTCATCAGAGGGAGGGTGTATCATAAACTTTTAGCTGTTACAACATAGCAGGGGCGATCGCATTGATCGTCCCTGCTATGTTCTAATGAATGATATACAACAAACTGAAACTGACGGACTTCGCAGGAAAATTTTACACCTGTTAGGTGTAAAATCCCACATTGTCCTTTCATGTGATATATAATGACTCCATCACAAATTAAAGGAGTCAGAATATGGAAACAATTACCAGCAAAATTGAACTGCAAATCTTTGCCCGTAATGTGGCATGGCTTAGAAATCACCACGGTTTTTCCAAGAAAAAGATGGCACAGCTTCTGGGCATCGGCACAGCAAGCCTGAACCGTATTGAACGCGGTGACATCCCCACAGGTTTGGGCATAGGTATCTTCTTTCATATACATAAGCATTTTGGAATTTGTCCTGCAGATCAGCTGACAAGAAAGCTCTGGGAAACGGAACCGGCACAATAATATTATTTATCTTCTTTCATGCTCGCTTTTTTCCTGAAACAATAGTCTTTAGGGAACAGGAGTCGATTTGCATTTTCGCTTTGCGAAAATAGTTGTAGCCACCAGTGTTTGCACTGGTGGCAGCAACAGTCCACAGGACTGTTGCACTGCTATGGGTTCGTCTCCCTCCTTCTATTTCCAAAAGAAAAGACCGCCTGAAGGCGGCCTTTTCTTTTGGAGCAGGGTACGGGAGTCGAACCCGCCTTCACGGCTTGGGAAGCCGTTGTATTACCGATATACGAACCCTGCGTGATATGTGTAGGTATTATAGCAAAGCTCTTTTAAAAAAGCAAGCCCCACAAGGCAGTAAATTCCCGACGGAAACCCCCTTTTCTCCCCATTCTGTCCGGAATAATAAATTTGTATTTATTTCCCATAATATTTTACGGGCGTGCCGCAGCACGCCCGTAATTCTTTACTCCACGTCGTAGACGGTTTCCTTGTCACCCTCCCGGTAGGTGTAGACCACAAAGCCGTCATACTCCAGCAGGCCGTCCTCGCCGGGGCCCAGACAGCTGGATGCATAGTCGCTGCTCAGGGGCTGTCCGATCACTGCATACAGCTCCTCAATGGGCTTATCGATATAGCCTTTTGCAATCTCCGCCAGATTCTGGCTGGGCTGTTCCACCTTAGTCGGCTTCGTAGTTTCGTTCTGGGTCTGCTCACCGCAGGCACACAGGCTCACCAGCAAAAGCAGGCTGAGCAATAAGATCAGAATTTTTTTCATAGCTGTTACCTCATCTATTCTTGGCTTTGGATTTCGTATTTTACAAGGCTTCCGTTCACGGTGCATACCGCGTATTGAAGGACGGATTCCGGTGTCAGGTTCAACCCGAAGCCCTTTTCCCCCAGACAGAAGGCCTCAAAGCTGCCGTCTGCACAGACCACATAAACAGGCGAATCGCTGTCTGCTTCCGGTAATTGCCCTTGCACCTGCAGCCAGTCACCTCTTTTTTCCGCCGTGACGGTCACAGTGCCGCTTACGGAATCCGGCAGTGTAAGCTCCGCTTGCGGCGCAGGCATTACCGGCAGATTGGTCGTCAGGTACCGCAAATTCCGCTCCACCAGTTCAATCAGCACATAATCCGATTCTCTGGTCAGATCATAGCTGTTGGCCCGGGAGAACCGGGCGGTGCCGTAGCTGTCGGCCAGAAAGGGAAACAGCAGATTGCCAAAAGAATCCCGGTAGGCCAGCAAGCTGCCCGGCTCGTCGCTTTCCGTGCTGAGTACAATGGCATCGGGCCGGGTGGCGGAGGTGGTGAAGGTGTACTCCAATCCCTCATACACATAGTCCCGTTCCGGATCCTGAAAGGCCGGATAGAGCATGGCATACAGATCGCCCGCATGGGAAACGGTCTGGGAAAAATCACCGTCAAAGTAGCCGCTTTCCACGCCGAAGGCCTTATTGATCAGATCCGCGCCCAATGCCGCACCCTTGGTGTTCCAATGGGAGTCGTGGGCAAAGTAGAGGATATCCTCCGTTTCCCGGAACGCTGTGAACAAATCTACGGTACTGACCTGCCGGCGGGCCAGCTCCTCCAGCAAGCGCCGTGCGTTTGTGTTCTGATCCTGCAGACCGTAGTCCGGCATATAGTCATCATACAGAGAATTCTTGTTGGGCGCAATCACAAACAGGAACTGCCTGCCGTTTTCCCGGCAGTATTTATCCATGATGGCCAGATTGTTGGCTGCGGCGAACAGCTCCCGGTCGGTCATGGGGGCTGTTCCGGTGTAGTCTGCCAGAGTATCGGCGTAATACAGCCAGCCATCCTTGCCTAAGATCACTCCCGGATCCCCGGAAACGCTGAACAGCTTGCCACTAAGCCAGTGATCTACGCTGATCAGCTCCTGCCGCAGGAAAAACCGGTCGTTTATGTAGTCGGAAAGCTGGGAAAGGTAATCGGTGTTCAGGCTGCCTTCCTTTGTCATGAGGGAAGGCAGCTGGGCAAGCTGCTCGTTGGCACCGGCTTTCGAAGGCCCGGCAAACAGCAGGCCCACACTCAGCACCAGACACAGCCCAAGACACAGAGCCATAAAGCAAATGGGAAGTACTTTTTTCTTCATATCCGCACCTCCTTAAAAGCCCGCATAAATGGAGGGGGCAAAGCCGCCGGCAGCCAGCGTAATGATGCAAAGCACCAGCAGCAGGAAACTGCCCGCATATGCCAGGCCGCTTTCTGCTTTTACCCGGTTTTTTACCCAAGCAGGCACCGGCAGGCACAGCAGCGCTCCAAGGACCAGCATAGCCGCGCTTTCAGCGGTAACCGCCGTTCGGAGAGCTGCCGTTCCGGCTGCGGTAAAGGAAAATCCGGTGAACATAGCGCGCAAAAACTGGAATCCCTGAACCACTGTCTCCGCCCGGAACATGACAAAGCCAAGGCAAACCACCAGCAAAGTGTACACATGTCCGACGGCTTTATGTTTTTGCAGTTTTTGTGCGGAGATCAGACCTGTGCTTTCCAGCAGGGAGAATGCGCCGTGCCAGACACCCCAGAGCAGGAATGTCCAGGATGCGCCGTGCCAGATGCCGCAGAGCAAAAACACGATACATTTATTGATTCCTGTACGGACGTTCCCTTTCCGGCTGCCCCCCAGCGGAATATACACATAATCCCGGAACCATGCGGACAGGGTAATATGCCAGCGCCGCCAGAATTCTCCGATGGACAGGGCAAGATACGGCCGGTCAAAGTTCTCCGCAGCGGTAAACCCGAATATACCCGCAAGGCCGTTTGCCATGTCGATATAGCCGGAAAAATCATAGTAAAGCTGCAGGCAGTAGCCGATGGCTCCGATCCATGCAAGCCGCGCATCCAGCGCATCCGCGTTTAAGTCAAAGATGCTGTCTACCATATTCCCCAGAATCCCGGACAGGATCAGCTTCCTGGCAAGTCCCCGAATGAACCGCTGCATCCCTGCGGCAGTGGCAGCCGGAGTATGGGTACGATTCCCCAACTGGGGAGCGAAATCCCGGAACCGGGTAATGGGGCCGGTAACGATCTGGGGAAAGAAGCTGACATACAGCAGAAAATCCCGAAAGCTTTCCGCACCGTTCTGCCTGTCCCGGTAGGTGTCTGCCAGATAGCTGATGCTTTTAAAGGTGAAAAAGGAGATGCCCAGCGGGATGGCCAGTCCCAGCTCCACCGGCTCCAGCAGCAGGATCTGACTGATAAGAAAATTCAGATATTTAAAGAAGCCAAGGAACGCCACGTTCAGGGAAACGCCCAGAATCAGCGCCCATTTTACCGGGCCTTTCCTGCGCAGGATAAGTCCCAGCAGATAGTTGGCAAGGGACAGCACCACCAGCAACAGCAGGGAAACCGGCCCTCCGAAGCTGTAAAACAGCAGGCTGAACACCAAAAGCAGCCAGTTCTTTGCTTTCAGTCCGGGGATCAGCCAATACAGGATCAGCAAAGCCGGCAGAAAGCAACTGATAAAGATAACACTGTCAAAGTTCATTCTGTCGGCCTCCTTTCCTTATTCACTCCATTGATAGGCCCAGAAAGAGATCTCGCTCATGGGAATGCGGAACATGTCGTAGTCAAAGACCTCCCGCTCGGTATAGCTGTACTGCCACTGGGGATCGAAGAAGTAATCCTTCCCGTCCTCCATTTCAATAATGCACCAGCTATGGGGCTGCTCATCGGAAAGCACCTTTCCGCTGACTGCCAGCGCGTCATAGCCCAGCCCCCGGGCCAGAGCCCAGAAGATAGCCGCATAGCCGTAGCAGTTGTCCTTACCGTTTTTGAACATATCCAATGCCCGCTGGATCTCCCAGCCGTGGCTGCCCACAGCCGGGTGGTTATCGTAGGAACGGCGGTAGGTGTAATTCTGATAGCAATGGTTAAAGGCCACCCGTAAAAGGCCCAGCCGGTCAGCATCGGGGTTTTGGGTAATCATCTCGTCCAGCAAATCCGCCACAATGCCGTCCAGCTCTTCGTTACCGCTGGTAAACGCACCGTCAGCACCGAAGTACAGGGTGCCGATATAGCCATCCCGCAGCAGATAATGATCTTCCTTCACATAGTACAGCCGGCCTTCCACATGCATGAAGCCGGGCGCGTGGGAAACAGGCAGTTCCACATCATTCCATGTGCCGCCCTGTCCCGCAGGATCGTGGGCCATACTGGCCTCCAGCAGTGCTGCCGCACCGGCACGCTCAAAGGTGATATCGGCGGGGATCACCGCATCATCGGCAAGGATAAAGGTCTCAGCCGGGTTCCGTTCCAGCAGGATATTCATACCCTGTGCAAAAACTGTCCGGGTCAGCGCTTCCCCCGCCGGGAACGCTGCGGCAATGGCTTCGGCTCCGTAGAAGTGTCCTAACACATCGGTCAGTTCCTGATAATTAACCGGTATGTTCCCTTCGATGATAACCGGAAGGTAGTCCACTGCACCGGGATCTGCCAGCGCCTGCACAGCAGCGGCAAGGGCAGAGAACGTCAGCGCTTCATCCGGCTCCAGCATCCCTTCCTGGTTCACAAACAAATAGGGCACATGCCGGGTCAGCTGCAGATAGGTCACCGCCTCATACCGGGCGTTGCCGCTGACCGGTGCAGAGAAGGGATTCACAGACTTTCCCTGTTCATCAGTCCAACCCACCACCGTAACACCGGGGATTCCGGCATCAAAGGTTTCGGGAAGTGCGCCGGAAGTCACCTGCTGCTTGGAAACCTCCTTACCCAGAACCGTAAAGCTGATATTGTATTCAGGCGGCTGGGTCTGCACAGGGTCAGGCTGCTTGCGCGTCAAATACACAGCCGCGCCCAGAAGCAGCACCAGACACAGGCTCAGAATCAGAATCAATTTTTTCATAAAAAGCACTCCTTGAAGATAAGCGATAGTACTCTTAATATCATATTATACTGTATTTCGTCACTTTTTGCAAGAGCATTCCTTTTGCAGAATCCGGTCTGACAGGGCTTGATTTACGCAGGAACCTCCGCTATAATAAGACAGATTATTGCTAAAGCTGAGGAAATATTATGTCTGATGTAAAACCCGCTCCCGATCTGCGGGAGAACAAAATGCGAACCATGCCTGTGGGCAGGCTGCTGTTTACCATGGCGCTGCCGCTGGCCATGTCCATGCTGGTGCAGGCACTGTACAACGTGGTGGACAGCATCTATGTGGCCGGTTACTCCGAAAGCGCAGTCACCGCCCTTTCCCTTGCCTTCCCCATCCAGAACCTGCAGATCGGCTGCGCCACCGGCGTTGCCGTAGGCATGAACAGTCTGCTGAGCAAATCCCTGGGTCAGGGTAATCAGGAGCGGGCAAACCGGGCCGCCGGCAACGGCATTACCCTGACCTTTATCATGATCCTGCTGTTTATGGTATTCGGCGCGTTCGGTGCCAAAGCCTACTACGCCATGCAGCCCATCAGTGCCGAGACCGCCCAGGGCGGCACCGAATACACCGCCATCTGCTGCATCTTTACGCTGGGTATTTTTATCGAAATTCTGGGTGAGCGGCTGCTGCAGGCCTCCGGCCGGACCATCTATACCATGTATACACAGGGCACCGGCGCGCTGATGAACATTATTCTGGATCCTCTGTTCATTTACGGTAATGAAACGCTGGGTATCCCCTCCATGGGCGTGGCCGGTGCGGCAGTGGCTACGGTGATCGGCCAGTGGGTAGCTGCCATTATGGCGGTGATCTTCAATCTCAAGTGCAATCCGGATGTACAGTTTTCCTTAAAATATCTGCTGCCCGACCAGAAAGTTATTAAGAAAATTCTGGCTGTCGGCGTACCTTCTATGATTATGATGGCCATCGGCTCCGTGATGAACTTCGGCATGAACCAGATCTTTCTGGGCTTCCCGGAAATCGGTGAAACGGCCTCCGGCGTGTTCGGCGTATATTTCAAGCTCCAGAGCTTTTTCCTGATGCCCCTGTTCGGTCTGAACAACGCATCTATTTCCATTCTGGCCTACAACTACGGTGCCCGTCAGCCCGGACGTATCACAAAGACGCTGAAGCTGGCCGTAGGCGCAGCCTTGGCTGTGATGCTGCTGGGCCTTGCCATCTTCCAGATCTTCCCCGATGCGCTGATGAGTATTTTCAGCACCTCGGAGGAAGCGAAAAACGGACACTTTGTGCAAATCGGCATCAGCGCTTTGCGGATCGTCAGCTTCCATTTCCCCCTGGCAGCAGTGGGTATCGCTTTAAGCGCCAGCTTCCAGGCCCTTGGAGACGGCATCTATGCCACCATTACTTCCCTGTGCCGTCAGCTGATCGTGCTGCTGCCCGCAGCATACCTTCTGAGTCTGACAGGAGATGTTCATGCGGTCTGGTGGTCCTTCCCCATTGCGGAGGTAGTCAGCCTGACCGTTACACTGATCCTGTTTGCCCGGATCTACCGGCAGCGGATCAAGCCCATGTACGCATAACACCCCGGGGCAGATTCTGCCCCGGTATTTTATATTGATAGCTTCATTGTAGGGGCCGACGCCCTCGGCGGCCCGACAGTTTAATATTTTATTTTCTGCTACGGGTTTTGGCGAATTCGCAAGTGCTTACATGCGGGCCGCCGAGGGCGTCGGCCCCTACAATTGCATTTACATTAGCACGATAAACTGAAATTTATTTTGTGTCTTGTAGCAACATATACAATTTGCCACAGTATATTGTGTCCAGCCAAAAAAGGCCCGTGTTTTTCTCTCAAAAACTTCTGAGATACCCGGTTGTGTGCCGTAAATTCCTGTGTTATAATCTTATTTACTGACGAATTTTCACGAAAGGAGCAGCCTATGAACAGCACCGATCTGCATATGGATAACAGCAGCGTACATAAGCTGCTCTGCGCCGCCAGCGGTGACGCGGCACTTTTGTACCTGTACATACAAAGCGGCAACGATTTTGCCACTGCTGCCCAGCGGCTGCAGATGAACCAGACCCGTCTTTCCTGCGCCGCCGCTACCCTGCGGCAGCTGGGTCTGTGGCCGGAAGAGCGGCCCGCTGTATTGATGTCCGGTGAGCGTCCCCAGTACTCGGAGACCGACGTGCTGTGCGCCATGGATACGGATCGGGATTTCAGGGCATTGTACGGCGAAGTCCAGCGGCTGCTGGGCCGTGCCCTGAATACGGAAGAGCTGAAGATCCTGCTGGGCTTTGTCCGCTATCTGGGACTGCCCGGGGATGTGATCTCCGTGCTGGTATGCTACTGCAAGGACCGGGCCCGCCAGAAGGGCAGCGCCCGCAACCCCTCCCTGCGCACCATCGAAAAGGAAGCCTACGCATGGGCTGAGCAGGGCATCGACACCATGGAAGAGGCGGTTGCCTATATCCAGCGCCAGAATCTGCGCCGTTCCCGTCTGGGCCGGCTCATGCAGATTTTGCAGATCCGGGGCAGGAATCTGACCGCCGGAGAAGAGCGCTACGCCCAGCAATGGCTGGACTGGGGCTTTGACGAAGAGGCCATCAGCCTTGCCTACGAGCGCACCTGTCTGAATACCGGCGCTCTGAGCTGGGCTTACATGAATAAAATACTGACCCGCTGGCAGGAAGCCGGCCTGCTTACCGGCGCGCAGGTTCGTGCCGGAGATAAGAAGCCTTTGCCCAAGGGCGCTTCCGGTCAGTTGGGTGACGCGGAGCTGGAAGCCATCCGCAGAGTGTTACAGGAGGGATGAGCATGGCATACAGTGCAGATGTGGTACGCCGGGCAAGAGAGCGTCTTGCCAGCGCCAAAGCTGACCGGGAATCGGAAAATCAGCAGCATTTACAGGAAGCTTACAACCGTGTTCCCAGGATCCGGGAGATCGACCTGCTGCTGCGAAGATCTATGGCTCTGGCCGCACAGGCCGTCTTTACCCAAGGCGGCGATGCTAAGCTTGCCATGGAGCAGGTGAAAGAGGCGAATCTTGCCCTGCAGCAGGAGCGGCAGCGGCTGATCGATGAAAACTTTGAAGAGGGCTATCTGGATGACAGCCCTGTGTGCGACCTGTGCGGCGGCTCCGGGTATCTGGGCTCTAACATGTGTTCCTGTCTGCGAGAGCTTTGCCGGCAGGAGCAGAAGAAGGAGCTGGCTTTACTTGCCTCTTCCGACGAGCGGTTTGAAAAATTCCGGCTGGACTATTACCCGGACCGGATCGATCCCAAGTACGGAGCCAGTCCACGGGCTATCATGGAACGCAATTTTCAAGTTTGCCGCCGGTATGCCGCATCCTTTGGAACAAGCAGCGGCAATTTGCTGTTTGTAGGCGGCACCGGTCTGGGCAAGACCTTTCTGTCTGCCTGCATTGCAAGAGCTGTTGCGGACAAGGGCTTCTCCGTGGCCTACGAAAGCGCCCCCCACCTGTTTACCAAGCTGGAAAAGCACCGCTTTGCCCCGGATGAGGAAAGCCGGGAGGCGGTGGATAAGCTGAATCAGTGCGACCTGCTGATCGTAGACGATCTGGGCACGGAGCTGCCCGGCAATTTCGTCACCGCCGCTCTGTACAGTCTGGTCAATGACCGGCTGCTGGCCGGCAAGCCCACAGTGATCTCCACCAACCTGAATGCAGAGGAAATGGGCCGCAGATATTCTCCCCAGATCGCATCCCGGCTGCAGGGCAGCTTCCAGCGGCTGACTTTTGTGGGTGAGGATATCCGAATTCTGAAGAACCGAGGATTTTAATATGAAAACCGGCATTTTATTCGATCTGGACGGCACCCTGCTGGACACGCTGCAGGATCTGACCGATGCCACTAACCACACTCTTGCCCATTTCGGCTGTCCTGCCCGGACGCTGGACGAGGTCCGGCGGTTTGTGGGCAACGGTGCCCGACAGCTGATCCGTCTGGCCCTGCCCGGTAAGGAGAACGACCCGGATGTGGAAGAAGTGCTTGCTTACTACCAGACCTACTACGCCGCCCATTCCCAGATCAAGACCGGCCCCTATACGGGCATTTTGGCTGCTTTGGAGCAGCTTGCCAAGAAATACCCCATCGCCATTGTGTCCAACAAGCCGGATATCGCGGTGAAGATTCTGTGCAAGCAGTATTTTGGTGACGTGTTTGCCTTGGGCGAGACCGAAGACTGCCCCAGAAAGCCCGCACCGGATATGCTCTATAAGGGCATGGCCGCCATCGGTGTGGACAGCTGCATCTATGTGGGCGACAGCGAGGTGGATGTGCTGACCGCCGGAAACGCCGGGGTCAAGTGCCTGAGTGTGCTGTGGGGCTTCCGGGACAAAGCCTGTCTGGAAGAGGCCGGTGCCCGGTATTTCTGCGACGATCCCGCAAAACTGCCTCAGACGCTGGAGAGCATGATTTAAATAAAGTTGACAGTTAACAGTTGATAGTTGACAGTTAAGGTATTTCCTTCGGAAATGATTTAAATCAGTCCCCGCAGGGGACACCACAACTGTC
The DNA here is from genome assembly GCA_045589835.1 of Faecousia sp. GTDB lineage: Bacteria > Bacillota > Clostridia > Oscillospirales > Oscillospiraceae > Faecousia. Next base: position 14,120 of record JAZNPV010000120.1, read on the forward strand.
AACTGTCAATTATCAATTGTCAATTATTTTTCTATTGACTTACTGATAAACGATAATGTTAAATAATTGAGGACAATTATGGCCAATGAATTTTACGCCCTGATGGGCCGAATGCGCTACATTACCCGCTGGGGTCTGATGCGCAATACCTTTTCCGAAAACATCCAAGAACATAGTCATCAAGTTGCGGTACTTGCTCATGCGCTGGCGCTGATCCGCCGGGATATCCTGCTTTTGGAGGGCCCGGATCCGGATAAATGCGCCATCGCTGCTCTGTATCACGATGCCTCCGAGATTCTGACCGGCGACCTGCCCACCCCCATCAAGTACTACAATCCGGACATTAAATCCGCCTACAAGCAGGTGGAGCGGATCGCCGGAGAGCGGCTTCTGGACATGCTTCCGGAGCCTCTTCGCGGCAGCTACGCCCCGCTGGTTCTGGAGGAGGATGAAGCAGTGGCCGCTGTGGTAAAGGCAGCAGATAAGCTGTCGGCCTACATTAAATGCGTGGAAGAACAGAAGGCCGGCAATACGGAATTCGATTCTGCTGCACGGCAGACCATGGCAAGCATGCATGCCATGAACAGCCCGGAGCTGGACTGGTTCATCACCAACTGCCTGCCACCCTTCAGCTTAAATCTGGATCAGCTTTAATAACGAAAAACGCCCCCGGAGAGTTCCGGGGGCATATTTTGCATTCCTTATTCAGCAACGTAGGGCAGCAGGGCGATCTGACGGGCACGCTTGATAGCGGTGGTCAGGTCACGCTGGTGAGCTGCGCAGGTGCCGGTGGTACGGCGGGGCAGGATCTTGCCGCGCTCGGACAGGTAACGGCGGATCTTCGCAGTATGCTTGTAATCGATGCTGGTAACCTTGTCCACGCAGAAAGCGCACACCTTCTTGCGCTTGCGGGGACGAACACGCTGTTCGTTAGCCATGGTATTACCTCCTTTGTAGAGTAGAAAAGTTCATTGGATCGGGATGTCAGAAGGGCAGCTGTGCGTCATCGTCGCTGAGCATCGCAAAATCGGATGCGGGAGCGGCAGGCACGGCATAGCCGCCGAAGCCGCCAGCTGCGGGAGCGGAATAGCTGCCAGCTCCGTAAGAAGAGCCGCTGCTTTCGCCTTCACGCTTGCTGTCGCCGAAGTAGACATTGTCAGCCACAACCTCGGCGCTGCGACGCTTATTGCCATCCTTGTCGGTCCAGTTACGGATCTGGAGCCGGCCCGAAACCACCGCCATGCGGCCCTTGGTGAAATACTTGGAGACGAACTCTCCGGTCTGACGCCAGGCGACACAGTCGATGAAATCGGTTTCCCTTTCGCCGTTTTCACGGTTGCCAAAATCGCGGTCCACAGCTACAGTGAAGCTGGCGACGGCGATACCGCTACCGGTACGGCGCAGTTCGGGGTCACGGGTCAGACGACCCATGATCGTAATGTGGTTGAGCATGGTGTTTCCTCCTTACTCTTCCACTGCGGTGATCAGGCAGCGCAGGACGCCTTCGGTGATCTTCATCACACCCTCCAGCTCTGCGGGGAACGCAGGATTGGTTTCCATGTTCATCAGAACATAGTAGCCCTCGTTCAGGTCGTTGATGGGGTAGGCCAGACGGCGCTTGCCCCACTCATCCACATTGGACAGGGTACCCTCCGCTTCCACCATTGCCTTGAACTTTTCCACAAGTGCGTTGATGCCCTCTTCGCCCTGCGCAGGGTCGATGATGTAAAGCACCTCGTACTTACCGGTGATCTTAGCCATGTTGTTTGCACCTCCTTTTGGACTTTTGGCCCCCGGTCGCGCCGGGAGCAAGGATATGTCCGCATTCGCAGACCAGTGTATTATATAAGGTTTTATTATCATTGTCAAGGATTTTTCCGGCATTTTCCGGGGTTTTCTCTATAAATTTTTCCAAAATTGTGGTGCCTTTTTCTCTCTGCCACAAGATATAGAAAGACCCGTCTTTTGACGGGTCTTTCTGTTAATTAGTTCGCAAATGCGTAAGCAGCATCGCCGTAGCGCATCATTGCATCCACCAATTCGCCTAAATATTCCGGTGTGGTGGCATTGATATTCTTTGCCGCATAGGACTCAATGCTGTAGCGAATGGTGTTACTGACCGCTACACCGTTACGGTAGGCGGTTACGAACACATCGTTGCTCATCTGTCCGGCGTTCAGACCGTTGAAGTAGATGTAGTTAAGGCCGCTTTCAACGCTCACATTGGTGACCGTCCATACTCTGCCGCCGCTTTCGATCTTGAAACTTAAGCCGTCCAATGTGTCCGCGGTAAACTTGAAACGCATTACCACCGCGTCAGTGAGCAGAAGACCGCCGCCGGTCCAGGAAACAGAGGGGTTATCGATGACCGCATACTTGTTGTTTTGCACACTTTCATAGGCGCGGCTTGCCTGGGTGCCCCAGGCTTTTTGGGCATCGGTCAG
>JAZNPV010000121.1:0-6853 GCA_045589835.1 Faecousia sp.
CAGTAATAACAAAACGTATATATGTATAACATTGCGTAATTGCACAAAATGGAAGTTTTGAAATTATGCAAAGTCACAAAAAGTTCACATTTGACATTTCGACAATTGACAAGAATAATATTACATGCTAATATTTAATAGAAATTGTTGGAATGTTACCGGTAATGCGGGCTTGACCAACTCTATTTGGTATCTCAGGGTTGGGGTATTGGATGGAGCTGGTTATTTTTTTACGCAAAATTGGGGTGAGCGTGAAAATGAAGATCAAGAAAATCATTAACAATAATATTCTTTGCGCTGTGGACGATAGAGGTAATGAACTAATCGTTACCGGTCGGGGAATTGGTTTTCAACGCCATCGGGGTGAGGTCATTGACATCTCGCGGATAGAGCGCACTTACCGTATGGAGGAGAAAACCGGACAGAGAAAACTGCGGGAATTGGTTGAGAAGATTCCCATTGAGCATCTTTCCCTGACAGAGGAACTCATAAAGCATATTACCTCTCAAATACCCCAAAAACTGAATGAATCGCTGTTGATTACCATGGCAGACCATATCAGCTTCGCCATTCTCCGAAAGGCACAAGGTGTGGAGTTCAGCAATCCGCTCAAGGGTTCCATCATGTGCTACTACCCGACAGAATATCATTTGGGACAGTACTGTCTCGGCGTGATTCGGGAGCAGTTGGGAGTCACACTTCATGAGGATGAAGCAGCATTCCTTGCGCTGCATATTGTCAATGCCGAGCTGAACACAAACATGAGCGAGATGTACGACATCACGAAACTCATTGAGGGCACCATCTCTGTGGTGGAGTATTTCTACAAGAAAGAATTTGACCGGGAATCACTGGATTTTAACCGTTTTGTTGTACATCTGCGCTATTTCGCCCAGAGACTGTTCCAGGGAAAAATGATGGAAGATGCCCAGGGTGAACGCGATGAAGTGTTCCGGCAGCTGATCATGAAAAACTGTAAAGAACATTATAAATGCGCCCAGTGTGTTGCGGATTACATTAAGAATACCTATCAGAAGAATCTTTCCGATGAAGAACTGACCTACCTGACAATCCATCTAAAACGGATTAACCTGGGTGCTGAATAATTGGATATCCCCCTCTGAATCATCAGAGGGCAGGGATAGTTATCACACGATAATGATGTGAGCTAAACCCATATCAAGGACGTAAGATGCATATTACGCCCTTGGTATGGGTTTTTATATATATCTCTACAAAAACATTTTTTCTGGAGGATCACAATGAAAGATAAAATTTTTGGCGTTTTGCAGCGTGTTGGCCGCTCCTTTATGCTGCCCATCGCACTGCTGCCTGTTGCAGGTCTTCTGCTGGGTGTAGGTTCTTCTTTCACCAATGCCACCATGCTGGAAGCCTATGGCCTGACTTCCGTAATCTATCCCGGTTCCATTCTGTATACCATCCTGGACATCATGAACCAGTGTGGTAACGCAGTTTTTGCTAATCTGGCTCTGCTGTTTGCCATGGGTGTTGCCATCGGCATGGCAAAGAAAGAAAAGGAAGTTGCTGCTTTGTCCGGTGCCATTGGCTATCTTGTAATGAACACTGCCATCAGTGCTATGATCAATGCCAACGGAGGCGTGGAAGCCATGGCAGCTAACTCTACCACCACGGCTCTGGGCATTACCACTCTGCAGATGGGCGTGTTCGGCGGTATCATCGTCGGTCTGGGCGTTGCTGCTCTGCATAACAAGTTCTATAAGATTGAGCTGCCCACTGTTCTGAGCTTCTTCGGCGGCACCCGTTTTGTTCCCATTGTGACCACTGCTGTTTATCTGGTGGTTGGCATTGCCATGTTCTATCTGTGGCCCATTGTTCAGCAGGGTATTGCACTGTTGGGCAATCTGGTTGTCAACTCCGGATATATCGGTACCTGGATCTACGGTATCACCGAGCGTGCTCTGATCCCCTTCGGTCTGCATCATGTCTTCTATATGCCCTTCTGGCAGACTGCCATGGGCGGAACTGCCATGATCGACGGTGCTGTTGTTCAGGGTGCACAGAATATTTTCTTTGCGGAACTGGCTTCCAAGGCTACCACCGTTTTCTCTGTTTCCGCGACCCGCTTCATGTCTGGTAAGTTCCCCTTCATGATCTTTGGTCTGGTAGGCGCTGCTCTGGCTATGTACCACACTGCCCGTCCCGAAAAGAAGAAGGTTGTTGGCGGCCTGCTGCTGTCCGCTGCTCTGACCTCCATGCTGACTGGTATCACCGAACCTCTGGAGTTCACCTTCTTGTTCGTCGCGCCTCTGATGTATGTTGTTCACTGCATTTATGCAGGTCTCAGCTATATGCTGATGCACATCTTCAACGTTGGTGTCGGTATGACTTTCTCCGGTGGCCTGATCGACCTGACCCTGTTCGGTATTCTGCAGGGCAACGCCAGAACCAATTGGATCTGGATTGTCATTGTTGGTGTTGTTTACTTCTTCCTGTACTATTTCACTTTCCGCATCATGATCACCAAGATGGATCTGGCTACCCCCGGCAGAGAGTCTGACGATGTGGAACCCAAACTGTTTACCCGTTCCGACTACAAGGAGAAGACCGGCATCGGTCCCGACGGTTCCAAGGCGGGTTCTTCTGACCCTGTTTCCTCTCTGATTCTTCAGGGCCTGGGCGGAAAGAAGAACATTTCCGATGTGGATTGCTGCGCTACCCGTCTGCGTGTCACCGTTGTGGACGAAAAGAAGGTTGATGATAAGACTCTGAAGGCTTCCGGTGCGTCCGGTGTCATCCATAAAGGTAATGGCATTCAGGTTATTTATGGTCCCCAGGTTGCAGTCATTAAGTCAAATCTGGTGGATTTCATGGAGTCCCCTGAATCGGATAACCCAGGTGCCGTAGCTGCTGCTAATGTTGCAGAAGCACCTGCGGCTCCCGCCAAAGAAGCCAAGGCTTCTATTCTTTCTGCCCACATGAATGGCACCGTCCTGGCCCTGTGTAAGGTGGAAGACGAGGCCTTTGCATCCGGTGCAATGGGTGACGGTGTTGCCATTGAACCTGTAGAGGGCAAGCTGTTTGCTCCGGCAGATGGCGTGATCGAATCTGTTTTCGAGACCAAGCACGCAGTGGGTATGACCACGGATGATGGTGTTGAAGTCCTGATGCACATCGGTATTGATACAGTAAAGCTGGGCGGCAAGTATTTTGAAGCCCATGTTGCCCCTGAGCAGCAGGTTAAGAAAGGTGATCTGCTGGTCTCCTTTGATATGGAGGCAATCAAGGCTGAGGGCTACCCCCTGACCACTCCTATGATTATTTGCAATACCGATGATTACAAATCCATTCGTATTCTGACTTCCGGTACTATCCAGAATGGTACTGACCTGATGAATATTCAATAATTTTTAGGAGGAACTAACTATGAAGCAGTTTGAATATACGATTCACGATCCCCTTGGCATCCATGCCCGCCCTGCAGGTATGCTGGTCAAAGAAGCAAAGGCCTTTGCCGATACTGTGGTTACCATCACCAAAAATGGCACTACTGTTAAGGCAACCCAACTGATGAAACTTATGAGCCTTGGTGTTAAGAAGGGCGATGTGGTTACTGTTGCTGCAGAGGGTGCAGATGAAGATGCTGCGATCATTGCAATCTCTAACTTTTTTCAGAACAACCTGTAAAAATACCCGTTCCTGATTACAGGGAAGTGCCGGCCTCCTTCCTTTCCATTACCGGCGCTTCCCCACCTCTTTCAGATAGAAAGGACACTTATTATGATCACAATTCAAGGTAAAGGCGTGTCCAAGGGCATTGCAAAAGGCTCGCTCTATTTCTTCAAGCGTCCTGATACCACTGTTGCTCTGAAAGCTGTCACTGATGTAGAGTCTGAAAAAGCCCGCCTGGCCGCTGCTCAGGAACAGGCCATCCAGCAGCTGAATGCATTGGCCGAGAAATGCCAGGAGGATGCTGGTGAGGAAATGGCGGTTCTTTTTGAGACCCATGCCATGTTTGTGGAAGATGAAGACTTTGTAGAATGCATTACCTCCATGATTGAGGAAGAATCCTGCAATGCTGAGTACGCTGTAGACCAGGCTGGTATTCAGTTTGCCGCTATGTTTGCAGCCATGGAGGATGCCTATATGCAGGCCCGTGCTGCGGATATCAAGGATGTGGCAAAGCGTATCCTGAACAACCTAATGGGTGTTGTAGCTGGAGGCATTGACTCTGATGTCCCGGTTATTCTGGCAGCAGATGATCTGGCTCCCTCGGAAACGCTGCAGCTGGACAAGTCCAAAATTCTGGGCTTTGTTACGATGGCCGGTTCGGGTAATTCTCACACCGCTATTTTGGCACGCACTATGGGTATTCCCGCAATTTGCGGTACTGGTGATGCATTGGTTGACATTTATAATGGCCGTACCGCTTACATTGATGGTGAGACTGGACAGATGATCATCGATCCGGATGCTATGACTCTGGCAGTGCTGAAGGAAAAATATGAAAAGCAGCAGGAGACCAAACGCCTGTTGGAGAATATGAAAGGTCAGGAGGATGTGACACTGGACGGGAAGAAGATGCTGCTGTATTGCAATATCGGTTCTCCGGAAGATGTGTCTGCTGTTTTGGCTAACGATGGCCAGGGTATCGGTCTGTTCCGCAGCGAATTTCTGTACTTAAGTGCTTCCGACTATCCCTCCGAAGATGAACAGTTTGAAGCTTACCGTGCAGTAGCTGCCGCAATGAACGGAAAGCGGGTAGTTATCCGCACACTGGACATTGGCGCTGACAAGCAGGTGGATTACTTCGGTATGAAGAAGGAAGAGAATCCTGCGCTTGGTGTGCGCGCCATCCGGATTTGTCTCAACCGTCCTGAAGTATTCCGCACCCAGCTGCGGGCTCTGTACCGGGCATCCGTTTTTGGCAAAATTGCCATTATGTTCCCCATGATCACTTCTGTCTGGGAGGTCAAGGAATGTAAGCGCGCCTGTCAGAGCGTTATGAAAGAGCTGGAAACCGAGGGGATTCCTTATAATCCTGATACAGAACTGGGCATCATGATCGAGACTCCATCCTCTGTTTTTGTGGCAGAAGAATTGGCTAAACTGGTAGATTTCTTCTCTGTTGGAACTAACGATCTGACCCAGTATACCCTGGCCTGCGACCGTCAGGCAAACGATTTGGGCAAGTTTTATGATCCCCATCATCCCGCACTTCTCAGAGCCATTAAGATGGCTGCAGATGCTGCCCACAAGGCTGGCATCTGGATTGGAATCTGCGGAGAACTGGGTGCTGACATAAGCATGCTGCCTACCTTCCTGGCAATTGGAATAGATGAATTGTCTGTTTCTCCTGCTGCAGTGCTGCCTGTCCGTGCTGCAATCCGTCAGAGCATTGCTCAGACCTGTACACTGGAAATGCTGGAGTGCTGAATTATGTTGGAACAACTGAAATCACAGGTTCTGATCGCTTATCAGGAACTAGGTAGATATGGTCTTGATAAATATGCCAGAGGAAGTGTATCTGCCATTGACCGGGAATCCGGTATGATTGTGATGAAAACCGCCAGAGATGCCTTTGTTGTGGATATGCACGGGAATATACTGGAAGGGAGTAGTACGCTCTCTTCAGACATTCAGACCCATATTGCGCTCTATCAGGCATTTCCGAAACTGGGAGGCATTGTCAGACCTCACGCGAGGTATGCTACCATATTTGCACAGATCGGCATGGACATTCCGGTGTTAGGTACCTTCCATAAAGACTTATTTCATGTAGAAATCCCCTGTGCTGCTTCGGCTTCTGACTTGGGAAACACTTTCCATATGCGCAGCATTGATCCACTGAGGACTCCGGCTGCTTTAGTCGTAAGCCATAGTGCATACGCTTGGGGAAAGACAGTGCTGGATGCCGTAAATAATGCTGCGGCTCTGGAAGAAACGGCATATCTCGCTTACCAAACCATGCAGCTTGATCCCGGAATTCAACCGATCCATTGAGGCGAGAATAAAGAAAGACGATATGAGCATGTGTCATCTACCGGCAATTCATTGGAATTAAAAAGCGGCTTCTATCAGCAAATGTAGGTTTTCTGCGTAAGAAACTGGCAAGCATCGGATCAAATTTCCGAATCACTGCGATTCGCAGACTGGGCTATCATTTAGAAATGGTTGAATAGAATAAATAAAGCCCATCGAACCTATCTGGTTCGATGGGCTAATCTTGTAGTATGACAGTAAAGATTTTTTTAGAATAGTTTCTTAGATATGCTTATTCCCTAAACATACAAGACATTTCCTTAAGCGGACATTGTATCAGAATAATTGTTTTTCATCGATTCCCTTGACGATAGGCTTTTGGACTCGTACCATAGAGTTCCTTAAACTTCGTGGCAAAATAGGTTGCGCTGGAAAAGCCACACTGGGAAGCAATCTGATTCATTTTCTGATCCGTCATCAAAATCATTTCCGCAGCCCGGTTCATTCGGAATTGTAAAAGATAAATATTGGGAGAACTGTTCAATTGACGCTTAAAGCATCGGAAACACTCCCGTTTACTCACACCGGCATAATTCGCTATTTCATCGACTCCGATGTTTCTTTGGTAATTAGTGGAAATAAACTGCAGCATTTCACGAATCCTTCGGTCTGTTTTCTCTCCCAGGGAAACGAAAGGAAGGTGTTTGTCAAAAATCAGCATCCACAGAGAACAAATATGCTGATGAAAGAAAAAGTCGTATTTTTCTTCTTTTTCTTGATAACAGCGAAGTGCAGACTTGATTAACTGAGAAAATTCAGGTTCTTTCGTAATGAAAACAGGGAAATTCCCATTGTCCATGACTGGCGTTATGTATTTCTTTTTAATTTGCTC
>JAZNPV010000122.1:0-9243 GCA_045589835.1 Faecousia sp.
TCATACTCATATGAGTGCCTCCCTGTTTTGATTATTTGTGCAGTTGGCGGACCGCACCTATAATCTTAACAGGGATTTTTACTCGCCGCCATAGGCTCTATTGAACCACGCGTCTAACGCGTGGTTTTCTTTATACAAAAATCGTGTGCCGTATTTGGCACACGATTCTATCCGTTTAGTTTTTCAATTAGCTCTTTCAGCCATTTAGGACAGGTTTGTCCAATGGTCTGCAATTCCCCGTTTTTATATTTTGCCACGGTAACAAAGCCATTATCATTATCATAAAAAGTTGCTTCATTACAATACGGCAGCACTGCCAGCAAATCCTCAAACCGTTTGCCAAAGCGATTGGCCACAGTATCGGTATTGATATTATGGCCGCCCCTTTTCACCCGGTTTTCGATGCGAAGCAAGCTTTCCTCCATAGTATCAAGGCCAACATAGTACAACCGAATATAATAATCTTTTGCGACTGCTCGCTTGATGGTATCAAGGGTCTTTCTGCCGGAAAGGGTAGTTTCCTGGGTGAAACAAATCTCTTTTTCCAGGCACTCGTCGATCAGCACAACAGCTTTTTTTCCGCCTTCCAGCATATTACCGCCACATGCAGCGGTAATTTTATCCACATCAATAATTCTTCCAAGATTATTGATCTCCGTTCTCAAAACACCGGTCAAGCTGCTTTTTCCGCAGCCGTTGACGCCAGCAACGATGGTATAGGTTTTCATAGCACACCATCCTTAATTCAATAGTGGCTATATTATATCATGAATAGTTATATATTTCAACCGGACAAATACATTCCCTGCGATCAAAACAGGGTTGTTATCCAATAAATCAGTCCGTAAAGTACGGATGCCGAAACACCATACACGATAACAGGTCCTGCTATGGTGAACATCTTTGCGCCGACACCCAAGATAAAACCCTCGGTTTTGAATTCCACAGCCGGGGCAGCGATGGAATTGGCAAACCCGGTGATAGGCACTAGCGTACCGGCACCGGCATGTTTTGCGATATTATCGTACAGGCTCAAGCCAGTCAGCAGCGCAGCCAGTGCTACCAAGGTCATGGACGTGGCAGTTCCCGCGTCTGTTTTATCCAATCCCAATGCCGCATAACCGTTCATAATCAGCTGTCCAAGCGTACAGATCAATCCGCCGATCCAAAAGGCGTTCAGGCAGTCCTTTTTAATAGGCGATTTGGGTGCCATGTCCTGCACTATTTTCCCGTATTCCTTTTCCGTCATTGCCATCCCTCCGCTTGTAGCATTTCCAAATCAGGATGCTTTATGCGAAGATTACGCAAAAAAGGCGGCCAAACGGCCGCCTAACAAATTCACTATATCACAATATAATATTATTTGTCAAGCGTTTTTCAGCATTATTTCTATGTTTCTGCGTTATGTAGTAATTTTATTGGTGCATTTTGTACAATTTTCCATATTGCATTTACGGAAAAAGTGTGTTATTTTATAGACACAAAGAGGTGATACCAATGTACAGGTAAACTCTTAAAACAAATGACGCAGGCTGCTATCCACTTCCGATCATATAAATTCCCTCTAATATGCTGCGAATAGTGTAAAATACGAATTCCACGGAAGTAATTCAAATTTCGTCAGAAAGCCGCGTCGAATCTGCAGAAAGCGAGGTTAACCATAGATGGAACCCAACAATTTCATGAAATAACCCTTGACGGCATCGTGGTTAGATGAACCGTCAAGGGTTATTTCTTTGCCCTTTTCGCCCGTAAGGGCGGTTTTTTTACAAAAAGCCGGGCCGCCGTCTACTGACAGCGGCCCTTTACAAAGAGGAAAGAAAATGAAGAAGCGATCAAAAATTATGCCTGTTCCAGAAAATCTGCCGGATCCATGTTTTCCCCGTTACAGGTCACACTAAAGTGAACATGGTCGCCGATGGCGCTTTCCAGCAATGCGGAACTGCCCACATAACCGATGGTCTGACCTACGCTCACCGTATCACCGGGAGCAACGGCTACCTCCTCTGCCAGACTGGCATACTTGGTAATATAGCCGCCGTCGTGGCGGATCACCACGGTCATACCCATGGTATCATCCTCATAAACGGTGTAAACCGTACCGTCAGCCGCCGCGCACACAGCAGTACCTTCCGCTGCAGCATAGTCAATGCCGTCATGCACACGCCAATCCCGGGTAGTCTGGTTATAGCTCAGGCAGTCCATTGCATACTGTGCCACGGCCTCACCGGAGACAGGCGCTGCTGTTCTGGCAGGCTTACCAGGCAGCGTAGGCGCGGTAGTCGGATTGGTCATGTCCTGATTACTGCCACCGGGCTGAGTAGCCACAGCCTGCACATCGTTACCGGTAGTGGCACCGGTAGATGCGGACGGCTGATTCTGCAGGTTCTGGGGTGTATCGTCTGCGTTTCGATAGTATAAATAGCCGGAAATCCCGATTGCAACCGCACACAGGATCAGGGCTATGTAGTAGCCCTTACCGCTGATGCTGTTGCTGAATTTTTTATTGCTCATATTAAGCACCTCCGTAGTCCAGTATTACCAGAAATCAGGAAGTTAAACCATTTTTTTGAAATTTCATAAAAAAATGCCAGCATGTGTTTGTACTCTTTCCACCACCCGGCAACATACCGCTGTTTTTGTGAAAATATCGTTGACAATTTCATTTTTTTGGGGTATATCTATAGTTGTCATATTCGACGCATTTTTTAATGTATCTATATAAAGGAACGGGGGAGGATAATGTCCAAAGAACTCATTCGGCTCCAGGATCTTGTGATGGAGTTCGACGGAGAACGGATACTTGATGGTATCAACCTCTATTTTAACGATCAGGAATTCCTCACGCTGCTTGGCCCCTCCGGCTGCGGCAAGACCACCACTCTGCGTATTATTGGCGGCTTTTTAAGTCCCACTTCCGGCAGAGTGCTTTTTGACGGGAAATGCATCAACGATGTACCTCCCTACGAACGGCAGATTAACACCGTTTTCCAGCGCTACGCTCTGTTCCCCCATCTGGATGTTTACGACAACATCGCTTTTGGTCTGAAGGTAGCCAAGCTGCCCAAGGCTGAGATCCACGAACGGGTACAGGAGATGCTGGAGGTAGTTGGTCTTCAGGGCTTTGAACACCGCCGTATCGACAATCTGTCCGGCGGTCAGCAGCAGCGGGTAGCCATTGCCCGTGCGCTGATCAACCGGCCCAAGGTGCTGCTTCTGGACGAGCCTCTGGCCGCGCTGGACCTGCGCCTGCGCAAGGACATGCAGAACGAACTGAAGCGGATCCAGCAGGTCATGGGCATCACCTTTATCTACGTGACCCACGATCAGGAGGAAGCGCTTTCCATGTCTGATACGGTGGTTGTCATGGACAAGGGCCGTATTCAACAGATCGGCAAGCCCGAGGATATCTATAATGAGCCGAAGAACGCCTTTGTGGCAGACTTTATCGGCGAAAGTAACATTCTGGACGGCGTAATGCTTGCCGATTACAAGGTCAAGTTCTTCGGCCGTACCTTTAAGTGTCTGGACGCAGGCTTTGAGCCTAACGAACCGGTGGACGTGGTCATCCGCCCCGAGGACATTGACTTTGTCCCCGTGGAAGAAGGCCATCTGACCGGCACGGTGACCTCTGTCACCTTTAAGGGCCTGAACTACGATATCATCGTGGACTTCAAGGGCTTCAAGTGGCTGATCCAGACCACCGACTTCCAGCCTGTGGGCGCTACCGTAGGAATCCGGCTGAACCCGGAGGACATTCACATCATGCACAAGAGTGAATACTCGGGTATGTTTGGTGACTACAGTTCCTATTCCGCGGAGTACGACGAGCTTACGGAGGATGCCGGGGATGAAGAAGAATAAATCTTTACTGCTCAGCGGTCCTTACATTCTGTGGATGCTGGTATTCACTTTGATCCCGTTGGGCGTGGTGGGCTACTACGCCCTGACCGACCCGGACACCGGTGCCTTTACATGGGGCAATATTCAGGATCTGTGGAAGTTCCTGCCTACGCTGGGCACTTCTGTGTGGTACTCTCTGGTTTCCGCGCTGATCTGTCTGCTGCTGGGCTATCCGGTGGCTTACTATATCGCTCACCGGCAGGCAACCACCCAGAAAATCCTGTACATGCTGGTCATGCTGCCCATGTGCATGAGCTTCCTGCTGCGTACGCTGGCTTGGGTAGGTCTGCTGGAGACCAACGGTATTATCAATCGCTTTTTGAATCTTCTGGGCATCGGCTCGGTGACCATGATCGGCACTTCCGGCGCTGTGATTCTGGGTATGGTCTATAACTACCTGCCCTACATGATTCTGCCGCTCTATGCCATCATCGTCAAGATTGATAACCGGCTCATTGAGGCCGCCGAAGATCTGGGCTGTACCCCTGTACAGGTCTTTGCCCGGGTGGTCCTGCCCCTTTCCATGCCCGGTATCCTGTCCGGCATCACTATGGTGTTTGTGCCGGCAGTTTCTACCTTCTATATCTCACAGAAACTGGGCGGCACCGAAAATATGCTGATCGGCGACGTGATCGAGCGGCAGTTCAAGTCCGCCGGCAATCCCAATCTGGGTGCGGCGCTGAGCTTAGTGCTGATGTTGCTGGTGTTTATCTGCACCGGCATCATGAACCGGTTCGGCAGTGACGAGGAAGGCGGTGTGGTGGTATGAAAAAGACAAACCGCATTTTCACCGTATTGATCTTCATTTTCCTGTATATCCCCATGGCCGTGCTGATCGCAGGCTCCTTCAACACCGGTAAGAATCTGGCCATTTTTGAAGGCTTCACCTTAAATCAGTACGCAGAGCTTTTCCGGGATGAGGATCTGCTGGCGCTGCTGGGCAACTCCCTGCTGATCGCCATTTTGTCCACCGCCATCGCTACCGCATTCGGCACCTTTGCAGCTGTGGGTATTCACTCTCTGAAGCCCAAAATGCGCAAAGTGGTCATGAGTCTGACCAACATCCCCATGACCAACCCGGATATTGTAACCGGTATCTCCCTTTCCCTGCTGTTCGTATTCATCGGCACCGGCATGCTGGGACAGAAGCAAAGCCTTAACTTCGGTACTTTGCTGATCGCCCACATCACCTTCAATCTGCCCTACGTGATTCTGAATGTGATGCCTAAGCTGCAGCAGATGAATCCTGCATTGCAGGACGCTGCCATGGATCTGGGCTGTACTCCCATCCAGTCCTTCTTCAAGGTGACCATCCATGAGATCATGCCCGGTATCATCTCCGGTGCTATCATGGCCTTCACCATGAGCCTGGATGACTTCGTGATCAGCTATTTCGTCACCGGTTCTGAGTTTGTGACTTTGCCGGTCAAGATCTATTCCTTCACCAAAAAGCCCATTCATCCCAAGATCTATGCCATGTTCACCCTGTTGTTCCTGCTGATCTTCGTGCTGATGGTAGCTATGAACCTGCTGCAGATCCGCGGTGAAAAGCGCAAGACCGAAAAGCATGCCAAGTCCGACAGCAAGGGCATGCGCATGTTTAAGCGGGTAGGTGCCATTGCCTGTGCAGTGATCCTGTTGGCCGGCACGCTGTTCCTGATCATCACCACCCGGCAGGATAAGATCACCCTGAACGTGATGAACTGGGGTCAGAATATTGCTGACGGCAGCGACGAAACCTTGGATATTATCGCCGCCTTTGAAGAAGCCTATCCTTATATCGATGTGAATTACTCGGAATACGCCTCCAACGAGGAGCTGTATTCCAAGCTGTCCAACGGCGGTCTTGTGGTAGACCTGATTATCCCCTCCGACTATATGATCGCCCGGATGATTGAGGAAGATATGCTGCTGGAGCTGGACTTCGACAACATTCCCAACTACGCCAATGTGATGGACACCTACAAGAATCAGGCTTATGATCCGGAAAATAAGTATTCCGTGCCCTATACATGGGGTACCGTGGGTATCATTTACAACAGTAAATACGTGGATGAAGCAGATGTAACCGGCTGGGACCTGCTCTGGAACGAAAAGTACAAGGGCCAGATCCTGATGTTTGACAACTCCCGTGACGCCTTTGGTGTTGCCCAGTATATGCTGGGAATCGACGTGAACACCACCGACAAGGCAGAGCTTCAGCGGAGCGCCGATGCCCTTTCCGCCCAGCGGCCTCTGGTCCAGCAGTATGTGATGGATCAGGTCTATGCCAAGATGGAAGAGGGCAACGCATGGATTGCTCCCTACTATGCCGGCGACGCCATGATGATGATGGAGAACAACGAAGATCTGCGGTTCTATCTGCCGGAGGATCAGGCGTTCAACCTGTTCATCGACGCTATGTGTATCCCCTCCTGCTGTGAAAACAAGGAAGCTGCAGAGCTGTTCATTAATTTCCTGTGCGACCCGGAAATTTCCGGTGCCAACATGGACTATATCTGCTACGGCTCCCCCATTGAGGGCGCTACCGAGTATATGGACGAGTATCTTGCCGAAAGCGAGATCATCTATCCGCCCATGGAAGTGCTGGAACGGGGACAAAGCTATGGTTTCCTGCCGGAGGACATCACCCGTTACGTGGAGAATCTGTTCCTGCAGGTACGGCTCAATTAAAGAAACATTGCCACAACCGACCCGGTTGTGGCAATTCTTTATTTGTTTTGTTATTTATACTTTCTCTCTGGTGAGAAAGCACGATACAAGAAAGATGACATAAAAAGGGTGCGTTTTGCAACGCACCCTTTTTTGTTATTACTGCAAGTGAGCCTGGTTGATGAGGATATGCACATCGTCCAGTTGCTTCTGGGAAACAGTGGTAGGTGCGTCCATCATCAGATCCTGAGCGTTCTTGTTCATGGGGAAGGTAATGACCTCGCGGATGGACTCCTCGCCGCACAGCAGCATCACGATCCGGTCAATGCCGGGGGCCGCGCCTGCATGGGGCGGTGCGCCGTAGGTGAAAGCGTTGTACATAGCCGGGAACTTGGCCTTCACGTCCTCTTCACCCAGACCAACCATCTGGAATGCCTTGACCATGATCTCAGGATCATGGTTACGGACAGCACCGGAAGCGCTCTCGTAGCCGTTGACCACCAGATCGTACTGGTTGGCATTGATAGCCAGCAGCTTTTCGGTATCTCCCTCTGCCTCCAGCAGCGCTTTCATGCCGCCCTGAGGCATGGAGAAGGGATTATGGCAGAATTCCAGCTCGCCGGACTCCTCACCCATCTCGTACATGGGGAAGTCCACGATCCAGCACATGGCGTACTGCTCTTCATCGAAGTGGCCGGGAATCCGCTTACCCATCATGGTGCGGATCACGCCTGCGGTCTTCTGGGCAGCGGCCTTCTTGCCGGCTGCCATGCAGACAAAGCTGCCGGGCTTCAGGCCCAGTTTCTCCACGAAAGCATCCTTGCAATCGGCAAGGAACTTGGAGATACCGCCGGTCAGCTCGCCGTTTTCGTCCACACGGACCCAGCAGGCCTTGTTGCCGGTCTGCACTTCCACGTCGGCCAGCAGCTTATCGATCCACTTACGGCCCTGATTGAAATCATGGACCTTAACAGCCTTTACGCAGGCATTCTGGAAGGGGCCGAACTGGGTGCCGGACACCACATCGGTGATGTCCTCCAGCTCCAGATCGATACGCAGGTCGGGCTTATCGGAGCCGTAGCGGTCCATGGCCTCGTTAAAGCCGATGCGGCGGAAGGGATAGGAGGAAACTCTCTTGTACTTGCCGTACTTGCAGAAGATAGGCTGCAGCACCTCTTCCAGAGTAGACAGCACGTCATCCTGTGTCGCGAAAGCCATTTCCATATCCAGCTGATAGAACTCGCCGGGAGTACGGTCGGCACGGGCATCCTCGTCCCGGAAGCAGGGCGCGATCTGGAAGTAGCGGTCAAAGCCGGAGGTCATCAGCAGCTGCTTGAACTGCTGGGGAGCCTGAGGCAGTGCGTAAAACTTGCCGGGATGGTTTCTGGCGGGAACCAGATAGTCACGGGCACCCTCAGGAGAAGATGCGGTCAGAATGGGCGTGGTAATCTCCAAAAAGCCATGCTCGGTCATAGCCTGCCGGATGGCGGCAACCACCTGGCAGCGCAGAATGATGTTCTGCTTAACAGCGGGATTGCGCAGATCCAGATAACGGTACTTCAGACGCACATTCTCGTCGGCATCTCTGCACTTGTTGATCTCAAAGGGAAGCTGATAGGGGATGCACTTGCCCAGAATTTCGATCTTTTCCGGCACAACTTCGATCTCACCGGTAGCCTGCTTGGGGTTCTTGCTCTCACGCTCGCGGACAGTACCGGTGACCTGAATGGTGGTCTCCTTGTTGATGCCCTTGATCACGCGCATCATTTCCTCAGTCTCCACCACGATCTGGGTAGTACCGTAGAAATCGCGCAGCACCAAAAACGCGAAGTTGGAGCCTACTTCCCGGACATTCTCCAGCCAACCGGCCAAGGTAACAGCCTTGCCCGCGTCGCTCAGACGCAGCTGGCCGCAGTTATGAGTTCTGGATTGGAACAGCATAATAATGATCCTCTCTGGTTTCTAAAATTTATCGATTTATTTTCTCACAAAATCTTCTAAAAGTCAATTACTGACGCAGAATTTATCCCACGGAAATGCAGCATTTCCGACCTATTTTCCTGTTGTGCAAGAATACCATCGGCACGTCACCGGAGGTCTTGACTCCTTTCCTATCTTAACACCATCATTAATTATAATTCTATAACGCACTAGCCAGAGATCCGTGCCCTCGTCTTATACAGAATCATAATCACCGGCCGTGCCGGTGGTATGCACTAGCCCCCTTGGGGCATGCCCTGGGCTGAGCCTATAGGCTCATCGAAATATCTTTCTCTCGCGTGTTCTTTCCTACCACCGCAAATGCGGTTGGATGCATCCCCGCCCCGGCCCCCTCTGACGAGGGGGCTGTCATGCGAGTAGCATGACTGGGGGAGAGAATATTTTTCTTGTTGTTTCTCTCCCTCCGTCACGGCTTACGCTGTGCCACCTCCCTCATCAGAGGGAGGCTTGTCGCTACGGCGGATCCGGGCATAGCTAAAGCTTTTTGGAACCACCGGAACTGCCGGTGGTTTTCTTCATGCAAAAATCCCTCGATGGTAATGTACCCAATGTCATTAAGTTAGCAACAGGGCATAGTGGGTAAAGCAAAGAAAATGAGCGCATCCAAGACAGGAAACTGTTTTGGATGCGCTTTTCTGTAATTTAGGCATGACAAGTAAGCGGATTGGCAAATCCGCTTAAAAAATC
>JAZNPV010000123.1:0-7587 GCA_045589835.1 Faecousia sp.
TTTCCTTCAAAGGCATCTGTTAGCCGTCTGGGTTTTCTTTCTCCTTACTTTTTCCTTACTTGTTCACCACGCCATTGCCGGACGGCTAACAGATGCCTTTGAACTTTTTCTACTAACGGAGGTTTATTATGGAAATGCGTACCCGTATCTTTGGAAAAATGCTGAACGCAGAGGTTCAAGACTACCTCAAGAGAAATGACATCATCATCGTTCCTGTGGGCACCACCGAAATGCATGGCGGCTTTCCTTTGGACTGTGAGACGGTCATCAGTGAAGCCTATGCTCTGAAAATGGCAGAGGCCTGTGACGGTCTGGTGCTTACCGGCCTGCCCTATTTCTATGCCGGTGCCACCGCTTCCGGTCGGGGCACGGTTCAGGTCACGGTCCGACAGGGTATTGACTACTTAGGTGTCATCGCCCGGAGCCTGCTGCGTCTGGGCTTCAAGCGTCAGGTATATATCAGCTTCCATGGCCCTGCCCATATGACGATCTGCCCTATGGTCCGTGACTTCTATGACGAGACCGGTGTACCGATCCTATATCTGGATGCCATGATGCACATGAACAAATGCATGGATCTTTTTGCGAAGGTGGGGATGATGGCTTTCCATGACATCACCGTTGGTGCTTACAAAATCATGAACCGCCTGGACGATATACCTCTTGTCACCGGCTTTGCTCATACAGAGCCCCAGTCTTGCGCACCCTTCAACGATTTGTTTGCCCTGGGTTATCAGAGTGCTGCTGTTGGTTATTGCTTCGGTGAAAATGGAGATCATATGGCAACACCAGACATTCCGGATATTGAGACCCGCGATGCCAAGGCAGCATTGGGCGCTGATCTGATCTGCAAGATGGTGGAGCGGATGAATATGCCCCATGTGGTGGAACAGCTGCGGAAGCTGGAGGAGTACGGCCTCGAAAACGAGAAGAAGTATCCCTGGATGCCTGCCGCCTGGAACCGGAATCACTGAGGATATTATTTGAGCGGACAGTAAATATTACCGTCCGCATTTTTAAAAAGGTTGACTCAATATGTGGTTGCCGTTATGATTATAGATAGAAAAAATAATGGGAAATAGGTGAATGCGTGTGAAAAAAATGAGTATCCTGCGTCCTTCTGCGGCAGCGTTTTTGTTGATGATGGCAATGGCAGTCACCACAACCGCCCTGAGTTTTTTTGTTTCTCCTGTTTGTGATGAGCTTGGCGTGGGTCGTGGTACCTTTACCCTGTACTACAGCCTGATGACAGCTGCCGGTGCGGTCAGCACTTCGTTTCTGGGGCAGTATATCAATAAAAACGGTGTCCGGAAAGTCATGCTGCTGTCCGGATTCTGGTGTTCAGCGGGTCTGCTGCTGTTCTCACTGTCCAATTCCGTGTGGATTTTCTATCTGGTGGGAGCGGCAATCGGACTGTTTGGTACGAGTTGCATCAGTCTTTGCGCCAACGTGATTGTGCAGACCTCCTACTCCAGCGAGCAGGCCTCCTCTCTCCTTGGTTTTGTGATGGCCGGTTCCGGTGTGGGCGGTATGCTGTTCAGCCTGATTCTGCCGGGACTTTTGAGTAGCTATGGCTGGCGTATTGGCTATAGATTTCTTGCCTTATGCTGGCTGGCCCTGGTGTTAGGCGCTTTTTTGCTGAATGGCAGACAGGAGACACATGGTGCAGTAGGAAACCGTAAAGTGTTATCCCATGGTATGACCAGAAAAGAAGCACTGAAAAGCATCAAATTCTATTATATGGCTGTTGCAGTTGTAATCTACACGGTTGGATGCAGTATTCAGCAGCAGTTACCCTCTCTGCTGGCGGGTCACAACTTTTCTTCGGCACAGGTTGGCATTATGATGTCAATTATGACTGCCAGCCTGGCTGTAGGCAAGATTATTCAGGGCATGCTCTACAGCAAAATGGGCGTTGCCAGAGGCGGTACAGTGATCACGGTTATGTTTATTGCAGGATTCCTGCTACTGATGAAACCTCAAACTGCATATCCCGGACTGATCAGTCTTGCCTTTGGTATGGGTATTGTTACAACCCTGATGCCGACCGTAGTGCGCTTTGTGTTTGGATCCCGCGAATTTGCTTCCATTTGGAGCATTCTAGCTACTGCCAGCAGTGTTGGCTCTTTTGTATCAACACCTGTATGGGGCATCATTTACGATGCCTGCGGAAATTATACACCTGCGATGATCGTGACTCCGATACTGCTGGCAGTGGCCCTGGCTGCAATGTTATTGGCGCTTAAGGATAAGAAAGGGAGATAAGTTTTTGGAAGGATAACTTGCATTATTGCAGCAATGCATGGCGCATGTTTTTAGACCTTTGGAATGCGACACAGGAAAATCCCAGAGAATTCCTCTCCGTATAGGAGGAATTCTCTGGTATTATTGCATTTATGGATATATAGTCACAAACCCTCTTTTTAATTTGTGTGTACAGATGCATAAACGGGCTGGGATTTCAAAGGGATGGCAGATTCCTTTGATTCTGGGTTTCCAATAGGGGCGAAAGCGCCCTGTTGGCACACGATTTTCCTGTGGAAAGTCTAGTGTGTTATACCTTCTGCGACCGCTGACGCTGGAAAGGGGGTGTTTCCTTGCAGAACACACCATTTCCGGTGGCAGCAGAACAGGCGGATTTTGCGTCCCTTCGGGATGGAGAATCTGGGATTTGTGTTCAGCAAAATCCGCCTGTTCGTGTGTAGGTGGTGCGGCGAAGTGGAGAAGATTTTTTATAAATCTTCGGAGCGCAGCTGCATCACCGGGGAAGCGGAAGGTATATCAAACCCGCCGCAGCGACGTATCTTTCGTTAGATTCCCAGCTCCCGTCGAACTTTTTCCAACGCCTCTTTCTCGATCTCCCGGCATCTGCTTTCTGCCTGATGTAAGCGTTTCGCGGTTTCCGCTATGGTTCTGTTTCGGTCCAAATCAAAGCCGAACCGGCAATGCAGATACATACGGTCACGGTCGGGGATGGCTTCCAATGCCTTGCGGACCTGCTGGATCGTGGCAGCACGGATGCCGCATTCTTCCGGATCGAGGGCATTCTCATCCAGAATAAGGTTCACAAGTATGGTTTCTTTGTCATATCCGACTTCCTGATACAGGCTGACCAATTCCCGGCTAGGCATAAACTCATCAACGATCTTCTGGCAGCTTTTCTTGATCCAGAAATCCGCATAAGTCAGAAATTTTGTGCCACGGCTGGCATCGAAGCGTTCAATGGCTTCGATATAACCGAGCGTGCATTCCTGGATCATGTCATCCACGATCCAGAGCGGAAGATCCAACTTTGTTTTCAGTGCGTTTGCTTCTTTATATATGTAGTTCTGGTTATTCAGAATCAATGCGTTTCTGGCGTCCAGATCCCCGTTCTGTGCCAGAATGCAGAGTTCTTCATTGCTCACTGGCATCCTCCTGCTGTAATCTTACAAACTCTCTTGCGAAGTCCTCGAAAAGTTTTTGGTATTTGGGACCCAGCTGGTGTTTCTGTTGCGTAAAAGCGGCTACGGCATTTGCCAGCTGATCTACTTTGACGGAAGGTTTCTCGGGAATGGCTTCAGAGCCTTTTGGGGTGACCGCATACATAGCCTGGATCGCTTCCTTGGTGATGGGCTGGCCTGTGGGTTTCTGCTTGTCCATATCTGCCTTAATATTCTTCAGCATTGCCATGAAGCAGTTGGTGATCTTGGCGCAGTCCACTTCATGGGGAGAGATCTTTTGCAGGTTGATATCTGTTACTGCCTGTGCAACCGCGGATATATTCTGAGGCGTGGACTGGGAAAACAGGAACTGATTTGCCATATCCAGAATATGGTTCCGGCCAGCAAATCCAGCAGAGAAGGTGTCATGGAAATACTGGGAGATCATCAGTGTGAGAACAGGAAAGTTGGGATGTTCCAGCATCCGGTTCACCACCTCCACGTTGACCTTCCGGGTCAGTAATCGCTGGGCAGATTCCGCGGACAGTCCCAACTCCGAAATATCGAAATTCTTGACATAGGGGATATCCGTTTCTCCCATAAGATAGTCGATGGACACATTGAATTCCCGTGCCAGTGACCGCACGATTTCATCACCGATGCGGTCTGTTTCGCCCCGCTCATATCTGCCCAGTGTGGTTTCATTGCAGCCAACCCGGCTGGCAAGTTCATTGAGGCTCAGCCCTCGTTCCATTCGCAGATCTTTTACACGCTCCCGCTTGTTTCCGGGCAATCGCTGTGCCATATTTTGTTCCTCCTTGGTTGTTTTCTATTATTGAATAGTTGTCTGTATGATAAAGTGCTATGGATGGCCGCTCTGAAGTCCTGCAAATTTGCAGGAACTCGGAGCGGGTTTTTTCGTTTCCGGCTTTTTCGGTAGAATTTCGGGTTTTGATGTGTAATAGCCGTATATTGAAAACAGATGGTTCAATTCATCAATAATTCGAAAGGAGCATCCACTATGAGTATTTTTCAGACCATCAAAGAAAACATCACCCCACGGCAGGCAGCGGAGCGATATGGGCTGCCTGTCAACAACAAAGGCATGACCCGCTGCCCCTTCCATGAGGATGACCGCCCCAGCCTGAAACTGAACGAAGATTACTTTTACTGCTTCGGCTGTCAAGCCTATGGGGACGTGACAAACCTTGTTGCAAAACTGTTTGGCATCAGCCAGTATCGGGCAGCTCAAAGATTGGCAGCGGACTTTGGCCTTGATCCCAGACCTCCAACGCAGGCAAAACAGCCTGTTCCAGCGTTCAAGCAGAAGCAGGAACAGCAGCGCCAAATCCAGAGAAAGGAATTGTTCTGTATCAGCACTTTGGATGCCTATTTGGATCTGCTGGAGCTATGGAAAAAGCAGTACGCACCTACGGCACCGGAGGAATCCTGGGATGACCGATACAGGGAAGCCTGCCAGATGATGGATACCATTCTTTATTTACGAAACTGCATAACAGCAGCGGCACCGGAGCAGAAAGAACAGGTTTTGTCGGATTTAATGGGAAATAATGCCATGGAATCCCTCAAAGCCTACGTTGACCGAAGAAGGGAGGAATTGACGGTTGAACAAGCCGAAACAGAAATCTGTGCCTGAGTGGTTTGATGGCAAACGGATTAACGAAGTACTGTTCTCCCAGGATTTTCTCGACAGATACCCCATGAAATGTATCAACGGTCAGCTGTTTACAGAGGATGGAGCCGTGGAGGATGAAGAATGGGTCAAGCAGCTAATCTTAAATGAGATCCGGGACTGCATCACAACGGGACTGCACAAACGGGTGTCAAATCTTCTGGAAGTGGTCAAGCTGCAAGCCTATTCCCAGCCGCTTCCCATGGAAACGGACTGCATCCATGTTGGTAACGGCATTTATTTTCTGGATGGCAGATTCCTTCCGGTGAAGAATTTCTGCGCCAACCGTCTGGCTGTCAACTATAACCCAGCGGCACAAAAGCCGGTGCGGTGGCTCCAGTTTCTATCGGAACTGCTGGAACCGGAAGATATTCCCACCTTGCAGGAATATCTGGGCTATTGTCTGATTCCTTCCACCAAGGGACAGAAAATGATGATGATCCTGGGGCGGGGCGGAGAAGGCAAAAGCCGGATCGGCTTGGTGCTGAAAGCCATGCTGGGCCGCAGCATGAACACCGGCAGCATTCAGAAGGTGGAAAGTAACCGCTTTGCCAGAGCGGACTTGGAGAACCGGCTGCTGATGGTGGATGACGATATGGACATGAATGCTCTGCCAAAAACCAACTACATCAAATCCATTGTCACGGCAGAGGCGGCTATGGATGTGGAACGAAAGGGCATCCAGAGTTATCAGGTGCAGCTGTGTGTCCGGTTCCTTTGCTTTGGAAATGGTGCGCTGAGTTCTCTGTACGACCATTCCGATGGCTTTTACCGCCGTCAGCTGATCTTGACCACCAGAAACCGCCCGGCAGACCGGGAGGACGATCCCTTTCTGGTGGAAAAGATGTGTGAGGAGTTGGAGGGGATTTTCCTGTGGTGCTTGGAGGGGCTACATCGCCTGATCTGCAACAACTACCATTTCACAGTCAGCAAAAAGGGTGCGGAAAATGTGGAGACGGTGAAACGGAACAACAATAACATTATCGAGTTCTTGCACTCCACCGGGTACATCCAATTCCGGGCGGACGCGGAAGCCAGCTCCAAGGCGCTTTATGATGCCTACACCCTCTGGTGCGAGGACAATGCTTGCCACCGTTTGTCTGCCAGTAGGCTCAGTTCGGAACTGGCTCAGAATGAGGCTCTTTACAATGTTGAATACACCAACAACATCTACCTCTCCGGCGGCAGACGTGTCCGGGGCTTTGTAGGGATTGAGGTCATCCGGCATGGGTTCTAAACCGCAGCGGATGTCTTTAGGTGCTGTACGTACTGTACAGCGTACGGTACGTACAGCAGCTTTGTGGCTCAGTCTGTTTTTGAATGTAAAATCGAAGGATAGTGCAAACCGTAAATAATTTGCCGATTTTGCTTATCTATTGTAGCAAAACGAGATTGTCGAAACCGCGCATTTGGTGTGCGGAATCGGAAACATCTTCCCGAAGGAGGAAAGAAAACTGCGCAATCATGCAATCGGCTGTCCTACTCATGGACAGGATGTGGATGCCGGAAAATGGAGCGATTTTCTCTTTCGCAGGGAACACACCAAAACACGAACGAAATAAACGAAAATCAACAACGAATATATGGAGGAATCAACTTTGAAAATCAAAAAAGGTTATATCAGAAGTCAGATCAAGGCCCAGATCATGCTGGCTGGGTACACCATGGCAGAAGCTGTGGAGCTGCTGTCCACGGAGCACGGCTGGAGCGACAGCTTGTCCAACTTCTCCGCTAAGCTGCGCCGGGAGTCCCTGCGGTACAAGGACGTTCTGGAACTGGCGGACGTGCTGGGTTATGAAATTGTTTGGCAGAAGGGACGTGATACGGAATGAGCAAAGCTCAATATGCTATTTTACGGTTCGCCAAATACAAAGGGCCAACTATCAGCCGGATTGAGGCCCATAATGAGCGGACTAAGGAGTTTTATGCCAGCAATCCGGACATTAAAACGGAATTGAGCAAGTACAACTTCCATCTGGTGAAGCCTAACGGAAAGTACCGGGCGGAAGCTGACGGTCTGATCCGGGAAACTGGATGTAAGGCCAGAAAGGACAGCGTCCGGATGGTAGAAACACTGATTACTGCCAGCCCGGAATTCTTTGCCGGGAAGAAACCGGGGGAAGTCAGAGCATTCTTTGAGTATGCGCTGGAATTTCTGAAAACCAAACAGGCTGCGGAAACCATTGTTTCTGCCGTGGTGCATGTGGATGAAAAGACACCCCACATGCACCTTTGCTTTGTCCCAATTACCGCCGATGGGCGGCTCAGTGCCAAGGATATTGTTGGCAACAAGAAAAAGCTGACCCAGTGGCAGGATGAATACTGGAGCTACATGGTGAAGAAGTATCCGGATCTGGAACGGGGCGAATCTGCCAGTGAAACCGGAAGAACCCATCTGCCTCCCCGGATTTTCAAGCAGGCCACCAAGATGCACCGTCTGGAGCAGAAGCTGAGAGTACTGTTGTCCAGCAT
>JAZNPV010000124.1:0-3135 GCA_045589835.1 Faecousia sp.
TGATATGCTACCCCCATAAGAGACAGTGAAAAAGTAAACTGTCTTTTATGGGGGTATTATCATGTCAAAGAAAGAGAAAATAACGGCAGAAACAAAAATACGGATGGCAAGAGCCTGCATCGAAGGAACAATCGGTGTATGCGAAGCAGGAAGGCTTATAGGAGTAAGTCATCCTACTGTAGAGGATTGGATACGGCTGTACCAAGCAGAGGGTTCATCTGCATTTCTGCCAAGGGAGGGAAACCGGCGGTACGACCCTGCTGTCAAGGAGATGGCAGCAAAAGATTATCTGTCTTGCAGAGGAAGTCTGCAAGACATTTGCAAAATTTACAAAATTCGCGCAACTCGTCAGCTCAGGTCTTGGATAAAGGTGTATAATGGTCATAAAGACTTCAAGAAACAGACAGGAGGAAGCCGTATGACCAAAGGAAGAGAAACCACGCAAGCTGAGAGGATCGCTGTTGCAAAGGCCTGCATTGCCAACGGCAAGAACTACGGAGAGGTTGCAATCCAGTACAATGTCAGTTACCAGCAGGCCCGGAGTTGGACCCTCAAGTACATAGAGGGCGGCGAAAACGCCCTGGAGGACCGGCGGGGTCAACGGAAGAAGGATCAGCAGCCCCGGACGGAACTGGAACAGGCACAGATCGAGATTGAGCAGCTGAAGCACAAACTGAAGATGCTGGAAATGGAGAACAATCTGCTAAAAAAATTGGAGGAGATCGAAAGGAGGCGGGGCTGAGCCAGGTGCGGCAATCTCATATTTACCTGGCAATTAAGGAATGCAAAGAAGAATATGGATACCCTGTTGAACTATCTTGTGAACTGATAGGCGTGTCCCGAGCGGCCTACTACCGCTGGCTTAGCGGCAAAAAGTGCGCCAGGGAGCTGGAAAACGAGAAGGTTGCGGAAATTATAGAACAAATTCACACAGAAAGTCCTGACAAAGGTTACCGCCGGATTAAGGACGATCTGGCCCACGACCATGAGTTGAATGTAAATGAGAAGCGAGTGCTTCGTATCTGCCGTAGCCTGGATATCAAGTCCACTATTAAGTACAAAAACAATGGTTGTACCAGGCAAGCTGCCAATCCGCAGCATATTGCAAAAAACTGGCTGAACCGTCAGTTCCATGCCAGTATGCCCAACGAGAAGTGGCTGACAGATGTGACGGAATTCAAGTGGTACGAGGGTCCCGTTGTGCACAAGGTGTATCTCAGTGCCATTTTGGATTTGTATGACCGCAGAATCGTTGCATTCATTATCCGGGACCGCAATGATAATCCTCTTGTGTTCGACACCTTGGATGCCGCTATTAAGGCCAATCCTAACGCACACCCTTTGTTCCATAGCGACAGAGGATTCCAGTATACCAACCTGATCTTTTATAACAAGCTGAAAGCCGCAAAGATGAAGCAGAGCATGTCCAGAGTTGCCAAATGTATCGACAATGGACCAATGGAAGGATTTTGGGGTATTCTCAAACGGGAGCGGTACTACGGAAGACGTTTCATGAGCCGAGAGGAACTTGTTTCCATGATTGAGAATTACATCACATACTACAATAACCGCCGTGTGCAGCGCAACCTGGGCGTGCTGACGCCGATGGAGAAGCACGAATACTATCTCATGGCGGCGTAATAAAACCTCAGAAAATGGCTGGACGCTGAGTCCTGACATTTCCTGAGGTTCCATGGCACCGCAGTGCCGTGCATCCTAAAAAACGACTTCCGGTAACCAAACCGGCTACCGGAAGTGCAGAAAATTTTTGTTTTATTTCACTGTCCACTTGACGGGGAGCAGTTCAAACTCGGGCAGGTCTTTCGTCATTTGGTGTAATGCAGCATATATTCTTCCACGTTCATGGTATTTCCCGCTGGGTCATACATCAGAAACAGCATGTGGTAGTCGCCGCTTTCCGGCGGCACTTGATTCCATTGCTTCAAGTCGATATTGTAAAAAAGGACATAGCGGTTGTCCGTGTACACATTCCCTGGCATGATGCCCGCCAATTCATTTTTGAAATCCCACAGCCAGCGGGGATCGGATTCCATTTCTTTTTCAAATTCCTCCACCGCCCCCTGGTCAAAGAAAATGATGCTGTACACATACCGGGTCGCCCAGCCCTGGGTATAGGGATCATCTCTGTAATCCATGGTATGTACGCTGGAATGCTCCGGAATATCGATGCCTGTATATTGTTCAATCGTGCTGATATAGGGCGGATTGGGCGCTGGGTCCATAAAATTCAAATCAAAATCCTTAAAAATCAAAGAAAGTGAGCCGAATAACAGCAGTAGCGCAGCTGCGATCACACCGGCAACCACATTTCTTATCCCCTTTCCGCCCTTCACCTTCAGTATGATGCCCAGAACGATGGCCGCAATGGGCACCGGCAAAGCCAGGAAACAATACCAGATTTGGGCAACCAGCAGTTCCATGTCCCAACTCAGATGGAAAAACCATGCAACGGACACAACAGCCAGCGCAACACTCGCCCAGAAAAGGAGCTTTGCCGCCTTTTCCAGCCTGACAGGTGCCTGTATAGGCCGCCCCGCTTTCCACAGCAGGGAGTCCGGCACTAACTGGTTTTTGGGATATATCTGCAGTTTGTAATCATAGGAGTAAATGAGGGCATCTTCTGTGTCGGCAAAAAGCTTCATCTCTGCCAGCGGGATCTTTTGGGCATTGACCAGCTGCCCCTCCAAAAATATACGAAGATAAACATAGTCAGCGTATACGTCGTAATGATACACACGGTGGATAACATCTTGCGTGTGTTTCTTCCAGATTTTTTTGTTCCTAGCCAGCGAGATCGCGATCACGCCTCCAAAGCCCAGTGCAAAGCCTATCAGCGAGGATACAAAGTTTTCCCATCCAAATGCAAACAACCATATCAAAAACATCAGAGCGGCGGGCATGATCATCTTTTTAATGCGATTCTTTTCTGAAACCTTGCGCACCTTTTCATGTCCTGCGGCAGTATAAGTAAACACATACTGTTCCAGCGGTGCAGGTGCGTCCGCGGTTTCCGTCTGCTGGCACAGGATTTCATCTATGCTTACGCCAAATATTTCTTTCAGCCGCACCAGATTGTCAATCGTCGGCAGGGTCTGATCGTTTTCCCAAAGGCTA
>JAZNPV010000125.1:0-70994 GCA_045589835.1 Faecousia sp.
CTTCTCTGAAGGCTGCTGGTTTCCTGACCCGCGACCCCAGAATGAAGGAAAGAAAGAAGTACGGTTTGAAAGCAGCTCGCCGTGCTCCCCAGTTCAGCAAGCGCTAATCGAAATTATCCAAGAGATAATTTACTTCTCCTACGAACATTCAAAAACCCAGAAACCCCGGCGGTTTTTGGGTTTTCCCATTTTTTATAATCCCCTATTGGTGCAATGGAAAAAACAACACTATTAGAAAGTTGCAATTTACATAGGCTTTTGTTATAAAAAATAATTTTATAAACATGAACTTTACAAGGTGATATCATTGGAACAGATTATGAAATACATCAAACAGAAATACACCCCTCTGTCCATCATCCTTTATGGATCGTATGCGAACGGAACAAATGATTTGAACAGTGATTTTGATGCATTGGTTATTTCTTCCAACCATGAAAAACACCATGATACATCGTTTGTCAATGGCATTCAATTAGATGTATTTGTATATCCCGTGTCTTATTTCAACAGAGATTATAACTGCGAGGATTTTATCCAAATTTTTGACGGACGGATCATTACTGACAGTAATGATGTTGGAAGAACTCTTCAAACTCATGTGCAGACATATGTGATGAACCGCCCACACAAAACCAATGCTGAAATTCAAGCCAGTATTGATTGGTGTGTAAAAATGTTTGAAAGAGTAAAACGATGTGATGCTGTGGGAATGTTCCGTTGGCATTGGGTGTTGATTGATAGTTTAGAGATTTTTTGCGATATAATGCACCATCCTTATTGGGGACCAAAGAAATCAATGAAATGGATGGCTGAAAGCCACCCTATTGCTTATACCTGCTACAAAAATGCGCTTTTCAATTTCAATATAGATAACTTAGAAAACTGGATTAAATATATTAAAACACAAATGACACAATTGGATTGATTTTAATTTTGGTAGAAAAAAGGAGGATAATGGAACATGTTATTTTCAACAGAAAATTTTATAGGTAAAAATGGCACATGCTACACTTTGAGGAGTCCTGAATTAGCAGATTCTGAGCAAATGATTGCATATTTGAAATCTACAGCTGCGGAAACCGAATATGGTCTTTGCTATCCTGAAGAATTAAACCTTACCATTAAGGACGAAGAAGATTTTATCTCTCACTATGCCGCAGATAAAGGGAGCATTATGATCTCTGCCTTTGGTGGAGAAAGATTAGTCGGCAATGCCAGCCTATCTTGTGTTATGGATAGAAAGAAAACAATGCATAGGGCAACATTTGGGATTGCTATACTAAAAAGCGAATGGGGACAAGGTTTAGGCAGAAAAATCCTTGCTGAATTGATTACATTTGCAAAGCAAGCAGGATATGAAATGCTCGAATTAGAGGTTGCTTCGACCAACACTACAGCCATTAACCTATACAAAAAGTTTGGGTTTGTTGTTTATGGAGAGCGGTCTCATTCGTTAAAACTTAAGAGTGGAAACTATTACGGTGAATTGCTCATGGTATTAAATCTAAAATAATTTATCAAATTACGCTTATTTTAAACCATATAGACATAATCAGTCTTTTAGTTATATTTTTAACAAGCAACTCTATTTCTCTTACGAACATTCAAAAGCCCAGAAACTGATGCGGTTTCTGGGCTTTTTACACCCCCTAAAGTTGCAATATATTATATATTGGTAGCAATATATATAATAGACTGCATTGAGATAAATGGGTAAAATGAATATAGAATTCTAACAAGGAGGAACGAATATGAAATTCATTTACAAGTCCTTTCCTGCCAAAAGAATCTCGCCTATGGATGGGCAATACTTCTTTGGTTACTATGATCTTCAGCCGTTTAGCGGTGACCTGCATTTGGCACACAAGGTAGGCTTTATGGATCGTGTGCAAAGGCGGGGGGATGTGGCCCAGATTGGCCTGCTGGATGTAAATACAGAAAAATTTGAATGTCTGGATACTACTGAGGCGTGGAATTTCCAGCAGGGTGCCATGCTGCAGTGGCTGCCCGGTTCTAACGAAGAAATTATCTATAACTGCAAGGTCGGACTGGATTATGCTGCTGTGATTCTGAACATCAAAACAGGTCAGAAACGGTATCTGGACAAGCCGGTGGCGAATGTTTCTCCAATGGGTGACTATGCGCTGAGTATTAATTTTGCCCGACTGTATGATTTCAGGGCTGGGTATGGCTATGCCGGTATCGGTGATCCTTTCTATTATCAGAATCACAGCGCCAATGACGGTATTTATTTGACTGATCTGAAGACCGGCAAGAGCCGCATGATCATCTCCCTGGCGCAGATCTGGGATTTTTGCGGCAGCTATTTCAAGGGCGTTGACAAGAAGATTATTATCAATCACATTACCTTTAACACCGACGGAAGCCGTTTCCTGTTTATTGTACGGGATTTCCCGGAACCGGGTAAACGCCACATGAATGCGCTGATTACAGCCAATACAGACGGCAGCGATCTGTTCCTGCTGTCTGGCTTTGGTATGCAGTCCCACTACCATTGGATCGATCCGGAGCGGGTCATATTCTTTACTGACGGTAAGGAACTGGAGTGCTGCAGAGGCTGGGCGCACAATTATATTCTGAAGGACAAAACCTATGAGGGTGAGATGGTAGCAGACGGATTCTTCTGCTGGGATAACCATATGACATTCTCTCCGGATAGAAAGCTGCTTCTGAATGATACCTACCCCGATGGAAATAAGCTGCAATATCTGCGTGTTGCCAGTTTAGAGAAGGATATTTGTCTGGAGCTGGGCCGTTACAATGCCATGATCGATGCCAATGCTACATGGTGCTGCGATCTGCATCCCCGTTGGAACCGGGATGGCAGCAGGATCAGCTTTGACTCTACCCATGAAGGCAGACGGGGTATTTATATGGTCGAAACGGAGCCAGTCCGGGAATATATAAATTCCCTGTAATAAGGAGGATACCATGATCCTTGAAAGAAATGGCGCGATTGCTATTTGTTTGCCGGAGGCACCCACACCCAGAGAAGCCTTTGCAGAGCAGGAGCTGGAAAAATACTTAAGCCACTGTCTGGATACACGGCTTGTTGAAGCTGAAAATGCAGGTGTCATCTTTTATATCGGTGGTCCGGGCAGAAACGGCGCAACCGCGCAATGGATTGACAAAGAGGAATTTTCCGGCCTGCTGACCGGACCGGAGGGCATACTCATCCGAATTAGCGAAAATAAGGTGCTGCTTGCTGGCAGTGAAGGCTTTGCCGATTGGGAGCGGGGAACCGTTTATGCGGTCTATGAATTTCTGGAGCGGTATATAGGCTGTACGCTGGCGGCCTACAGCGCACCGGGGGTTGAGGCCGGTGAGATCGTACCCCGACTTGAAAAGCTGGAGCTTTCCGACAACCAATATGTCAAAGCCGGTGCGGACCGACCCTACCGCTGTGCCATCGTTGAATATGGTGACCGGGCAGGAAATCCCCGGCATGAACTGAACGTTCCCTTTTTTGACTGGTTGGTAAAAAACCGCTACAACCGGATCCTTACATGGACCAGTATCTACGAGGGCTACAAGAAAATGGGGCTGGTGGCTGAACTGGAAAAGCGCGGCATCAACCTGTGTGTTGGCCATCACGATGCTGTGGGCCTGTGGCTACCCTTCTACGGCAACCAATATTTCCCTGAGCAATACGCCTATACCCACCCTGAATATTACCGTCTGAACAGTGACGGCACCCGTTTTCAGCCCAAAACTCCGGATTCTCCACAGGGACAATGGGTGTTCTGTTCCCGGAATATGGAGTGCATCGAGCAGATCAGTCATAATCTGATCCGCTGGATCTCCGAGAATCCGCTGGTGGATATGGTAGCTCTGTGGCCAATGGATGGAACGATGGAGCAGTGCTGCTGTGAAAAGTGTTCGCCTTACAGTAAGATTGAAAACTACGCCTACTTCCAAAACGAAGTGGCAAAACGGGTGAGCGCAGTTCATCCGCAGATCAAAATTGACATGCTGCTGTACACGGATCTGTGGACCTGCCCTGATGATCTGGAACTGTCACCTGCATTGTTGTGTGACTTGTCCACATGGGCAGCAACTGGGTTGCGTACCTGCGGCAAGCCCGACGGCTCCTGCCTGATCGGAACCATTTATGATGAAACCTTACTGCAATGGCAGAAGCGGGGGGCACAGGTAGTATTCTATGATTACTATATGGGTGTGTTCGGCGGCCGTCAGCGACTGATCCCCATGGCCGATGAGCTGCAGAGCATTTGGAAGTATTTCAAGGAAAAGAACATTGCCGGTGCCGGTACCCAGATCGAGTGCTTTAACCTGTGGAATCACCTGATGAATCTGTATAGCTTTGGCAGAACCGGATACGATGCTGAATTGTCTTTTGAGGACAATTTATCTGCCCTTTGCCGTCTGTTCGGAAACGGTGCGCCGTATATCGCTCAGATTGTCCGGCTGATGGAGCAAAGCATGGACGGACAGGTTTCTGTCGAGCGGGGCGGCAAATATCTGATGGACAACATCGGTAAGCCATTGGTCTATGACCTGTTCTCGCAGGCATTGGGGGCTGCTGAAGAGGCGGTGTTCCGGAATAATGTGCGGCTGATGCGCATGGCCTTCCGGTACTCGGATGTGGAAACATCGGATCCGGGTCACCGGCAAAGATACGCCTGGGTGCTGGAATATGAGGATCCCACCGGAGAACTGGCATATCAAGCCACCCGTTTCGACAGCTTCTACCACAGTACCGCCGGCTACGGCATCGCCTTCCCGGTGGCAAATACCGATACAAAAGGATTCACGCCGGACATCTGGTACAGCTTTGAATAACAAGGAGGCGGACTGCCTATGAAAACGCAGATCATCAACGCCAATATTGTCCTGCCGGATAGCATGTTATACGGCGGCGTATGCTGTTTCCGGAATGGGATTATTGATTATGTGGGAACAGATCCTCAGCAGAATGTCCCCGAGACCATAGACGCCCAAGGCGCATGGCTGCTGCCCGGTTTCATTGATATCCACTGTCATGGCGGCAACGGATTCGATTTTATGGACGCAACTGCCGATGAGATGCGGCAGATTGCAGATTTTCACTTAAAACACGGAACGACCACCCTGCTGGCTACCACCATGACCGGAACTTGGGATGAAATCAGCCTTGCACTGGATCGCCTGTCGGAGTTGTTGGCAGATGATACCCCTACCTCGATTCACGGCGTCCATATGGAAGGGCCGTGGTTTAATCCGGCCCAGTGCGGCGCACAGGATGTAACCTGCATGGATACGCCGGATCCGGAACGGTTAAAGCGGCTGGTTGCAAAATACCCTTTTATTGAGCGGGTTAGCGCAGCGCCGGAACTGGAAAATGGCCTTGAATTCGGCAAAAGCGGTAAAGCGCTTGGACTGGTTGTTTCGGCAGGCCATACGGATGCGGACTTCCGGCAGATCCAGCAGGCTGCGGATAACGGATATACGCTGATGACCCATTTGTATTCCGGTATGCGGCTGACGGAGCGGAGAAATCTCTACCGGGTAGCCGGCGCCGTGGAAGGTGCATTGTATGACGATCGGCTGAATGTGGAGCTCATTGCCGACGGAAAGCACCTTCCTCCGGAACTTTTGAAACTGATTTATAAAATCAAAGGCACAGATCACATCTGCCTGATCACGGATGCTACACGGGGTGCCGGTCTGCCCGACGGAACGCGGACACGGATGAGAAAAAATGTTCCCAGCGCGGAGATCGTCATTGATGACGGGGTTGCAAAGCTGGCAGACATGACAGCGTTTGCTGGCAGTGTGGCAACCACGGACCGGCTACTGCGTGTGATGCATCAGCAAGCCGGAGTCGATTTGATGAATGTGAGCAGGATGCTCTCCGGTGTGCCTGCTAAGATCATGGGCTACGCGGACCGGGGCAGCATCGAAACCGGAAAGCGTGCGGATTTGATCCTTATGGATTCCAATTTAAATATTGAAAAAGTTATTTTTGGAGGAACAATTCAATGATAGTGAAAGTTATGGAAAACAGTCAGGCATTGGGACAGGCTGCGGCAAAGCATGCGGCGCAGGTGCTGAATCAGATTATTGCCTGTGGAGAATATCCCAGATTGCTTTTATCCACCGGTGCTTCTCAGTTTGCCTTTTTTGAGCATTTCGTAAAGGAAGATGTGGATTGGAGCAAGGTGGAGATGTTCCATCTTGATGAGTATGTGGGTATCTCCCCGGACCATCCGGCCAGCTTCCAGAAGTATCTGCGGGAGCGGTTCGTGGATGTAGTACATCCGGGTAAGTATCATTTGATCAGCGGCCAAGCAAATCCCGGGGAAACCATCCGGGAGCTGACTGCTCTGCTGGAAGAGCGTCCTGTGGATCTGGGCCTCATTGGCATCGGTGAGAACGGACATATTGCCTTTAACGATCCGCCAGCAGACTTCGAAGATGCCAGAGCCTACAAGGTGGTTACACTGGCGGACAGCTGCATTCAGCAGCAGATCCACGAGGGCTGGTTTGCCACACCGGATGAGGCCTTCAAGCAGGCCATCAGCATGACCTGTCATAAGATCATGCAGTGCAAGACTATTATTTGCGCTGTTCCTTACAAAGTAAAAGCGCAAGCGATCAGAGATACGCTTGCGCTGGAACTAACGAATATGGTACCTGCCACATTGCTGAAGCAGCATCCGGATGTAAGTGTTTACTGTGATTTGGATTCTGCATCTCTGGTGCCGCAGGCAATACTGGATCGGTTCTGTTAGATTCGTTTTTGCTGCTTTCCGGCAGCGGGAGCGGTTCCGATGATCTGTTTAAAATTGTAGAAAAATGTGGTGTAATTGCTGTAGCCTACCGCTAATGCTGCTTCTGCCGCACTCATGCCTTTTTGAATCAGTTCCGCAGCATAGTAGATCTTCTTCACGGTTATGTAGCGGTTAACAGTTACATTCATATACGAGCGGAACCGGTGACACAGGGTTGACTTGCTTACATATAGCTCTGCTGCCATGGAGTCAAGAGAAATCGGCTGCATCATATGGCCGTCGATGTAATCGATCATGCGCTGGATCAGAGGATCTACCGTGGTCGGCTGGATCATTGACAGCTTGCGGTCTGCGAAGAGCTTGTCCAGCTGGATCACAAGCTCAATGGTTTTTGACACGGTGTACGGATTGCGGTATTGCCGGTTTTCCGTGTTTTCAATCACAGATGTCAGCAGATCGTGTAATTTGTACTGCCTGCAAATGCGGCTGGGAATGACTGGGGCATGGATATCCCACCTAAAAGACAGGGGCTCATCGGACAAGCCCTTCAACATCTGGGTCAGCAATTCCAAATTAAAATGGAAAACCATACGCTCGTAATCAGAACCGCTGCCGATCTGCAAGCTGTGGATGTCATTTGGAGGAATCAGGATCATATCTCCCGGGTGAACCTCATATGTTCTCCCTTCTATCTGGTATGTCAGGTTTCCGCAGATCAGGTAAAGCAGCTCGTGCTGGCGGTGGGCCTCCGGCCCTATGGTATAATCAGCTGGTTGTGCTGTGGTCAGTGTATGGTGATAGAATATACTGCTGCCAACTGTATTTAATTGTTGATTCTTAATTTCCATATATTTATTGTAGCAACTGCTGTGTATTTGTCAAGACAATTAGGTAGATTCTTTGGAAGAAGGTAAAATGATGGTAAAGATATTGCAATTTGGAGAGGGTAATTTTTTGCGTGCCTTTGCGGATATGTATTTTCAGACCATTCACCGCGAATATGGTGACTACGAAGTAAATGTTGTTATGCCCATTCCCGGTTCTTTGGAGCGGTTTGTACGGCAGAATAACCGTTACCATGTGATCCTGCGGGGCATGGATGTGGGCAAGGCTGTAGAACAGGTATTTCCGGTAGCTGTACTTAACAGCGTAATCGATCCCTTTGGGCAGCAGGATGCCTATTACCGGCTGGCACGGGATCCGGAACTGAAGCTCATCGTATCCAACACCACCGAGGCTGGCATCTGTTTCCGGGAAGAGGATACCTTAGATAACTTTATGGATATGACTTTCCCCGGAAAGCTGACCCTGTTTCTGTATGAACGGTTCCGGGCGGGGCTGGATGGCGTTTATATGCTTCCTGTGGAGCTGATTGACAGCAATGCGGATCAGCTGCAATGCTGTGTAGCGAAATACATCGATCTTTGGAATTTGCCGGAGGCCTTCCGTCGCTGGAATGAAGAAGAGAATTACTACTGCAACACCCTGGTAGATCGGATCGTATCCGGTTATCCCCGGGACGAACTGACCCGCAGCCATCTGGAAGCGCTGATCGGAGAAGAAGATCAGCTTATGACCGTTGGCGAACCCTTCGGTCTTTGGGTAATCGAAGAAAAAGGGGATTTAAGACGGTATATCCATCCGGGCCGCCATAACATCGATGTGGTTTTGACAGATGACGTTACGCCCTACAAAAAGCGAAAGGTACGGGTTTTGAACGGCAGTCATACCAATCTGGTGCCGGCTGGGCTGTTTCTTGGGCAGGAAACGGTCTGCGACTGCATGAACGATGACCGGCTGCTGGCGTTTGTACAAAGAACACTGGATGAGGAGATCATCCCCTTTGTGCCCGGTTCCCGGCAGTTTGCGGCAGATGTGTTGGAGCGGTTTCGCAATCCCTATCTGAATCATCGGCTGACCAGTATTGCCCTGAACAGCATTTCCAAGTGGAGAGCCAGGGTGTTGCCCAGCTTCCGGGACTACTACACCGCCAATCGGAAGCTTCCCGCTAATTTGACTGTGGGCTTCTCCTACCTGATGGCGCTGTATGCGTCGGTCAGAAAAGAGGATTATTATGCCATTCTGCCCAACCGGCAGATACAACTGACTGATGACAAAGCCTATCTGGATTACTTTGCGGGTGGCGGCAGCATAGAGGAATTTATGAAAGACATGCAAATCTGGGGTGAGGATCTGACTGCCTATCCGGGCTTCTGCGAAACGGTGACAGAGCAGGTAAACGGAATTCGGAATGGGGCGTGCTTGCTATGAGTATTATCACCATTCATAAAGATGACAATGTGGGTGTCTGTCTGGATAAGACAGACAGAATACCTGCAGGACACAAGATAGCGCTGAAGGATCTTTCTTTGGGTGAATATGTCATAAAATACGGACAGATCATTGGAAGATCCACAGCAGATATTAAAAAGGGCGACTGGGTCCACAGTCATAATCTTCGTACCCAGCTGGATGAATCCGTACAGTATTCCTATCATTTTCACGCAAATACTTTTCCTGGGAAGAAACTTACCTTTCATGGGTATAAACGCAAGGGCAGGCGGGCCGGCATCCGAAATGAGATCTATATTATTCCTACCGTGGGCTGCGTGAATAATGTTTGCATGCGGCTTGCTAAAGATGCCCAGCATTTTGTTCGCGGTAGTCTGGATGGGATCTTTGCGCTGACCCATCCCTTTGGATGCAGTCAACTTGGGCAGGATCAGGAGAATATCAAGCACTTGCTGTGTGCCATTTCACAAAACCCCAACGCAAGTTATGTGCTGTTTGTGGGCCTTGGCTGCGAGAATAACGGCCTTGGTGGCATCCGGAAATGTCTTGAAATACTTCCCAATGCACATATCGCCTTTCTCAACTGTCAGGATGTGGAAGATGAGCATAGTGCCGGACTGAAAATATTGCAGGACTTTGCGGAAAAGGCCAGCGTTCTGCAGCGTGAAGCGGTGGATTGCTCTGAACTGTGTATTGGACTCAAATGCGGTGGCAGTGACGGTTATTCTGGTATAACTGCCAATCCGCTGGTAGGTCGGATTACAGATCAGCTGGTTGCGGCAGGAGGGAGCGCGATCCTTACGGAAGTACCGGAGATGTTTGGCGCAGAGCAGTTATTAATGAATAAATGTGCGTCCATAGAGATCTTTGAAAAGTACAAAGCAATGATTGATGCGTTTAAGTGTTCATACATACAGCAAGGTTTTCCGGTTTATGAAAACCCCAGTCCCGGCAATAGGGAAGGGGGCATCACTACATTGGAAGAAAAGTCTCTTGGATGCATCGAAAAGGCGGGGTCCACCCAAATCGTTGATGTATTGCAGTATGGCCAGCTTATGTCAAAACAGGGTGTATCCGTTCTCAATGCGCCGGGAAATGATCTGATTGCATCCACTGCGCTGGCGGCATCCGGTTGTCAGATTGTCCTTTTCACAACTGGTAGAGGTACTCCATTTAACACATTTGTACCAACAATGAAAATTGCCACTAACAGCTTTCTTTCCAGCAAGAAAAGCGGTTGGATTGATTTTAATGCATATACTATGGATCAGGAAGGCTTGTTCTGCCTGCTGATGGAAGCTGTAAACGGTATGTATCGATGTAAAGGTGAGGATATTCGGGAAATTGCATTTTACAAAACCGGAGTAACTTTATAATTATTCAGGACAAGAAACGGAGGGGCTATGAATAAACAATTGATAGAATTCGCTGGCTGCTCTGATGACCTGCTGGCGTTCACAAAACAAAAAGCAGACTGTTTTGAAATTGTATATTTGCATACCGGCACGCTGCGATTGCAAATAAAACATAAGCACTATACAGTGCAGAGCCCGGCATTGATTTTACTGAACGAACTAGACGACTGTGTGCTGCAGCCTGCTGGTGACACTTGTCTTAGATACTATCTGTGCATTTCTCTGGAGGCTGCCAGCAACCGGATTCGGGATGAAGAGTTAGGTGCAGTCTTGCACAAAAGACATCCCAATGCATGTCCTGTTATTCCGGCAGGACCGTTTCAAAATGAATTGATGCGGATATTTTCTGCCAGTGTGGAAGAGTATAAAAGAAAGCTGGTTTACTCCGATCAGCGGCAGATGGCTTTGCTTATTGATCTTCTGGTTTTGCTATGCAGAGAAATGTCCCATAATCGTTCCGAAATTAACAGGAACAGTATTTCAAATATTAGAGAAATCCAGTCAAGGATTGAAAACTCATATTTTGAAAAGATCAGTATTTCTGCATTGGCTGCAGAGTATTATATGAGCGTAAGCTATTTATCACATTTGTTTAAACGCACCACAGGCTATGCTGTAATCGAGTATTTGACTAAATGCCGGCTTTCTCAGGCGAAAAAGCTGCTGCTTAATACGCAGATGTCGATTACAGAAATAGCCTATGCTACCGGTTTTCTGGACAGTAGTAATTTTTCCCGCCTTTTTAAAAAGAAGTACGGCTTATCACCTACGGAATTTAGAAAAAGTCTTGCTATGGATGGCGATAAATACCAATGACATTCAAAATGGCCAGACTGTCTTGCGAAATGCTCCACAGTGTGTTATAATCTCCCGGTCAGAGGAGGTGCTGCAATGCGGTTTGGTAATATTGAAGTAAATGAGGCGCTGGTTTTGGGGCCTATGGCTGGTGTGACGGATTGGGCATTCCGGACGATTTGTGCCGAACTGGGCGCAACCATGACCGTTACGGAAATGGTCTCCTCCCGGGCGCTTGTGTATAAGGACAAGAAGAGCGCGGCGCTGCTGCGGAAGAATGAAGGCAGCATCTGCGGTGCCCAGATCTTCGGCAACGATCCCCACATTATGGCACAGGCAGCTCTGCTTGCACTTGAGATTTCCGGTTGTGATTTTATTGATATTAACATGGGCTGCCCCATGCCGAAGATCGCCAATTCCGGTGACGGCTGCGGCTTGATGCGCACGCCGGAGCTGGCAGGCCAGATCGTTGCGGCTGTTGTGAAGGCTGTAGCTGTTCCGGTGACTGTCAAGTGCCGATTAGGCTGGGACAAGGGCAGTATCAAT
The DNA here is from genome assembly GCA_045589835.1 of Faecousia sp. Lineage (GTDB taxonomy): Bacteria > Bacillota > Clostridia > Oscillospirales > Oscillospiraceae > Faecousia. The sequence continues at coordinate 11,807 of JAZNPV010000125.1, forward strand.
GTGCTGGATTTTACAAAGCGTATGGAAGATAACGGCGCAACGCTTTTGACAGTTCACGGACGGACCAGAAGCATGCTTTATTCCGGTACAGCAGACTGGGACATGATCGCTAAAGTAAAAGATCAATGTTCCGTTCCGGTCGTTGCTAATGGTGATATCGTCAGTGGGGAAGCGGCAATGAAGTGCCGTAACTGGACAAAGTCTGACGGCCTTATGATCGGCAGAGCAACCTTTGGCAACCCGTGGATCTTTTCGGAAGTGCAAGCCGCTCTGCAAGGTCAGCATGCATATGAAAGACCTCCTCTTGCAAATCGTGTGGATGTAGCGGTTAGACAGTTTGAGCTTGCCTTTGAAGATAAGGGCGAGCATATTGCCTGTCTGGAAGCAAGAAAGCATTTTGCATGGTACCTGCGGGGCGTTGCTTATGCAAATTATTATAAGGAACAAATTTCGTCTATTCAGAAAATGGAGGATATTTACCGGATTGCGGAGGGAATCAAGCGCGATTTGAAATAATTTCAAGGGATATTTTTCACGCCGTTTCACATGATAGCCAAGAGGTGGTAATGTGAAACGGCGTTTAATTTTTATATTGGCAGTTATCATGGTGCTGTGCGTTCCTGCACAGGCAGAAACCATTCGCTGGGTGGATTTCGGTGTGCCGTATGAGTCGCTGAAATACGCCATGGATACGGATATTGCTACATTTGATCAGGAGAAGCACATCAGCTGGATCGATTCGCTGGCACTTGCCGCCTGCCGTACCGGAGGAAAATGCGGCTTGGCATCGGTCAAAAAAGCGGTTGCGGAACTGAAAGGTGACAAAGCACCGGAGGAATTACTGGGCAATCTGTATAAATATTATGCTTATTATCATCAGGCATATGAGGCGGCACTGGGTGGATTGCTCGGCTCCTATGCCATACAAATTGACGGACAGTGGCAGCCATCATACGGGCTGAAGGCGTTTTCCCCGGTGGCGGCAGGCTACGGCTACAGCCATTGCTCCGATTTCGGCAACAGCCGTTCTTTCGGGTTTGCCCGCAAACATCTGGGCAATGATCTGATGGGTGGGCTTGGTACGCCAATTGTTGCGGTGGAAGGCGGTATTGTGGAGGCCATGGGCTGGAACCGTTACGGCGGCTGGCGGATCGGTATCCGTTCCTTTGATTCCAAGCGTTATTATTACTATGCCCATCTGCAAAAGGATCACCCCTTTGCTGAAGGCTTACAGGAAGGGGACATTGTGCAGGCCGGTGATCTGATCGGTTTTATGGGAAGAACGGGCTACTCGGATAAAGAGAATACAAACAATATTGAGACTGTGCATCTGCATTTCGGCATGGAGCTGATCTTTGAGGAAAGCCAAAAGGAATGCAATTCGGAAATATGGATCGACGTATATGACATTGTACGCTTGCTCAGTAATCACAGAAGCAGTATCCGAAAGACGGAAAACAGTTGGCAGAGAATATATCCCTTTGTGGATTTGGATATAGAAGCCTATCCGCAATGAAAAAATTTTAGTCAATCTGAATTGGGAAAAATCAGTCACAGGGTTTGACAAACGTTTTACCCTGTGATATACTTACCCAGATAAGATTGAACTTAGGAGGAGAAACTGATGATGAGCGCTGAAGTCAAAATGAAGAGCGTTGGCTGCTGTGCTGGTGGTATTCTTTCTTCCGGAGCACCCATGGCGGAGGCATTGTCTTTTTTCAATTCTTCTGAATATGCTGTTTTTCCCGGCTTTTGTGATGTGCATGTGCATTTCCGTGAGCCGGGTTTTTCTTATAAAGAGACGATTGCATCCGGATCGAAAGCATCGGCAGCCGGTGGATATACCGCAGTATGCACCATGCCCAATTTGAGTCCGGTACCGGACAGTAAAGAGCATTTGGCGCAGCAATTGAAGCTGATTGAAGATAATGCTGTGATCCATGTATATCCCTACGGCTCCATTACAGTGGGCCAGCAGGGAGAGGAACTGGCAGACTTGGAAGGTATGGCACCGGACGTGATCGCTTTTTCCGATGATGGCAGAGGCGTGCAGAGCGATGATATGATGCGCAGCGCTATGCGCCGTGCCAAGGCGCTGGACAAAATGATAGTAGCCCACTGTGAAGTCAACGCGTTGCTCCGGGGCGGGTACATCCACGACGGCGAGTACGCTAAAGAGCACGGGCACAAGGGCATCTGCAGCGAAAGTGAATATGCCCAGATCGCCCGGGATATCAAGCTGGTGGAGGAGATTGGCTGCAGGTACCATGTGTGCCATATCTCCACAAAGGAAAGCGTTGAGATCATCCGGCAGGCAAAAGCCAGAGGCGTGGATATCACCTGTGAAACAGGCCCCCATTACCTCGTGATGAACGACAGTCAACTGCAGGAGGACGGCCGCTTCAAGATGAATCCGCCCATCCGCAGCGAAGCGGACAGACAGGCTCTGGTGGAAGGCATCTGCGACGGTACAATCGATATGATCGCAACAGACCATGCGCCCCACAGTGCAGAGGAGAAGGGGAAAGGTCTGGCAGGCAGCTCCTTCGGTATCGTGGGTATCGAAACAGCCTTTTCGATTCTCTATACCCACTTGGTAAAAAAAGGTGTTATCACCTTAGAAAAGCTGATCGACCTGCTGGCGGTCAATCCCAGAAAGCGGTTTGATATTCCTCTGGGGGAGGACTACACGGTGTGGAATCTGGAAAAAGAGTATACAGTAGATCCGCAAAACTTCATCTCCATGGGCAAGGCAACCCCCTTTGCCGGGTGGAAGCTGGCCGGTGAGTGCGTACTCACAGTTTGTGACGGTAAGATTGTTTATAAGAAACAGTAATATAGGAGGAACACAGTAATGGCAAAGAGAACGGATATTAAGAAGATTTTGATTATCGGCTCCGGCCCTATCGTGATTGGACAGGCTGCGGAATTTGACTATGCAGGCACACAGGCCTGTCTGGCACTGAAGGAGGAGGGATATGAGGTTGTTCTGTGCAACTCCAACCCTGCAACCATAATGACCGATACGGTTGTTGCGGATAAGGTCTACATGGAGCCCCTGACCCTTGAGTATGTGGCTAAGATCATCCGCTATGAGCGTCCTGACGCTATCGTGCCTGGCATCGGCGGCCAGACCGGTCTGAACCTTGCCATGCAGTTGGAAAAGAAGGGCGTGCTGAAGGAGTGTCGCGTAGAGCTGCTGGGCACTTCCAGCGCCTCCATCGAGCGTGCTGAGGATCGGGAACTGTTTAAGGAAATGTGCGAGTCCATCGGTGAGCCTGTTATTCCTTCTGAGATTACCTATTCTCTGGAAGAGGCCAAAGAAGCGGCAGCAAGAATCGGTTATCCTGTTGTTCTGCGTCCGGCTTTTACTCTGGGCGGTACCGGCGGCGGATTTGCATATAACGAGGAAGAACTGATTGAGGTGGGTATCAACGCTTTCAATTTGTCTCCTGTTCATCAGGTTTTGATCGAGAAATCCGTAAAGGGCTACAAGGAAATTGAGTTTGAGGTCATGCGTGACTCCAACGACCATGCCATTACCATCTGCGGCATGGAGAATATCGACCCTGTCGGCGTTCATACAGGTGACAGTCTGGTTGTTGCGCCTATTATGACCCTTAACGACCATGACCTGAAGATGCTGAATGATTCCGCTATCAAGATCATCCGTGAACTGAAGATCGAGGGCGGCTGCAACGTGCAGTTTGCGCTGAATCCCCACACCAGCGAGTACTACCTGATCGAGGTCAACCCCAGAGTTTCCCGTTCTTCCGCGCTGGCTTCCAAGGCATCCGGCTATCCCATCGCCCGTGTTACCGCTAAGATCGCTGTGGGCATGGCTCTGGAAGATATTAAGATTGCCAATACTAACGCAGCGTTTGAGCCTCAGCTGGACTACGTGATCGCTAAGCTGCCCCGGTTCCCCTTCGATAAGTTTACCGGTGCGTCCAACCTGCTGGGAACCCAGATGAAGGCCACCGGTGAGGTTATGGGTATCGGTTCCAATTTGGAGGAGGCTCTGCTGAAGGGTATCCGTTCTCTGGAAGTGGGCGCAAACCATATCTATATGTCCAAGTTCGACAATATGACCGACGAGGAACTGCTGGAATATATCAAGTTGTTCCGTGCCGACAACATTTTCGCCATTGCTGAGCTGGTGTACCGTGGTGTGTCAGTTGAGCAGATCCATGCCATTACCCAGATCACCCCCTTCTTCCTGGAAGCTATCAAGCGGATCGTGGACATGGAAGAGAAACTGAAAGTGAATGTGCAGAGCCTGAGCGTGCTGACCGATGCAAAGCAGATGGGCTTCTCCGATAAGTACGTTGCCAGAATGTGGAAGTGCGCAGAGCTGGATGTTTATAACTTCCGTAAGGAAAATAACCTGTTCCCGGTATTCAAAATGGTGGATACCTGCCATACCGGTGCTTATATTCCTTACTTCTACTCTTCCTATACCGGTGACAACGCATCTGTACTGACCAAGAAGAAAAAAATCGTTGTTCTTGGCGCAGGTCCCATCCGTATCGGCCAGGGCGTGGAATTTGACTACTCCACCGTCCATGCGGTCATGACCATCCGTAATTCCGGCTACGAAGCTATTATTATCAACAACAACCCCGAGACTGTTTCTACTGACTACACCACTGCTGACAAGCTGTACTTTGAGCCGTTGACCCCCGAGGATGTTATGAACATCATTGAGTTTGAAAAGCCGGAGGGCGTGATTGCTTCTCTGGGCGGTCAGACTGCCATCAATCTGGCACAGCCCTTGTTTGACCGGGGCGTGAAGATCATCGGTACCGACTGCGCAGCTATCGATAAGGCAGAGAACCGTGACGCTTTTGAAAAGCTGCTGTCTGAATTGAAGATTCCTCAGCCCCAGGGCCGTGCGGTTACCAAGATCGAGGACGGCATCGCGGCCGCTGCCAAGATCGGTTATCCGGTTCTGGTTCGTCCCAGCTTTGTTCTGGGTGGACGGGCCATGCAGATCGTTGCAAATGAGGATCAGCTGCGCCACTACCTGCGTACCGCTGTTGAGATTGACGAGGACAAGCCTGTTCTGGTTGATAAGTATATTCAGGGCCGCGAGGTTGAGGTGGATGCCATTTGCGACGGACACGATGTGTTTGTGCCCGGCATTATGGAACTGGTTGAACGCACCGGTGTTCACTCCGGTGACTCCATTTCCGTGTATCCCAGCTTCTCCATCAGTGATAAGGTGAAGGGCATCATTCTGCAGTATGCCAAGAAACTGGGTCTGGGCATCGGCATCGTAGGTCTGTTCAACATCCAGTTTATCGTGGATAAGGATGACAATGTGTTTATCATTGAGGTCAACCCCAGATCCTCCCGTACGGTACCTTTCCTGTCCAAGTCCACCGGTTACAGTCTGGCGGATATTGCCACAGAGGTGATTCTGGGTAAGAGCCTGAAGGAGCAGGGCATCTTCCACATCTATCCGCAGGAGAAGGATCGCTGGTACGTGAAGGCACCCGTGTTCTCCTTTAACAAGATTCGCGGCCTAGATGCCTATCTGTCCCCGGAAATGAAGTCCACCGGCGAAGCTATTGGCTATGACAGAACCATGACCCGCGCTGTGTTTAAGGCACTGCAGGCATCCGGGATGCATCTGCAGAACTACGGTACGGTTTTGGCAACCATTGCTGACGCTGATAAGGAAGAGGCACTGCCGCTGATCCGTCGGTTCTATAATCTGGGCTTTAACATTGAAGCTACAGCCGGTACTGCCAAGTATTTAAAAGAGCATGGAATCCGCACCCACACGCTGACAAAAATCAGCGAAGGCAGTGATGAAATCCCCAATGCGCTGCGTCAGGGCCATATTGCCTACGTGATCAATACCAAGGATCCCAGTGCGGGAGAGAACGACGGCACCAGAATCCGCCAGATTGCAACAGAATACAATGTGACCATGTTTACCGCTCTGGATACCGTCAAGGTTCTGCTGGATGTTCTGGAAGAAACCACACTGACCATTTCCACCATTGATGCTTAAGAGGGTGCCATGAAACAGGGACTTTTTGAAATCATTGAAAATATAGCGCTGACCGATACGGTGTATAAAATGACGCTGCGGGGGGATACCTCCGCCGTCACCGCACCGGGTCAGTTTGTGAATATTAAGCTGGATGGTTTGTACCTGCGCCGTCCCATCTCCGTATGTGATGTGCAGGACGATCTGCTGACCATCATTTATAAGGTGGTTGGCAAGGGTACTGAGCAGATGTCCCAAATGCAGGGTGGCAAGTTGGATATCCTCACCGGTCTGGGCAACGGTTATGACCTGTCTTTGGCCGGGGACAAGCCTGTGCTGCTGGGTGGCGGTGTAGGTGTGCCTCCCATGTACCTGCTTGCCAGGCGGCTGATTGCCGAGGGTAGGGAAGTGCAGGTCATTCTGGGCTTTAATACCAAGAGCGAAGTGTTCTATGAAAAGGAATTTGAAGCACTGGGCGCGCATGTGACGGTGACGACTGTTGACGGCTCCTACGGAATAAAAGGCTTTGTTACCGATGTACTGAAAGACATGGATTATTCCTACTTCTACTCCTGCGGTCCGGAGCCTATGCTGAAGGCTGTGTATAAGACCTCCGTTACCTCCGGCCAGATGAGCTTTGAAAAGCGTATGGGCTGCGGCTTTGGTGCCTGTATGGGCTGCTCCTGCAAAACTATTACCGGCTATAAGCGCATCTGTAAAGAAGGTCCGGTCATGAAGAAGGAGGAGATCTTATGGGAAGACTGAGTGTTAACTTATGCGGCATTGAGCTGGACAATCCCATAATTCCGGCCTCCGGTACATTTGGATTCGGCTATGAATACGCAGAACTGTATGATATCAACTGCCTTGGTACATTCTCCTTTAAGGGCACAACAAAGGACCCCAGGTTTGGTAATCCCACTCCCAGAATCGCCGAGTGTACTGCCGGCATGATCAATGCGGTGGGCCTGCAGAATCCCGGTGTGGAGAAGGTCATCAGTCAGGAGCTTCCCAAGCTGAAGGCATGCTTCCACAAGCCGGTTATGGCCAATGTGAGCGGCTTCAGTATTGAGGATTACGCCTACACCTGTGAAAAGTTGGATAAAGAGGAGCAGGTTGGCTGGCTGGAAGTGAATGTCAGCTGTCCCAATGTGCATGGCGGCGGCATGAGCTTCGGTACAGATCCCAAGGCAGCTGCGGAGGTGACGGCTGCGGTCAAGAAAGTGACTACCAAGCCTGTGATCGTGAAGCTGAGTCCCAATGTGACGGATATCGTTTCCATTGCCAAAGCCTGCGAGGATGCAGGTGCGGACGGCATCAGCCTGATCAACACACTGCTGGGTATGCGCATCGACCTGCGGACCCGCAAGCCCATCATTGCCAATAAGATGGGCGGCTTTTCCGGCAGCGCTATTTTCCCGGTTGCTGTGCGGATGGTCTATCAGGTTGCCAATGCGGTGAAGGTCCCCGTGGTGGGTATGGGCGGTGCCAGCAGCGCTGAAGATGTGATTGAAATGATGCTGGCCGGTGCTACCGCTGTTGAGATCGGTGCTGCAAACCTTGTGGATCCCTTTGCATGCCGGGATATCATTGCTGATTTGCCTGCTGTTATGGATAAGTACAGAATCAACACATTAAGTGAGATCATAGGAGGAGCGAAATAATGGGTAAGGATGTAATTGTAGCCTGTGACTTTGCCAGCGCTGAGCAGACCTTCAGCTTTCTGGATAAGTTCACCGGCCGGAAGCCTTTTGTGAAGATCGGCATGGAGCTGTTCTACGCGGAAGGTCCTGCGATCGTCAAGCAGATCAAAGCCAGAGGCCATAAGATCTTTCTGGATCTGAAGCTGCACGACATTCCCAACACCGTAAAGAAAGCAATGGCCGTACTTTCCAACTTGGATGTAGATATCACCAATCTGCACGCTGCCGGTACTACCGCCATGATGCAAGGTGCTTTGGAAGGCCTGACACGTCCCGATGGCAGCCGTCCGCTGCTGATTGCCGTGACCCAGCTAACCTCTACCGATCAGGAGACTATGGAGCGGGATATTCTGATTCATAAGCCCATCGATCAGGTGGTTATGCACTACGCCAAGACTGCCAGAAACGCAGGCTTGGACGGTATCGTATGCTCTCCGTTGGAAGCCGGTAAGGTACATGATGTGTGCGGTAAGGAATTTTTGACCATTACCCCCGGTGTCCGCTTTGCTGACGGTGATGTGGGTGACCAGAAACGTGTTATGACTCCCGCCCAGGCTAAGCAGATCGGTTCAGACTATATTGTTGTGGGCCGTCCCATTACCGCTGCCGCGGATCCCGTCGCGGCTTACGAGCGTTGCGTTGCTGAGTTCTGCGATTAAGTAACCGCTGATTAAATCGTCTGCGGTTATTGGCGGATCTTTTGGCCCAACTTTGCAGTTCATAAAACTCGAAATACACAAAGTATTTCATCGTTTTCTGAACTTTAATTTGTGCCAAAATCTCTCGCCACTCATTCTTGCCGATTTAATCATCGGCTACTTAAGGAGAGAAATATGGAAAGCTATAAGAGAGAATTTATTGAATTCCTGCAGGAAGCAGGTGTACTGAAGTTCGGCGACTTTACCGCCAAGTCCGGCCGGAAGATCCCTTACTTTGTCAATGCCGGTATGATCAAGACCGGTGACCAGATCACCAGAATGGGTGAGTTCTACGCCAAGGCTTACTTTGATAAGCTGGGCAAAAAGCAGGCTGTTCTTTACGGTCCTGCTTACAAGGGCATCTCCCTGTCCATTTCCGCAGCCGTTGCCCTGTCCAAGAACGGCTTGAATTTGCCCTTCTTCTTCAACCGTAAGGAAGTGAAGGATCACGGCGAAGGCGGCACCTTTGTTGGCTATGTGCCTCAGGCAGGCGAGGAGATTGTCATTATTGAGGATGTGATCACTGCCGGTACTGCAATCCGTGAAAGTATGGAGATCCTGAATCATCTGGAAGGCACTAAGGTTATTGCTACTTTCATCATGGTTGACCGGAAGGAAAAAGGCCAGTCCGAGAAGGGGGCCATGCAGGAGATCGAAGAGCATTTTGGTTTCCCTGTATACTCTGTGGTGGATGTGTATGATATTATTGAGTACTTGGAAGAAGATCCTGCTAACGAAGAGAATGTAACCCGGATTAAGAATTATCTGGCCGTGAATGGAGCAAAAGCATGAGAAGTTTGATTGATATTGTTGATTTTTCTGTAGAGGAAATTGATGCCCTGCTGAAAACAGCCTGCGACATCAGTGAAAATCCCGATAAGTATGCGGACAGCTGCCGCCGTAAGAAGCTGGCAACATTGTTCTTTGAGCCTTCTACCCGTACCCGCCTGAGCTTTGAGGCTGCTATGCTGGAGCTGGGCGGCAGCGTGATAGGCTTCAGTGAGGCCAGTTCTTCCTCTGCTTCCAAGGGCGAGAGCATTGCCGATACTGCCAAAATGATTAGCTGCTACGCCGACATAATGGGTATGCGCCACCCCAAGGAAGGCGCTCCCTATGTGGCTGCCAGGAGCGCCAGCATTCCTGTCATCAATGCCGGTGACGGCGGCCATTGCCATCCCACCCAGACCCTTGCCGATCTGTTGACCATTTACCGTGAGATCGGCAGACTGGATAATCTGGTCATCGGTTGCTGCGGCGACCTGAAGTACGGCAGAACGGTACACTCTCTGATTTCTGCCATGAGCCGCTACAAGAACATTAAGGTAGTGCTGATTGCTCCCGAGGAGCTGCGCCTGCCCAAGTATGTAAAGTATGAAGTTCTGGAAAAGAACGGCATGGAATATGTGGAGACTACCTCTTTAGAAGAATCTATGCCGGAACTGGATGTTCTGTACATGACCCGTATCCAGCGGGAGCGCTTTGACAGCTTTGATGAATATGAGCGCTTGAAGGACAGCTATATTCTGACTGAAGAGAAAATGGCTCTCGGTAAGCCCACCATGCGTGTGCTGCACCCGCTGCCCCGTGTCAACGAGATCAGCGTAAAGGTGGACAACGATCCCAGAGCTGCCTATTTCCGGCAGGCGCTGAATGGTAAGTACATGCGCATGGCTCTGATCCTGAAGCTGCTGAAGGAAGCAGAGCAGGGACTGCAGATGGAAGAAGTGGAAGGCGTTGTGTCTGAAGTCCTTCGCTGCGACAATCCCAGATGTATCAGCTCCACCGAACAGGAGCTGGAGCATGTGTTTAAATGCGTAGATAAGGAGCGGGGAATCCACCGCTGTATCTACTGCGAAGCCAAGAAAGTGTTGCCTCTTTAACCGAAAATTACAGCATTGTAATGGTTGTTATGATGTTACACAAAATGGGGCATTGTTCCGGAGAAAATAGTATCAAAAAGGTAGAATCCGTCGGATCGTACCTTGACACGAAAAATGTAGCATGATACAATTATAATACAATTTATGGCGTTCTTTGCGACTGACGGATAATGTGGAGTACCACAAGGGAACAAGGAATGTATACGAAAAGCCGACCGTCTGGGCGCAATTGACCGCATGGGTCAATTGCGCCCATTTTACGTCTTTTTAGAGCAAAAAGGAGGAGTACCGTGAAAAAAGTTGGTATCGTCATGGGCAGTGACAGCGATCTGCCTATCGTTCAGAAAGCTGTGGATATGCTGAAAAGCCTGGAGATCCCTTATGAGGTCCACATTTACTCTGCCCACAGAACCCCTGTGGAAGCCCGGGATTTTGCGTTGAATGCAAGGGCAAACGGTTTTGGCGCGATCATTGCTGCAGCCGGCATGGCTGCCCATCTGGCAGGTGCCATTGCTGCTAACACGACCCTGCCTGTGATCGGTATTCCCTGCAAGGGACCGGTTCTGGACGGATTGGATGCCCTGCTGTCCACGGTTCAGATGCCCACCGGTATTCCTGTAGCCACTGTTGCGATCAATGGTGCAGCAAATGCGGCGCTGCTGTGTGCCCAGATCATTGCGGTGGAGGATCATGCTCTGGCTGCAAAGCTGGATGCCAAGCGTGCAGCCGACGCATCCAAGGTGCTGGAAAAAGATGTATCCGTAGCTGCGGCTTTGTAAATGTGTTAATACTAAGTGCAAACTTTATTTATCTTAAAAGGAGAAATTGATTATGGAAAAGAAACTTGTTTATACTGGTAAGACCAAGAACGTTTATGCGCTGGAAAACGGTAACTGCCTGCTGAAGTTTAAGGATGACTGCACCGGCAAGGACGGCGTATTTGACCCCGGCGAAAACGCTGTTGGCCTGACGATCGACGGTGTGGGCGATGTGAACCTGCGCATGTCCATCTATTTTTTTGAGAAAATTAACGCTGCCGGTATCAAGACCCATTATGTTTCTGCGAATCTGGACGATACCACTATGGAAGTTCTGCCTGCCAAGGTGTTTGGTAAGGGTCTCGAAGTTATCTGCCGCCTGAAGGCTGTTGGTTCCTTCATTCGCCGTTACGGTGATTTGGTCGAGACCGGTGCAGATCTGCCTTACTATGTGGAAGCCACTTTGAAGGACGATGCTAAGGGAGACCCGCTGATTACTAAAGACGCACTGGTCGCCATCGGCGTTATGACCGACGAGCAGTACGAGGATCTGAAGGATATGACCCAGAAGATTACCAAGATCGTTGCGGACGATCTGGCTGAGAAGGGCATGGATCTGTATGATATCAAGTTTGAGTTCGGTTACGCACCCGATGGCAAGGTGATGCTCATCGATGAAGTGGCATCCGGCAACATGCGTGTATACAAGAACGGCGAATATATTGATCCCATGACCCTGAACAAGCTGTTCTTTGCTTAATATGGAATTGTTTTGACGGACAGCGGCTTTGACCGCTGCCCGCCAAAATACTGTTTGTACGTTTCTTAATTTTACCGGTTTAGAGCTAAAGGAGTATAACATGGGAGGCTTTTTTGGGATCACATCCAAATGTGATTGCCTGCAGGATGTGTTCTTTGGTGTGGATTACCATACACATTTGGGTACCCGCCGCGGCGGCATGGCTGCATACGACAATGAAATTGGCCTGCAGAGAGTCATTCACAATATTGAAAATTCCCCGTTCCGCACAAAGTTTGAGCATGTACTGGAAGAGATGTCCGGAACATCCGCTATCGGCTGTATCAGTGACTCTGATCCCCAGCCGCTGCTGATTCGGTCTTGCCTCGGTACATTTGCTATCAGCACGGTTGGTGTGGTAAATAATGCCGATGCATTGATTGATCAGTATCTTTCTTTCAGCGGCGGTCATTTTGACGCGATGACAGGTGGAAAGATCAACTCCACTGAATTGGTTGCCGCACTTGTCAGCCAGAAGAGCAGCTTTGTGGAAGGTATTCAGTTTGCACAGCGTGTGATCGAAGGAACTGCCAATATTCTGATCCTGACCGAAGAGGGTAAGCTGATCGCTGCCCGCGACCGTCTTGGCAGAATTCCCGTGCAGATCGGCAAAAATGAGGACGGCTACTGTGCCTCTTTTGAAGAGTTCGCTTTTACAAAGCTGGGTTATGAGCCTGTGAAGGAGTTGGGTCCTGCTGAGATCGTGGAGCTGACCCCTGAGGGTATGACACAGCTGGCAGCGCCCGGGAAGGAAATGCGCGTATGCGCGTTCCTTTGGAGTTACTACGGTTTCCCAACTTCCAACTACGAGGGCGTGAATGTGGAGGCCATGCGCTACAGAAACGGCGCAGCCATTGCTGAGCGTGACATGGAGCAGGGCAGGTCTATGGAGATCGATTATGTAGGCGGCGTTCCCGATTCCGGTACACCCCATGCCATCGGCTATGCTAACCGAACCGGCAAGGCTTTTGCCAGAGCGTTTATTAAGTATACCCCTACCTGGTCCAGGAGCTTCACTCCCGCACGGCAGTCCGACCGGAAAAAAGTTGCCAAGATGAAGCAGATTCCTGTTCATGAACTGATCAAAGGCAAAAATCTGCTGTTTGTGGACGATTCCATTGTCCGCGGAACCCAGCTGCAGGAGACCGTTGATTTCCTGTATGAAAACGGTGCCAAGTCTGTGCATATGCGTTCTGCCTGTCCTCCCATCATGTATAGCTGTAAGTACTTAAACTTCTCCCGTTCCACCAGCGATATGGATCTGATCTCCCGCCGTGTAATCGTGGAACTGGAGGGTGAAGAGGGACTCAAGTATATTCAGGAGTATGCTGACGGCAATACCGAGCGTGGTAAGAAGATGCGCAAAACCATTTGCGATAAATTTAAATTTGCATCTCTCGGCTTCCAGACAGTGGATGGCGTTGTAAACGCCATTGGCTTGGAGCCCTGTAAGCTTTGCACCTATTGCTGGAACGGCAAAGAATAATAGATAAGGAGCCTGATTATGGAAAAGAGTTATTCTGCAAGTTATGCAGCAGCCGGTGTAGACATTACCGCCGGTTACCGTGCTGTTGAACTGATGAAAAAGCATGTTGCCCGTACCCGCAACGCCGGCTGCTTGGATGATGTGGGTGGATTCGGCGGCTGTTTCGGTCTGCCTATTGCCGGTATGGAGGAGCCTGTTCTGGTTTCCGGAACTGACGGCTGTGGTACAAAGGTAAAGCTGGCAATTCTCATGGACAAGCATGACACCATCGGTATCGATGCCGTTGCTATGTGTGTCAATGACATTATCTGTGTCGGTGCAAAGCCTCTGTTTTTCCATGACTACATTGCCTGCGGCAAGAATATCCCCGAGAAGATCGCCGCTATTGTAGGCGGTGTGGCTGAGGGCTGTGTCCAGTCCGGTGCTGCGCTGATCGGCGGTGAGACTGCTGAGCATCCCGGCATGATGCCCGTGGAGGACTACGATCTGGCCGGTTTTGCTGTTGGCATCGTTGACAAGAAGAAGATTCTGGACAACACCAAGATGGCTGAGGGCGATGTTGTGATTGCGCTGCCTTCCACCGGTATCCATTCCAACGGTTTCAGCCTGTGCCGTAAGGTGTTTGACATCGACAACAACAATCCCGAACTGTATGTTGAGCGTGAGGAACTGGGTGGAAAGACCATTGCAGAGGCTTTGCTGACTCCCACCAGAATCTATGTAAAGCCTGTTCTGGCTCTGCTGGAGAAGGTGAATGTGAAAGGTATTTCCCACATCACCGGTGGCGGCTTCTATGAGAATATTCCCCGTAGTATTCCCGACGGTCTGGGCGCAAAGATCGACCGCAGCGCCGTTAAGGTACTTCCTATCTTTGATTTGATTGCCAAGACTGGCAATATTCCCGAGCGTGATATGTTCAACACCTACAACATGGGCGTTGGTATGAGTATCATTGTTCCTGCTGATGAGGTGCAGACCGCTATTGAAGTTCTGAAGCAAAACGGCGAGGATGCATACGTGATTGGCAAGATCATTAAATCTGAGGATAAGATCATTATTGAATAAGCGAGGATCTGAGAATGGATAAAGCAAGAATTGCGGTCTTGGTTTCCGGCGGAGGTACTAATCTGCAGGCATTGATCGATGCACAAAACAGCGGTATCATTTCTGACGGTGCCATTACTGTGGTGATCTCCAACAATCCCGGTGCCTATGCGCTGGAGCGTGCGGCCAAAGCTGGAATTGCCGGTGAAGTGATTACAATGAAAGAATGTGGCTCACAGGCCGTGTTTGAGCAGAAGATCAAGGACTTGATTGCGCAATATCAGATCGATTTGATCGTGCTGGCCGGTTTTATGTCCATTCTCAGCGAAGATTTTACAAAAGATTTCCCCAAGCGTATCATCAATGTACATCCTTCTTTGATACCTTCTTTTTGCGGCAAGGGCTTTTATGGCCTGCGCGTCCATGAAGAAGCACTAAAATACGGCGTGAAGGTTACCGGCGCGACAGTCCATTTTGTCAATGAGATCCCAGATGGGGGAGAGATCATCCTCCAGAAAGCTGTTGATGTTTTGGATGGCGATACTTCGGAAGTGCTGCAGCGCCGTGTTATGGAACAGGCGGAATGGAAGATCCTGCCTGCTGCAGTTCAAAAGGTAAGTAACGATGTGGTGAAACAGAAAGGATAAGATACCCATGAACGTTTATGAAATCGGTTCTCTAAGCGAGAAACTCTCCACCAATACCTATCCCGGCCGCGGAATCGTGCTGGGAATCAGCCCCAACGGAAAGAACGCAGTTGCAGCCTACTTTATTATGGGCCGCAGTGTGAATTCCCGTAATCGCGTGTTTGCACAGGAGCCGGACGGCATCCGTACCGAGGCACACGACCCCAGTCTGATGAAGGATCCCCACCTGATTATCTATCATCCGGTACGTGAAACTGGCTGCGGCCTGATTGTAACCAATGGTGACCAGACCGATACCATTTGGGAATATCTGTCCAGAGGGGAAAGCTGGGAAGCAGCTCTGCGCACCAGAATGTTTGAGGATGACGGCCCCAACTGGACTCCCAGAATTTCCGGCCTTCAGGCAGGTGACGGCAGCTATAAGATGTCTATTCTGAAGGCTGCGGATGCAGATGGCTCTGCCTGCGCCCGTTTCTTCTACGAGTATCCTGCAATTGCCGGTCTGGGTCACTTCATCCACACCTACGTGTGCGACGGCAATCCTGTGATTCCTACTTTCCAGGGTGAGCCGGAGCGCGTGGCACTGTGCGATGATATTGACGAGCTGACTAACATGCTCTGGGAAAATCTGAATCCGGATAATAAGATTTCTTTGTTTGTCCGCTATACCAATCTGGAAACCGGCGTTTATGAGCAGCGGATCCTTAATAAGCATCAGTAAAGGAGAATGTTACTATGAAAGAGTTTGAATTGAAGTACGGTTGCAACCCCAACCAGAAGCCTGCAAAGCTGTATATGCATGACGGCAGCGACCTGCCTTTTACCATTCTGAACGGCCGTCCCGGTTACATCAACTTTATGGACGCCCTAAACTCTTGGCAGCTGGTCAAGGAGCTGAAGGAAGCAACCGGTATGGTGGCTGCTACCTCCTTTAAGCATGTTTCTCCCACTTCCGCTGCTGTTGGCAAGCCCCTGCCTCTTGATCTGAAGAGGGCATGCTTTGTTGAGCATATTGAAGGACTGGATGAAAATCCCTTGGCTTGCGCCTATGTCCGTGCCCGCGGCACTGACCGCCTGTGCTCTTTTGGTGACTGGGTTGCCCTCAGCGATGTCTGTGACGAGCTGACCGCATCTTTGATCGCTCCCGAGGTTTCCGACGGCGTTATTGCTCCCGGCTACACCGAGGAAGCATTGACCATCCTGAAAAACAAGCGCAAGGGCACCTACAATGTGGTTGCTATCAACCCTGACTACGTTCCTGCTGAGCAGGAGAACAAGCAGATCTTTGGTATCACCTTCCAGCAGGGCCGCAACAACTTCAAGATCGGTGAGCATCTGCTGCAGAACATCGTTACTGCTAACAAGGAACTGCCCGAGAGCGCAAAGATCGACCTAATCGTTTCTCTGATCACCCTGAAGTACACGCAGTCTAACTCCGTGTGCTTTGCATATGACGGCCAAGCGATTGGTGTTGGTGCCGGTCAGCAGAGCCGCGTTCACTGTGTCCGCCTTGCCGGTGGCAAGGCCGATACTTGGTTCCTGCGCCAGCATCCCAAGACTCTGAATCTGCCTTTCCGCCCCGATCTTGGTCGTCCCGGTCGCGACAATGTCATCGACGGCTACATTAACGGCAACGAGGAGGATGTCTGCGCTGACGGTATCTGGCAGAACTACTTTACCGAGCGTCCCGAGCCTTTGACCGCAGAAGAAAAGCGGGCATGGCTGGACTCCCGTGATGCTGTTGCACTGGGCAGCGACGCATTCTTCCCCTTCGCTGACTCTGTCAAGCGTGGTGCTGCTTCCGGCGTGAAGTACATCGCTGAGCCCGGCGGCTCCATCCGTGACGATCTGGTGATTGAAGAGTGTGATAAGAAGGGCATTGTTATGGCCTTTACCGGTATGAGACTATTCCATCATTAATGGAGGATATTATGAAGTTACTGGTTGTAGGTGGTGGCGGCAGAGAGCACGCCATTATCAAGAAACTGAAAGAGAATCCTTCCGTATCCGAGATTTTTGCACTGCCCGGTAATGGGGGCATGGCTAAGGATGCTACTTGCGTCAATATCGGCGCCAAGGACATTGATGGCATCGTAAAATTTGCCTGCGAAAACAACATTGATTATGCGGTGGTAGCACCGGATGATCCGTTGGTGCTGGGCTGCGTGGATGCACTGGAAGAGAAGGGAATTCCCTGTTTCGGTCCCAGAGCAAATGCAGCAATCATTGAAGGCAGCAAGGTTTTTTCCAAAAATTTAATGAAGAAGTACGGTATCCCCACCGCGGCTTACGAAGTTTTCACGGATATGGAAGTTGCGCTGACCTATCTGGATACCGCACCCATTCCGACTGTCATTAAGGCTGACGGTCTGGCTCTTGGTAAGGGTGTCATCATTGCTGAGACCCGTGAAGATGCGAAGGAAGCTGTCCGCTCTATGATGGCTGATAAGGTCTTTGGTAAGAGCGGCGATCAGATCGTTATTGAAGAATTCCTGACCGGCCCTGAGGTGTCTGTGCTGGCCTTTACAGACGGCAAGTCTGTAGTACCTATGGTATCTTCCATGGACCACAAGCGGGCAGGGGACAACGATACCGGCCTCAACACCGGCGGTATGGGTACCGTTGCACCCAACCCCTACTATACCGATGCCATTGCATGGGTTTGCATGGAGAAGATCTTTGTGCCCACCATCAATGCCATGAACACAGAGGGCCGTACTTTTAAGGGCTGCCTGTACTTTGGTTTGATGCTGACCCCCGATGGCCCCAAGGTGATTGAATACAACTGCCGTTTCGGTGATCCGGAGACTCAGGTTGTATTGCCTCTGTTGGAGAGCGATCTGCTGACTGTTATGCAGGCAGTTACCAACGGTACTTTGGCTGATACGGAAGTGAAGTTTGCCGATAAGCATGCATGCTGCGTGATCACTGCCTCCGCCGGTTATCCTCAGAGCTACCAAAAGGGCTTTGAAATTACCATGACTGCCGAGGCCGAGGACCATACATATGTTGCCGGTGCTGCCATTAAGGACGGTAAGCTGGTTACTTCCGGCGGACGTGTGACCGGCACGACTGCGGTTGCGGATACTTTGGCTGATGCGATCAAGGAAGCTTACCGCATTGCTGACGGCGTTCAGTTTGAAAATGCTTACCGCAGAAGCGATATCGGTCAGCGTGCGCTGGCTGCAAATCAGTAAGGAGGCAACGGTTCGTGGTTTATCGTGTATATGTAGAGAAAAAGAAGGGTCAGACCCATGAAGCTGACGGCCTGCTGCGGGAAGTAAAAGAGTTTTTGCAGCTCCGCGGCCTGCGCAGTGTTCGGGTACTGAATCGCTATGATGTAGAAAAGATCGATGAGAATCTGTTTTCTTACGCTGTAAATGCAGTTTTCTCCGAGCCGCAGGTAGATACAGTAAGCTATGATGTTCCTGAAGGCCAGATTGTATTTGCCGTAGAGCCTCTGCCCGGTCAGTTTGACCAGAGAGCAGACTCCGCTGCCCAGTGTATTCAGATCCTTTCTCAGGGCGAGCGTCCCCTGGTGCGTACGGCTAAGATCTATGTGCTGGAAGGTGACCTGTCCGATGCTGACATCGCTGCCATCCGCAAGCATGTGATCAACCCGGTTGAGTGCCGGGAAGCAAGTCTGGATATGCCGCAGACCTTGGAGATGGATGTTAACATTCCTGAGTCTGTAGCAACTGTGGAAGGTTTTCTGGAAATGGATCGCGACGGCCTTGACGCTATGGTCAAGAATCTGGGCCTTGCCATGGATCTGGATGATATTACCTTCTGTCAGGCTTATTTTAAGACTGAGAACCGCAAACCCACTATTACTGAGATCCGCATGATCGATACTTACTGGTCCGATCACTGCCGTCATACCACTTTCAATACTACAATCGATTCCGTGAAGTTTGCGGATCCTCTGCTGCAGAGCGCATATGAGGACTACATTGCAACCAGAAAGGCTCTGGATCGTACAAAGCCCATCAATCTGATGGATATTGGTACTTTGGCAGGTAAGTATCTGCGTAAGAACGGCTATCTGGACAAGCTTTACGAATCCGAGGAGATCAATGCCTGCACAGTCCGTATGACTGTGACTGTAGACGGAGAAGAGCAGCCCTGGCTGTTGCTGTTCAAGAATGAAACCCACAACCATCCCACTGAGATCGAGCCTTTTGGTGGCGCTGCCACCTGTATCGGCGGTGCGATCCGTGACCCGCTGGCCAGCCGTGCTTATGTGTACGCTGCTATGCGTGTGACCGGTGCTGCAGATCCTCTGAAGCCTGTCAATGAAACTATCAAGGGCAAGCTGCCTCAGCGTAAGATCGTAACGACTGCTGCCGCTGGCTATTCTTCCTACGGCAACCAGATCGGTCTGGCTACAGGCATGGTGGATGAGCTGTACCATCCCGGCTATGCTGCAAAGCGTATGGAGATCGGCGCTGTGATCGGTGCTGTCCATGAGGATCACTCCAAGCCTGATTTCCCGGCCCCCGGCGATAAGGTTATCCTGCTGGGCGGTAAGACCGGCCGTGACGGCTGTGGCGGCGCTACCGGTTCTTCCAAGAGCCACACTGTGGAATCCTTGGGTAACTGCGGCGCAGAAGTCCAGAAGGGTAATGCGCCCGAGGAGCGCAAGCTGCAGAGACTGTTCCGTAACGGTGAAGCTGCCGTAATGATTAAGCGCTGCAATGACTTTGGCGCTGGCGGTGTTTCCGTTGCCATCGGTGAGCTGGCTGACGGTCTGGAGATCGAACTGAATAAGGTGCCAAAAAAGTACGAAGGTCTGGACGGTACTGAACTGGCTATTTCCGAGTCTCAGGAGCGTATGGCTATCGTCGTGGCTGCTGAAAACGTGGAGCGCTTCCTGGAACTGGCTGCACAGGAGAATCTGGAGGCAACTGTGGTCGCTACCGTTACCGAGGAAGCCAGACTGAAGATGTACTGGAATGGACAGACGATCTGTGATATCAGCCGCGACTTCTTGAACTCCAACGGCGCAGAAAAGCATGTGGATGTGGAACTGGCTGCACCCAATAGCTTTGCACCTGTGATTGCAGGTTCTTTCGCTGAGAATCTGGCTCGTGTTGCAACTGACCTCAATACCTGCTCCAAGCGTGGACTTTCCGAGCGCTTTGATGCTACCATCGGTGCCGGTACTGTCCTGATGCCCTTCGGCGGCAAGCATCAGCAGACGCCCATTCAGGCTATGGTTCACAAGATCAGCCTTGAAAAGGGGCATACTGATGACTGTTCCGTAATGAGCTGGGGCTATAACCCCTTCATTACCGAGAAGAGCCCCTACCATGGCGCTTATCTGGCAGTTGTTGAGTCTGCTGCCAAGTTGATTGCCACCGGCGCCAGCTTTGAGGATGTGTACCTAACCTTCCAGGAGTACTTCCTGCGTGTAGGTAAGGACGCAAAGCGCTGGGGTCAGCCTACTGCTGCGCTGCTGGGCGCATTTAAGGCTCAGATGGATCTGAAGATCGCCGCTATCGGCGGTAAGGACTCCATGTCCGGTACTTTTGAAGACATTGATGTACCGCCTACGCTGGTTTCCTTTGCGGTTACTACCGATAAGATCGGTAATATCATTTCCAACGAATTTAAGAAAGCCGGCAGTAAGGTTGTGTTCCTGAAGCCTGAATATGATGCAAATGGATTGCCCAAGGCAGAGTCTTTGATTGCTCTGTTTAACCGGGTGACAGAACTGATGCGCGCCGGTAAGGTATTGTCCTGTTACACTCCCGGTATGGGCGGTATCGGTGAGGCAGTCATGAAGATGTGCTTTGGTAACGGTCTGGGATTTGCATATGCGGATTCTATGGATGTTCAGAACATTTTCGGTTACAACTATGGTGCATTCATTCTGGAAGTGACTGAGGATGTGGAGGGCGCAGAAGTTATCGGTGCAGTTACCGATAATGCGGCTATCAGCCTCGGCAGTGATACTGTTTGCCTGGCTGCTTTACAGAAGGCTTACGAGGATAAGCTGGAGTCTGTCTATTCCTGCAATATCCCCGATGTGGTCACTCCTATTGAAACCGTTTCTTCTCCCGAGAAGGCTCGCGTTGCACCTGCAATTAAGGTTGCTAAGCCCAAGGTGCTGATTCCCGTATTCCCCGGCACCAACTGTGAATACGACTCTGCCCGTGCGGTTACTGATGCCGGCGCTGAGCCTGAGATCTTTGTAGTAAAGAACATGTCTGCCGATGCGATTTCCAGAAGTGTGGAGACCTTTGCGGAAATGATCAAGGACAGCCAGATCATCTTTATTCCCGGAGGCTTCTCCGGTGGCGACGAGCCTGATGGCTCCGGTAAGTTTATTACCGCATTCTTCCGTAATGCAGCCATCAAGGAAGAGGTTACCCGTCTGCTGGAGAACCGGGACGGCCTGATGTGCGGTATCTGTAACGGCTTCCAGGCGCTGGTTAAGCTGGGCCTGGTACCCTACGGCAAGATCATCGATACCGATGAAAACTGCCCGACGCTGACCTTTAATGTGATTGGTCGCCACCAGAGCCGGATTGTGCGTACCCGTGTGGCATCTAACAATTCTCCCTGGCTAGCCAATACCAACGTGGGCGACATTTACAATGTTGCGATTTCCCACGGTGAGGGTCGCTTCTATGCATCTGAGGAGCTAGCCCGTCAGCTAATCGCCAACGGTCAGGTTGCTACCCAGTATGTTGACCTGAACGGCAATGCGACTGCTGATGTGCGGTTTAATCCCAACGGCTCTATCTTTGCAATAGAAGGTATTACATCCCCCGACGGCAGAGTCTTCGGTAAGATGGGGCACAGCGAGCGTATCGGAAGCGGTCTGTATAAAAATGTACCCGGCAACTACGATATCCGTATGTTTGAAGCTGCTGTTAAGTACTTTAATGGCTAATAGTTCATATAAAAATGCCTGCATGAAAAATTCATGCAGGCATTTTTATAAGCTTCTATTGCTGATCGAGCAATGATTTAGCTTTTCTGGCAACAATAATCTCTTCGTTAGTATCCACAACAAAAATTCGAACCTTACCGGCTGCGTCAGAAATATCACTGCCGCCTGTGGCATTGGCGTTCTTCTCGCAGTCCAGTTTTACTCCCATGTATTCCAGACCTTCCAGTGCCATTTCGCGAACAGTAGAGCTATTACGTCCGATACCGCCGCCGAATACAATGGCATCTACACCGCCCATAGCAGCAGCATAGCTGCCAATGTATTTCTTGATAATGTAGGAATATGCTTTGACGGCATTTTGGCAATCGACATCGCCTTGATCGGCTGCTTCCTGAATATCCCGCAGATCGTTGGATACGCCACCTGACAGACCATACAAACCGCTCTTTGTTTGCAGCATGGTCTTCACTTCACTCAGTTCCATGCCGCATTCTTCCACAAGGTGGAAAATGATATAAGGATCCATATCACCGATCCGGTTGTTTTGCAGCACACCGCATTGCAGGCCCATACCCATGGTGGTATCAATACTGATGCCGTTTTTTACTGCGCAAAGACTGCCGCTGCCGCCTAAATGACAACAGACGAGTTTCAGATCGCTGCGGCCCATGGCTTCTGCAGTCCAAGTGGACAGGTACTCTAACGATGCGCCGTGGAAACCGTAGCGGCGAATGGCATGCTTTTTGCTCAGTTCCAGCGGGATGGGGTAGAGGTACGCCTCCGGGGGCATATTGGCATGGAACGCTGTTTCAAAAGAGCCGATCAGCGGTGTAGTGGGCATTAAAGCACGGAACTGCCGGATGGCAGCGATGTAAGGAGGATTGTGGGCTGGTGCAACGGAATTGAAATCAGCCATGGCCTGCAGAACATCCTCTGTCAGGTACTGCACTCCGGTAATGCCCTTTGCGTGAACCACTTTAAAGCCAACGCAGGAGATATCCTCCATGGAATCAATGCATCCGTTAAGCAGTTGCTTCAGCATTTCGCTGATGGCTTCACCATGGGTAGGAAAAACAGCGTCGTACCGGCTGCTTTCACCGGTTTTCATGTTCTTGTGGTAGAACTGACTCTTGGCGACACCTACACGTTCCGCACCGCCAGCGGCCAAAACGGCTTCAGAATGATCCATGTCAAACAGTTGGTACTTCAATGAGGTGCTACCGACGTTACAAATCAAAATGTTCATATGCTTCTCCTTACTGTAATTCATACTGCAGCTTCAGCAGGCGGCAGGCATTTTTATAGAAGATGTGATCAAAGGTATCGGCATCCAAAGGCAATGCGGCAATTTGCTTCACATAGGTAATCTGATTTCCCCATGGGCTGTCGGCTGCAAACAGAATTCGTTCTTTTCCAAATACCTTTACCAAGCGGCAAAACTGCTCTTCATTCATCAGCTCAAAGTGGGAATCCGGATGAAAATCGTCAAATTTTTCCCGCCGCCCCAAAGAATTGGATGTATCCAGATAGGCACAGGTATCGGCAAGCTGATCTTCAACCCGATCCCAGTTCCATTCACCGCCCATATGGGCGGCAACAAAGGTGACACCGGGCACCTGCTTTAATGCGTT
Source organism: Faecousia sp. (assembly GCA_045589835.1). Classification (GTDB taxonomy): domain Bacteria; phylum Bacillota; class Clostridia; order Oscillospirales; family Oscillospiraceae; genus Faecousia. The sequence continues at coordinate 35,355 of JAZNPV010000125.1, forward strand.
ACGGGTCTTTGCCGGATTGCAGCGTACCTGACCGGGGAAGGACGGATCGTTGCCCGCATGCATCACAACGATCAGGCCCAGCTGGGCGGCTCTGTCCAGAATACGAAGGTAGCGGATATCGTCAATATCCACGCCCTGGGATACCGGATGGATTTTAAATCCTTTAATTCCGGCCTCAGCAAGCCTGCCTAATTCTGCGTACCAATTCTCAGTGTCCGGATGAATCCCGCCAAAATAGATCAGTCCGTCATTTATTTGATTATCTATGGAAATATCATTGATTCGGCTTGCTTTTTCCGGGTTGGTTACCACGGGAAGGACAACTGAGTAATCGATTCCTGCTTTCCTCATGGAAGCACGCAGCCCTCCGGCGGTACCGTCGGCATAATATGCATGGTGGCTGGTGCTTTGCAGACGGGCCATTGCCCGTGGCGCCAAATCGTCCGGGAAAATATGGGTATGAAAATCAATTATCATAGCTTTCTTACTTCTTTCACATATAAGGTTTTGCTGTCTACAGCAAAGCGAATGTCGAAGCCTGCAAAGGAAAGTCCGTAGATCCTGTCTGCCTTTCGCTGATAGGAAGGGCGAGGATCGTGAGACAGCACACCGATAACCGCTTGCTGCTTATCAGCAGGTAAAAGTGATAATAGTTCGGCAGGAAAGTCCACGTTCAGCAGAAATTCATCTGCTGTAGCCGTAAAACCGCCGTCAGCATCCGCGTGTGCATCGCTGTAGGGGATATAGGGCTTGATATCATAAATGGGGGTGCCATCCATCAGATCTGCGCCGGATACGTGCAAAACCGTTCCGAATTCTGTTGCCTTTTCAATCTCCAGCAGCTTCACGCAGGACAGACCTAAGGCGTTGGGACGAAACGGGGAGCGGGTGGCAAAGACGCCCATACGTGTATTGCCGCCCAGACGTGGAGGACGGACGGTGGGCGACCACTCCTGCCGAACCGCTTCGGAGAACTGCCAAATGATCCAAAGATGGGAAAAATCCTGAATGCCGATCAGCGCACTGGGATCCCGGTACTCCGGCTCAAAAACGATTGTGGAGCGCAGTTCTTCAACAAGACCGCTTTGTCTGGGAATTCCAAACTTGGAAGGAAAGTCGCTACGCATTTTGGCAACGACCTTCAAGCAGTATTTTTCCATATTATGCATGTACCTTTCTCAGAGAAAAAGAAATGGCGAATATGATTGCAAGGATCAGTGAAATGGATGCACCGGTTGAAGTACCAATGTAGTAAGATACGCATAGTCCGGTAATGCAGGAAAATAATGCGAAGAAAACGGAAAAAAGATGGTACTGGCGCATGTTTTTTGATATATTTCTTGCAGAGGCGCCGGGTAAGACCAAAAGAGAATTCAGTATCAAAAGACCTACCCAGGAGATCGCTAAAGTGACTGTAACAGCTATGGCGGTTGTAAACAGCGTTTGTACAAGTGTGGTGGAGATCCCGCGGGAGGATGCCAATTGAGGATGTACGCAGATCAAGATCAGACGGTTTGCATACAGTGTCCAGAAAATGACCACAGCCAATAGCAGAAACGCCAGCAGACCAATTTCGTGAGGCGTAACGGACAAAACATCGCCGATCAGAAATTTATTATACTTAGTAAAGCTGCCGCCGCCTAAAGTAGCAATGAAGATACCCAAGGCCACAGCGGTGCTGGAAAATACACCGATCAGCGTGTCAGCCGCCTGGTTACTGCGGCTCCGTACAAAGGAAAACAGCAAGGCAAACACCACCGCAAAAATTACAGCCACCCATGTGGGTGCAGATACGCCGCAAATACAGCCAATGGCAATGCCGGTAAATGCGGAATGACCTAATGCATCCGAGAAGAAACTCATATGACCGGTGACAATCATGGTGGAGATCAGTCCGAACAGGGGTGCCATCAGCAGGATTGCCAGAAGGGCATTTTTCATAAAGTCCCACTGCAGCATTTCAAGAGAAAGTGCATCGCAAATGGAGTACCAGAGCTGCATTATAGGACGCCCCCTTTCCTGTGAAATACATTGCGGAAGGCATCGGATCCCAGCACATCCACCGGGGTACCCTGACAGACAACATTGTGATCAATCAGTATTACCTGATCGGCATATCGGGGCAGCATGGCAAAATCATGGGTAGTCATCAGAATAGATAGATCATAATTCTGCCGGATTTCGTCCAGCATATCCATTAGTACTTCCATACCCTCCACATCTACGCCGGATAAGGGCTCATCCAGAATGAGAATATTCGGGATCGGCTCCAAAGCCAGAGCAAGAAGTACACGCTGAAGCTCTCCGCCGGATAGAGTACCGACGCGTTTATCGATCAGATCCTCGCCGTGGACCCGCGCAAGACAGGTAAGGACCGTATTGCGCATGGATTTTGAAAGCCCAAGAAATGTTGGCCGTTTGCTCATGCAGCAAGCGAACAGATCCGCAACGCAGAGCGGATCGCCGGGGTCAAAGGCGGGGCTTTGTGGCACATATCCGATCTTTGCTTTCCGGGGCCGCTGGCCGGGAACGGAAAAGGAGATGATACCTTCATGCTCCTGCTGACCGAGAATCGCTTTCAGAAGCGTGCTTTTTCCTGCCCCGTTGGGACCAATCAACGCAACCAACTCGCCGCAGTGAACATGCAGACCGATATCATGCAGAATGGTGTTGTTGCCAATCCGCACAGACAGATCCTGCACACGCAGGCAACAGGAATGACCGCAGGAGCCGCCGTGTGTTCCAATATTCATCCTAACGCCTCCTTGATTATGTCAATATTGTGATACATAGCTTCAAAATAGCTGTCTCCGGCCATGGCCATATCCAGCGTGTAGACAGCTGCGCCGGTTTCAGCACTGATAACATTTGCGGCAGAAACACTGCCGTTGCACTCTGTAAATATTGCAGGTAGTTGATACTGCCGCGTGAGGACAATCAGCTCCTTCAGTTCTCTTGCAGAAGCTTCACTGCCTGATTCCTCCTCTACAGCCTTGAGGATCGTAAGATCAAAGCTTTCCGCCAAGTAAGCGAATCCATCGTGAAAGGTGATTAACTGCCGGCAGGAGAGAGAGGAGAGGTTCTGGGTGCCATAAGCTTGCAGCGTATCCAGTTCGGACAGCAAGGCTGCCAGATTGTTTGAAAATGTATCCGTATATTGGGGATATTGCGCAGAAAGGCCGTCGCAGATATTGGCCGCTATGATTTTGGCATTCTCCGGTGAAAGCCAGATATGGGGATCGTCCTCATGGTCATGGTCGGCGTGGTGTTCACTGTGGTGCAGATGAACCCCGGTTGATGCGTCAATTACAGTATTTGCAGCAGTTAGGGCATCTTTCAGGAAATCTTCCAGGCCTGCACCGGAAATCACAACAGTGTCTGCTGATTCGATCATGCGCATTTGGTCTACCTGCAGCGAATAATCGTGCAGGCAGGAAACACTTTCTGTAATCAGTCGTCCTACGGTAAGATCTGTGTCCTGACAGAGAAAGGTTGTAAAATCATACACAGGCAATGTGGTGGCAGCAATATCTGGGTATGATTGGCGATTGCTACAGGCCGCAAGAATCAACAGCAGAAAAATCAGCAGCATAAGTATTTTCTTCATTAAGCATCATCCAAATCCATTGGTATTCTACTAAATAGAATACCACATCTGTCAAGAAAAAAGGAGATATATCCGCCGTTTCCTGTATAAGAATATTGCAGCGTATGTTCCATTTCAAAAGGGTCTGTTGCAAAATAACGCAACAGACCCTTTTTTATGCAACCTGCTGTATCCTGTTCTAAACAGTTTGTACTCAGGTTTCGTTCTGGGAACCTACGGGATTGATGATACTGTAGCCTATATTCACAAGATGATCTGCTACGCGTTCAAGTCCTGCAATAGCGGACGAATAGTAAGGACTAACATCCATGCTGCAGTTTCCGTCGGCAAGTCGTGAAAAATGACTTGCCGTGAGCGCTTTCTTCATCTGATCCACATCATCTTCCAATTTTGCCAGCTCAGGAAGTCCTGCTTTATTCAGATTCTCAAAGGCATCCTTAGAAATTTCCAGCATGTGCATAATTTTTTCACGCATTTGCTGAATGTCTTCTTTTGCTTTGTAAGAAAATACTATTTTTTTGAAAGCATTTCTTCGCCGATTTCAAAGAAATTTTCAGCGTGATCGCCTATGCGCTCAAGGTCATTCAACACATGAAAATAAGAACCAATCACCTGCTCATCGCTTTGCTCAACAGAGGGTGACAGTTTAATAAGAAACTTTGTCAACGCGCTGTTTGTGAAGTCAATAGTCGCCTCATTATTACTGATTTCAGTTCTACGTTCGATATTTTCGGTTGCCATCGCATCAAAAGAAAGGGCTATGTTTTTCTCGACCAGGCTGAACATATAATCCATTTCTTTCTTTACCTGCATAAGGGCTACCGGTGGTATTGTAAGCAGTCTGTCATCAACATATTTGAGCGTACGAGTGTTATCATCGGATTTTTTATCCTTTATGACATGGCAGGAATACTTGACCAATTGGGATACGAACGGCAGCAACAGGCAAGTGGTTGTAACATTAAAAATAACGTGGAATATGGATACACGCATTTGCAGTGACATGGAATCATTGGCGGGGAACATGGAAACAAGCAGATGAATTATCGGTTCCCGGAATGCCCACACAATGGCGGTGAATATAACCGTTCCAATCACGTTAAAGGTAAAATGGATAAGCGCAACACGCTTTGAATTGGCATTTGCACCAACCGAAGCAAGAAGTGCCGTAACGCAAGTACCGATATTAGCACCAAGCACAATAAACAGGGCAAGGTCAAGGGGCAGCACTCCGGTACCTACCATTGTGATTACAACGCCCGTTGCCGCTGAAGAACTTTGGATCAGGGCGGTGAAGACCACACCCACCAATATAAGCAGCAGCGGAAAATCTATTACGCTGAAAATTCCCTGAAACATGGATTCAACCAGAGGATTTCCAAAGGCTTGTTCACTGCTCATTACATTGAGTCCCACAAAAATGAGGCCCAAGCCGCTGCAAAGCAGACCGGCAATCTTTATCTTTTCTTTCTTAAAGAAGCCCATCATTACACCGGCAAAAGTGAAAAGATACATCAGCATATTAAAGTAATCGTTTTTCAGTGCCACCAAAACACCGGTTATCGTTGTACCGATATTTGCACCCATAATAATGGGTGTTGCCTGCATCAGTGTCATAACACCGGCATTCACCAGACCGATTACCATAACGGATGTAGCGGATGAGCTTTGAATAATTGCGGTGACAGCGGCACCGATACCGACGCCGGAGAAACGGTTGTTACTGATTCTCCCAAGCAGCCGCTTCATTCCTTCACCGGCACTTTTTTCAAGTGCTTCACTCAAAAAATTCATACCGACGATAAATACGCCCACACCGGCAAGCAGCCATATAAGGCTCTGCAAAAGCTGCATGATTTCTTGTGATGACAACATAGAATGTCTCCTTTCAAAGAGGTAATAGTAAATTACCCAAACTACCTCATTTTAATTAATATAACACCTTTATAGTTAAGATATGGCAAATAATAAACAGCACTGAAACAATAAATGCTTCAATGCTGTTCTTAATTATGCGTTTAGCCGATAACCAACGCCAAGCTCATTTGCTATGTAGTTCTGTTCGCCTGGCTTGTCGCCGAATCTCTTTCTGATATTTGCCATATTGACCTGCAGTTTCTTAATGCTGCCTTCCTGGGCATAACTTCCCCAAATAGATTTGATAATAGCGGTGTATGTCATCATTTTACCGCAGTTTTCGGAAAGAAGCGCAACAATATTGTATTCGGTTTGTGTCAGTCCCACATCCTCGCCTCTAATAAACACCTGTCGGGCATCGTAATCAATTTCCAATTCCTTAAGTGTAAAACTACCGCCCGGTAATCTGCCTTCATCTGCGCTAAAGCGATTGTTCCGCAATGCAGCTCTCACCCTTGCAAGCAATTCTCCCACGCCGAAAGGTTTTGTGATATAATCGTTAGCGCCCCTGTCCAATGCAGCGATCTTATCCGCTTCATTTGTTCGTGCAGATAAGACAATAATCGGAACCAGGGAATCCTTACGGACAAAATCGAGAAAAATCATACCGTCCATGTCAGGGAGGCCAAGATCCAAGATAACAAGGTCGGGTAAATATGAGGTGAACATGCTTTTAGCGTTTGAGCAGTTGTTTGCAAGAATTGTCTTGTATCCTGCTGTATCAAGCATCATTGCAACAAGGTTGCGGATGTTGGTTTCGTCCTCAACAAGAAGAATTTTATACTTATTCTGTATCATTGCCTATTTCTTCCGTATCCAAAGTAAAACGGAATACCGCACCTCCTGCTTTTTCGTTTTCTGCTTTAATATTTCCGCCGTGGGCTTTAATAATTGTTGCGCATACTGACAATCCTATACCTGCATTTTTCTTCTGACTGTCTGCGATCTCATCGTCAGATGTATGGTATCCGGTAAACAGCGTTTCAAGTCGTTTTAAACTGATGCCGCAGCCATTGTCCCTGATTTCAAAGACAGCTCTTTTTCCAAGCGTAAATACGCGTAGCGTCAGACAGGTCATTCCCTCTGCGTGCTGAACAGCATTTTCAAGAATATTTACGATAACCTGTTCTATTAAAATCGCATCTATGGGAATCATTATCATATCATCGGGAATTTTGATCTCAACTTTTTGAGCCGACAACGCTTTTTGAATTTTAGCATTACCGAATCAATCAGTTCCTCGACTACAGTGGGGGTTTTAATAATTTTGACCTGCCCTGTGTCAATACGAGTAATGGAAAGCAGATTTTCGACCATACGCACAAGCCACTCGGAATCTTCCTTAATGCCCGCGACGATTCTTTCCTTTTGCTCATCTGTCATTGCGGCACTGTTCTCAAGGAGCGTTGTGCTGGAGCCGTAAATAGTTGTCAGCGGCGTTCTGAGATCATGAGAAACCGCTCTTAATAAATTTGCGCGCATACGCTCTTTTTCGCTTTCCGCTTTCATTGCTTCATGGTGCTTCAGCTTGGTTGTGAGCGCGCTGGTGAGTACGGCAATGGCTATCATGATAATGCTGGAAACAAGATTGACTGGAATCGTAAAATTAAGCGCAAAATATGGGAATGTAAAAGCATAATTTACTGCAAGTGTGCCAACGAAGGCGGCCAGAACAGAATAACGGTACCCTTCTGTCAGCAGAGAGATCAGGAATACCGCAAAAACAAAAACGGTTGTGATGTGTTCCTGTACTTCAAAAATATACTGAAAAAGCAAACTGAGGCCAAAGGCACAAATCAGTGATATGACCGTAATTAGAATATCCTTTATGCATCTTGCTGCGACCTTCACTCTGTCACCTTCTTACTAAGCGGTTATTCTTGATTATACAATGATTTAAGTAAAGAAACGGTAAAAGCTATTTTTATATAGCATATCATAACGTTGGGCATTTTTCTACAGATATTGCAAAAAGGTCTGTTGCAAAATAAGCAACAGACCCTTTTACTTACACTTGCCAATTAGATATAGAAATCAGTGATTTTCAATCCAGTCGTTTACCTTTGCCTTTGCCAGCCGCAGAATATCCTCAGTGGGGTAGGGGGAGTTTTCGCCGCCGCAAACATACAGAAAGTACAGGCCACCGGGAGTCTGGAACAGAAGTTCTTCGTAGCCTGCAGGATCACCAAAATAGCTGTATGTATATTTTTTTACCAGCGTAGCGGTTTCGGTATCGTATTCTTTCTTGCAAATGATTTTCTTCACGGAATAGGTCTCCTTTCAAAAACGTGTAGTTCGCACTAATTATACAGGAACTTGCTTAAAAAACAAGGTGAAACAGAGAAATTTACAACTATTTTAATATTTTTGGGAAATAAATTAACTTTGCACACGGATGCCACACAGTACCTGTACATTATACACAAGTAATTATCGGTAGACGCGGAGAAACAGATATGTTATGATGGAAAAAAGGGGAGAGTATATGAAAAATATTCCATTTTTTACCACAGAATTTGGTGTTGCCAGCTTAGTGCTAAAAGAGATTCCCTACAGAGGGGAAGCGTATATTATGATCCGTGACACATGTAATCCTGAAAAGCTGCTTGAAGAATGCCGTGATTTTTGCAGGGCCGCCGGAGCGGAAAAGATATATGGGTCCGGACATACCTATCTTGAAAAATATCCTCTACATACTGCGATATGGAAAATGACTGTAGCCAGAGACTCGCTTGCGGATACGGATGCTGCTTTATTTCCTGTGACCGAGCAGACCCTTGAACAATGGAGGCGCCTGTACAACAGGGGAATGGAAAACATTGCCGGTGCATCCTATATGACGGCATCGGACGGAAAAAAGATGCTTTCTTACGGGGATGGGTACTTTATCTATAAAGAGGGGATCCTCATTGGAATCGGGAAGGCATCCGGCGACAGAATCGATACGGTTGTGTCAGTCGTTCCCGGTGCAGGTCGGGATCTTGTGCTGGCGCTGAATCATGCCCTCAGTGGTGAGGAAATTCACTTGGATGTGGCTTCGGTCAACAGGCCAGCTGTAGCATTGTATGACCGGCTGGGATTTATAAAAACAGCAGAGATTTCCCGTTGGCATTTTATTTCTGATGTAATGTAAAAGTACTTGACAACCTGCAACTGCTGTGCTATAATGCTGCAGGTGTTAAGTAAAGAACCTTGACAGGAGGCCCCGGATGGACTCGATGGAACTGATTCTGCTGTACGATTATTACGGTGCATTGCTCACCGAGCGGCAGAAGGAGTGCTTTGAAATGCGCTATCATCAGGATCTTTCTCTTGGTGAGATCGGCGAGGAACTGGGAATCAGCCGTCAGGGCGTTCATGATAATTTAAGCCGTACGGAATCCATGCTTCGAAACATGGAGCAAAAAACCGGCTGTATGCGCCGGGATCTTGCCTATCGTAAAGCAACCCGTTTGATTACGGAATCGGCAAAAGAACTGGCCGCCAACGAGGATAAAGACGTTTCTGATCTGGCATTGCGGATTCTTTCCGCAGTAGAGGGCTTAGGAGAGTAAAAGATGGCATTTGAAGGATTGACCGAAAAGATTTCCGCTGCCTTCAAAAAGCTTAGGGGCAAAGGCCGCCTGAAGGAATCCGATGTAAAAGAGGCAATGCGTGAGATTCGCATGGCGCTTTTGGAAGCGGATGTAAGCTATAAGGTTGTAAAGGACTTCACAAAGTCCGTTACAGAACGCTGCGTGGGCAGCGATGTTCTGGAGGCGCTGAGTCCGGCCCAGATGATCGTTAAGATCGTCAATGAGGAACTTACCAAGCTGATGGGCAGCGATACCAAGCATATTACAATCAATCCCAACGGACCTACGGTTGTGATGTTGGTTGGCCTGCAGGGTGCCGGTAAGACTACCAACGGCAGCAAGCTGGCAGGGCTCATGAAGCGGCAAGGCAAGAATCCCTTGCTGGTTGCCTGTGATATTTATCGGCCTGCTGCAATTCAGCAGTTGAAGGTCTGCGGTGAAAAGCTGGGTATTCCAGTGTTTGAAAAGGGCCAGATTGATCCGGTGCAGATTGCCAAGGATGCGGTTCTGTACGCACGTCAGCACGGCCACGACATGGTATTTCTGGATACCGCAGGTCGTCTCCATGTGGATGAAGCTTTGATGGAAGAGCTGAAGAACATTAAAGCAACTGTTAAGCCCGATGAGATCATGCTGGTCGTGGATGCCATGACCGGTCAGGATGCCGTCAATGCGGCACAGAGCTTTAATGAGTGGCTGGATATTGATGCAGTTATGCTCAGCAAGCTGGACGGCGATGCACGTGGCGGTGCAGCCCTGTCTGTCCGTGCCATTACCGGTAAGCCTATTAAGTTTGCAGGTATTGGGGAAAAGCTCGAGGATATTGAAGCATTTCATCCCGACAGAATGGCTTCCCGTATTTTGGGTATGGGCGATGTGCTGAGCCTGATTGAAAAGGCGGAAAAAGCCTACGATGCCAAAAAGGCCGCCGAGATGGAAGAACGGCTCAAATCCAATAAGTTTACGCTGCAGGACTTTTACGATCAGCTTGTACAGCTCAAGTCCATGGGCTCCATGCAGGAACTGCTTGCCCAGATGCCCGGCGGAATGAATATGAAGAATATTCAGCTGGATGAGAAGGCTATGGGCCGCACAGTGGCGATTATTCTGTCCATGACTCCCAAGGAGCGGGAAAATCCCAACATCATCGGTGCCAGCCGCAAGAAAAGAATTGCGGGCGGAGCCGGCGTGAAGGTAGAGGATGTAAACCGGCTTTTAAAGTCCTTTGAGCAGATGAGAGCTATGATTAAGCAGTTTACCGGTCCTGGTGCCGGCAAGAAAATGAAGCCCATGCGCGGCATGGGCGGCTTCGGGGGATTCCCCGGTTTTTAAAAGTTCGCTGAAAGCAAATTGCTTTGCGATATAGAAAAACGAAATTTACTTGGAGGTGAAACTCATGGTTAAGATCAGACTGAGAAGAATGGGTGCTAAGAAGGCTCCTTACTACCGCGTTGTTGTTGCTGATTCCCGCAGCCCCCGTGACGGTCGCTGCATCGAGGAAATCGGTACCTACAATCCCCTGACCGAGCCCGCAACTGTCTCTATCGATGCCGAGAAGGCTCAGACCTGGATCAAGAACGGCGCACAGCCCACCGATACTGTTCGCGGCCTGCTGAAGAATGCCGGTATCCTGTAATTGTTCAAAGGAGTTACACTATGAAAGAACTTTTGCTGTATATGGCAAAAAATCTGGTGGACGATCCTGAGGCAGTTACAGTTACTGAAGTTTCTGATGAGGAAGGCAAGGTATTGGAACTCCATGTGGCCCCCGGCGACATGGGCAAAGTTATCGGCCGCCAGGGTCGGATCGCGAAGGAGATTCGCACCATCGTGAAAACCGTTGCCCAGCGCACCGGAGAAAAGATCACGGTCGAAATCGTAGATTGAGAAACGGTTATGCGTGACGCTCGGCGCCACGCATTTTCCGTTTATCGGGAGGTAAATAAATGAAACTCCAGTTTTTAGAGGCAGGCGAGATTGTTTCTACCCACGGTGTCCGTGGCGAAATGAAAGTCCTGCCCTGGGCAGACGGCCCGGATTTTTTATTGGACTTTAAGCGTGTCCGCATTGGCGGCACAGATTATATTATTGAAAGCTGCCGTGTCCAGAAAACCTGCAATCTTTTAAAGCTGCAGGGGATTGATACTATGGAAGCTGCTCAGGCTCTTCGAGGAAGTGTTATTAAGCTTTACCGCTGCGATGCATCGGATGATCTGATTTTTGCGGCAGAGCTGATCGGAATGGACGTGCGTGCTGACGGAACTGTGATCGGACAAATTGCGGATGTGCTGGACTATCCCGGAAATAAGGTTTATGTGGTCCGTGGAGAGCATGAATACATGATTCCTGCTGTCAGGCAGTTTATCCTGTCCACGGATCTGGAGAATAACCTGATGCAGGTACGTCTGATCGAGGGGATGCGGACAGATGAGAATTGATATTCTGACTCTGTTTCCGGATACTGTTGGAGATGTGCTGTCTGAGAGCATTCTTGGCCGTGCGCAGGAACGGGGCTTTATCAGCATTGAAACCCACCAGATCCGGGATTATACTGCCAATAAGCAGAATCAGGTGGATGATTATCCCTATGGCGGCGGCCGGGGGGCGGTTATGACAGCGGATCCGCTGTACCGCTGCTGGGAGGCTGTGTGCGATCAGGCTGGCGGCCCGGTGCATACCATCTACATGTCTCCTTGCGGCAAGACATTCCGGCAGGACGATGCAATCCGTCTCAGTAAAATGGAAAATTTGATTTTGGTCTGCGGTCACTATGAGGGCATTGACCAGCGCTTTATCGATGAATGTGTGGATGAGGAGCTTTCTCTTGGAGATTTTGTGCTGACAGGCGGCGAGATTGCCGCTATGGCAGTCACAGATGCGGTGTGCCGTATGGTACCCGGTGTGTTGGCTGACCCGGAATGCTTCGAGGATGAAAGTCACTACAGCGGCCTTCTGGAGTATCCCCAGTACAGCCGTCCCGCGGTTTGGCACGGCAGGGAAGTGCCGGAGATCCTACTGTCCGGCAACCATGCAAAGGTGGCGCAGTGGCGCCGGAAGCAGTCCTTGCGCAGAACCAGAGAGAGGCGGCCGGATATGTACCGCAATCTGGATCTGTCATCCAAACAGGACAGAAAACTCCTGGCTGAAATGGAAACAGAGGATCATGCAGAAAATGCTAACCCTAAATGATGGATAGATCCGCTATGATTGCCATGCGGTTCCGGTATTCCATCAAAGCCTTGGAGTGGCTTTTTCTAACCTATAAAATTACCGCCCTGCAGTGATGCAGGGCGGTGTATTTATTGTACGGGATTATAATTGACTACAATGCTCAGGTCTGTCAAAGCCTTTGCGTGGGTTACCTTAGTGCCGTATACATTTACAAGAATCAGAAGGGGACAGCTTGCCAGCTTATCCACAGACTTGATCCCCTCATTATAGTCCATATATACATTATTCAGTTTGGAAAGGCCACTTAACGGATCAAGGCTTGTCAGCAGATTATATGCACCATTAATGGTTATCAGGTTACTGTCAAGTGTAAATGCAGGCAGTTCTGACACCTGGTTGTAAGAGAAATCAAGCTGTTCCAGGCTGTTCAGGGTGGCTAAGGCGGAAATATCTGTCAGGGAATTATTGGAAACATTCAGCTTTGACAGTGCGCTATTCCCGGAAAGCATGGAAATGTCTGTAATACCATTGTGGGAGGCAGACAGATCGGACAGTTCGGAAAGCTGCTCAATACCCGTCAGCTCAGTTATACTGTTGTTGCTGATGTTCAGCAGCTGCAGCGTCTTTACGGAAAGTAAAGGAGAGATATCGCTCAAATTGTTGTAGGATACATCGAGTGTCTTCAGGGATGCAAGGGCGGATAGCGCAGACAGATCGGAGATCACATTATGCTGAAGATATGCCTCTGTTAAGCCCTTCATGGATGCCAGCGGCTGGATATTACGCAGTGTGTTGTTACTGATGTCCAGGTAGGTAAGGCTTTTGGCGGCCTGCAGGGCGGTTATGGAGGATAGGGAACAACCGGACAACGTGAGCTTTTGAAGCTTGGGTAAGGATGCGATGGTGTTTAATTCGTCAGCAGAAACAGGTGTGTTGATCACACATAGTGTTTCAAGATCGGAAAGAGAGGATAGGCTGCGAAGCTGGTCTGCAGGCAGACCGTAAACAGTCAATTCCTTAAGAAACGGAAGATACTTAAGGTCTGTAAGTGTTTTTGCTTCGGTTGGTACCGTAAACGAAGTAATGGACCAGAGATCGTTTGTCAGCAGGTACTTGTCAGGAGTGACACCCAATGCAGCTCGCACTGCATTTTCGATTGCGGGCTCCGTAAACTGTACTTCCTCAATGACACCCAATACCGTGTAGCCGAAAATAGACAGGGGGCTGACAAGTCCGTTCTCAGCTACGGATACGGCATATATGGTATTCTCGCCATCGGTCAGTTTGACGGGACTTAAATAAGCGTCTGTGTGTACGGAAGGGAACTGGCCGGATGCATCTACATAAAGTGTTCCTTTATCCGTTTCCAGAGTGACAGAAATATATTGACTGTAAAAGCCCGGTTCCTGATGGGCAATGGGGGCGGAAGGGCGCATGGCGGAGAGTTCTTCCTTAACAAGAGGATCTATATTGCTGTCCGGCCGGCATACTGTATCCAGCAGTTTTACCACGTCCAACAGTTTGTCCTGCTCTACATAGGTTTTGCACAGTGCCACATACAGATCCGTACCGCCGCCGTCTGCGATAGCATTGGAAAGGGTATATTCGGCTTTCGTGAAATTACCGGCATCTTTGTACTGCTGTGCAAGCTCAATTGCTACGGCATCATTGTCACCGGTCTGCCGGTAAGCAAGATTATAAAACCAGGCAGCAACAGTGTGATTTCCGCCGCTTTCAAAATAGCGGGCACCGCTGAGAAGCACGTCCCGGGTAAATTCACGGTCATATATAAATAAATACCAGGCCATGCACAGCAGAATAGCAATGGATAAAACAACAGGTATCAGAATTCGAATTGCCTTTTTCATTTTTTGCTCCAATTCAACAAAATCTATGCATAAATTATACTTCTGTAGCGGTGTGATGTCAAGTGTTGACATAAAACATTAAATTTCCGCCAGCAAAATACCCAAGAATATTTATGGAATATCTGCTATAGTGTCCTTGGGTGATTATTATGAAAAAGCATATGAACGAGATCCTTACAGCACTTCTTCTCGGGGTGGTTGCACCTGCGTTGCTTTTGATCGGGCTGCGTGCAAGGAATGAAAATGCTCTGTCTTTCACAAACCCGCAAAATGAAACACAAAACAGTGAAGTGCAGGGGAAAGATCAGATCCGTATACCTGTCCTGTTTACAGATGGGACCGTGGAAGAAATGGAACTGGATACGTACTTGACGGGGGTTGTACTGGCTGAGATGCCTGCGGAGTTTAAATTTGATGCGCTGAAGGCGCAGGCGGTAGTTGCCAGAACCTATACCATGAAGCGCCATACCTCTGCAAGCAAGCATTCCAATGCATCCGTTTGCACAGATCACACATGCTGTCAAGCCTACTGTACGGAAGCAGAATTTCTTGCCAAGGGAGAATCCGCAGAAATGCTGAACAAAATAAAAGATGCAGTGACAGCAACTCATGGACAAGTCCTCACTTATAACGGTAGTCTGATTGAGGCAACATACTTTTCCTGTTCCGGAGGCAGGACCGAGGATGCGATGGCTGTATGGGGAGAGGAGATCCCTTATTTACAGGCGGTGGACAGCCCTGGTGAGGAAAATGCATCCCACTATATGGATACGGTTGCATTCACAGCTGCAGAATTTCAGCAGATGCTGGGGCTTGACTTAAACGGAAGCACCGGTGCCCGGATCGGTGATATCACCTATACGGATGGAGGCGGCGTGGACACAATTATTATTGGAGACAGCTTATTTAAAGGTACGGAAGTTCGTAAACTGCTGGGACTTCGCTCCACGGCTTTTGTGATAACAGCGGTAGGAAATACGGTAACTGTAACCACAAAAGGTTATGGCCACAGAGTGGGTATGAGCCAGTATGGTGCGGATGCAATGGCTGTAAGCGGGATGGACTATCAGCAGATTCTTTCCTACTATTATAAAGGAACTGTTGTAGAAGTGATTGAGGAATAATTGACAAAGTACGGAATCTTTAGTAGAATAGGGAAAACCATTGAGGGGGAGATGGACTATGCCTATTCAAATTCCCAACGACCTGCCGGCCACTGGCATTTTACAGCAGGAGAATATATTTGTGATGACGGAGAACCGGGCAATGACCCAGGATATTCGTCCGCTTGAGATCGTTTTACTGAATTTAATGCCTACCAAGGTGGTTACGGAAACGCAGTTGTCCCGTTTGCTGGGCAATACGCCGCTGCAGGTACGGCTGGAATTGATGCATACCACATCCCATGTTGCGAAAAATGTGGCACAGGAGCATCTGTTGAACTTTTATAAAAGTTTTGACGAGCTGAAGGACAGAAAATTTGATGGTATGGTGATTACTGGCGCACCGGTGGAACACATGGACTTCGAGGATGTGGACTACTGGCCGGAATTATGCCGGATCATGGAGTGGAGCAAAACCAACGTACATTCAACTTTCCATATCTGCTGGGGCGCACAGGCCGGTCTGTATTACCACTATGGCATAAACAAGCAGCAACTGTCGGAAAAACTGTTCGGCGTGTTTGAACACCGGGCTGACTATAAGCGCTCTATTTTACTCAGGGGCTTTGATGACGTGTTCTATGCACCACATTCCCGGCACACCACTGTGCGGCGTGAGGATATTGAAGCTGTGACTGATCTGAAAATACTGGCATCCTCGGAGAAAGCCGGTGTGTATGCGGTGATGAACGACCGGGGCAGACAGATTTTTGTTACAGGACACTCTGAGTATGATGCGGATACTCTGGAGCGTGAATATCTGCGCGACAAGAATTTAGGTTTGCCGATCCAAGTGCCGGAAAATTATTATCCAGATGATGATGATACCAAAGATCCTATTGTCCGGTGGAGAAGCCATGCAAATCTGCTGTTTTCCAACTGGCTGAACTATTTTGTGTATCAGACCACACCCTACGATATTATGACCATCGGTCAAAAATAAACGGTCTCCCGCCCCCTGTGGGTGGGAGATTTTTATATCAGGTGGGAAAGAATATTCTTGCAATGTAATCCGGTGCATATTATACTGATATTACAGAAAGGTTTAATGGTGCTTATAGAGTTGGCAGATCGGAGGTGCTGTTATGCAATTACAAATTGACGGTGTATCTGTAAATGCAGAACCCGGGCAAAGCCTGCTGGAAATCATAAAGGAAATTGGAATGGATTACGGGCAATTATCATCCAGACCCCTGGCAGCAAAAATTGCCGGTGAAGTGTTTAATTTAAATTACATTCCGGTCCGAATTGCTGATATGTGCCATGAGCGTCCATCCATTCGCCGTGCTATGGCAGCCTCTGGCGGAAGGGTACAGTTGCTGCGATATGCGGATCCCAGCGGCAAGGATGTTTATGCCAGAACAGCGCAGTTTGTACTGTTTTTGGCAATTCGGCAGCTTTGGCCTCGTGCCCGGGCAAAAATGAACTGCACGGTGGGCCCTGCGCTGTTTGTTGAAGTGTTTGGAGACGACACCTTTTCTTCTGATACGCTGAAGGAGCAAGTCAAAAAACTGGTTCAGCAGCAAATTCCGCTGGTACGCCGGCGGGTGACAACGCAAGATGCAATCAATGGGTTTCTAAAAAACGGGCAGCCCGATAAGGCCAGATTGCTTGCATGGCGGGAAAAGGATTATTTTGATGAATATGCCTACGGAGAGTTTGCTGACTACTATTACGGTGAGCTTGCTCCTACCACAGGCTACCTGCAGGTGTGGGATATTATCCCGGCAGAAAATGGATTCCTGTTTATTTACCCGGATGATAATGAACCGGACAGAACAGCACGGTATCAGAATATGCCGAATTTCCTTTCCGTAAGCACGGAAGGGGAGCGGTGGTGTGAACTGATGGCCTGTGAGACGGTTGCGGATCTGAATGATCTTGTAAAAAGCGGAAGTATCCGCGAGTTGATCCGGGTGAATGAAGCACTTCATGAGAAGCGGTTTTCTCAAGTAGCGGATATGGTATGCAGTCGGGGCGCAAAGGCAGTTATGCTTGCAGGACCCAGCTCCTCCGGTAAAACCACGTCCGCGAACAGGCTTGCCACGCAGCTGCGGGTACACGGTAAGAAGCCCATACTTATGGGCTTGGATGATTACTATATTGACCGGGATAAGATCCTTCCGGGACCGGATGGATCCATTGATCTGGAGCATATTAATACCATCGACACAGCTCTGTTTCGCCAGCATTTAAATGCATTGCTGGCCGGGGAAGAAGTCACGCTGCCATCGTTCAATTTTATAACAGGCAAGCGGGAATGGAAAGGGCACAAGCTGCAGCTTCACAAAGATACAGTTATCATTGTTGAAGGTCTGCATGCATTGAATCCGGTTTTGCTGCCAGAAGGAATTGAACGGGAGAAGGTATTTAAACTGTATGTCAGTCCGTTATTACCGCTGAATCTGGACGATCACAACCGGATCCCTACCAGTCTGCTCCGGCTGTTGCGGCGGATCGTCCGGGATCATGAGACCAGGGGCGCTTCTGTTGCCCGCACATTGGGTATGTGGGATTCTGTGCGGCGCGGTGAAAAACGGTGGATATTCCCATATCAGGAAAATGCGGATATGATTTTTAACAGCTCCACGCTGTATGAATTGGCAGTGCTGAAAAGACACATATTCCCGCTGCTGACTGCCGTGGAGCCTGAGGAGGCCTGTTATGAACAGGTGCGGGCACTTGTTAAAATACTGAATTATGTGTTAGCCGCAGATGTTGACGATGAGATACCGCCTACCAGTCTGGTACGGGAATTCATTGGCGGAAACAGTTTTTACAGATAAAGACCGGCGGAAGGTGGAGCCTTCCGCCGGTTTTCTATCAAAATATTTGCTCGGTTTGCACAGAATAGACATTGTTCTGGGTATCTGCTTTTTTATACGGATTGGGGCTGGGATAGTTTAAAATTAGTGAAAACAGCAGGCAGATCAGCACTGCCAGAGCCCCAGCAGTTATCCAAAGACTGCGGCGACGCAGCAGCTCTTTGCGCAGATACAAAACAGCAAGACAGGCCCCGGACAGCAAAATCAGGATGATCGACAAAAGGACCTTCAGCCAGATGATACCATTGCCGGCACAAACCAAGTAGAGAACAAATAGGATCACATCCGCGATCAATGCGTATGTTAAATACCGTTCCAGTTCCCGATAACGAATGGGTCGATTTGCCATATAAATCCCTCCAACAATGCTTTTTATACTTATAGCATATTTTGTCGGATAATGCAATCATTGGAACGGAAAATTATAATTAATTCATCAATCTGATCTGCTGGTGCTGTATCAGCGGATAGCTTACAAGCGATTTGGCATCCAGATCTTCGTGGTGCAGGTGTATACCGGTAATCTGGCTGTTCTCATAGGTGGTGTAATAGTAAATACCTTTATCCGTATTACAGCAGCTGCTGTAAACGGTTTTCTCATAGCTGTTTCCTACTTGTACACATCCGTACTGCTGTGCAACAGCGTTCAGTATATGAAAAAACTGACTGATATCAGCGGATTCAGATTCACCGGAGATAGAATTTAGCTTTGTATAGGCAGCTTTAATAAAGCGGGAGGCTGAGGAAAGATCACCGGGAAGGCCAAACGCACCCAGACCGCGGCTGTAGGGCGTAAGTGCAATTTGCGGAGCAAAGGTGTTCTCCGGCTCCTTGGCAGATAAATGCAAATAGTTCTTTAAATTATGCATATGATAATCAAAGGGCGGATTGTTTGTCAGAACACCAACCGGATTTTCATAAATCACAATGCCATGGTACAGCGGTTCTACAGTAATTGACCGGTTCCGGTCTGCCAGTATCCAGTGCAATGGAGAGAGCGGGAATTCGGTACTGAAATCGATCTTTACAAGATTCAGCCGTTTCAGAAGCGGGACAGCTTCATCAACACATTTGCACTGACCCAGTATCCATGGTATAAACTCGAATGGCGTAATATTGTCGCAGCCGGTTTTTTCCGGCTGGTAGACAGCATTTCCCGGGAAATTCAATCCTGCCATACTAAGGCCGTATTCGTTGGTTGCATCGTAATATAGTGGGTAATTTTCAGTGATCATGGCCATACCGATCATTGCATAATGGCTCTGCATGGATGCGCATTTTCGAAACGGAAAGGGAAAATTTCTGGGTGTAACCGTCACGGCTTCCCTGTAAGAATACTCAAGATCCAGATTTCTTCCAAAATAATGGTCTTGTGGCAGATAGGTCACTGCGGTACACATAGCAAACGCCTCCTTTTGGATTAGTATGCCATGGTTTTCGATTGCAAAATCTTTGTAAAGTTTTCCGCAAACGCTTTATTCTTACAGAAAATGTGTTATAATGCAAACGGAGGGAAATGCTTATGCTTACATATGAACAGGTCAAGAACAGTGAAGCCATCAGAACCTATATAACCCGGGCAGACGAATCGTTGGCAGCGTTGGGGTATACGGAACACAGCTTTGCCCATGTGGTGCATGTGGCAGAAACGGCTGCATATATTCTGAATGTGCTTGGATATGATGATAGAACCATCGAATTAACAAAGATCGCCGGGTATCTGCACGATATCGGCAATCTGGTAAACAGAAAGGACCACTCCCAATCCGGTGCTGTCATGGCATGGAGTATCCTTAATGACATGGGCTACGATCCTTCAGAGGTGGCAACAATCGTAACGGCCATCGGTAACCACGATGAAGGAACCGGTGTTCCGGTGAATGCGGTAGCGGCCGCGCTGATTCTGGCAGATAAGGCAGATGTACGCAGAAGCCGTGTGCGTAATACAGATATTTCCACCTTTGATATTCATGACCGGGTCAATTATTCCGTCAAAAAATCAGCCCTGAAGATCAACGAGGAGCGAACGCTTGTAAAGCTGAAGCTGACGGTTGATACGAAGTTCGGTTCGGTTATGGACTATTTTGAGATCTTTATGGGGCGCATGATTCTATGTCGGAAGGCAGCGGAAAAGCTGGGCTTGCAGTTTAAGCTGATGATCAACGAACAGCAGCTCATATAAAGCATAATTCAGATGATGGCACCAATCAGCTCATAAGAAGAGGGAGCAAATGCGCGAAAGGCAGCAAAAATGATCGCGCTGCTTTAAATTGCGGTGTTTAAAATAACATAACTCCCGGCGGGGATCGTCATTTGGCGATCCCCGCCATTTTACGTTCAATCCAAGGGGAATGTGTCCAAAACACGGGGTATACCCCTCTTTAAGACGTTATTTTATGAATAATTTGTAAACTTTGAAAAATTTTCAAAAAAAATGTCACCTTTTGCCGTTTTCAAACATATATATAGTGAAGGGCATTTTTAAAGGTACATTGGTCAAGCCTTATGTGTTTGCATGCCCGGTGCATCAGGGAGGTGATACAGGCATTTCATTCGTCCGTCCGCTCTCACACAAAGAAAGGAGTAACAACACTATGAAGAAACAATTTTTCCGACTGTGCAGTATGATTCTGGTGCTGGTCATGGTGCTGAATACACTGCCGCTGCAAAGCTTCGCGACAGATCTCCGGGAAAATCTGTCTGCTGCGCAATTAGCAGACACCGCCACCGCCAGCAACGCGGTTGTTGTGGAGGAGATCCCCTCCAAGAGAACGGAATACACAAAGGAATTTCTGCTTAGTAACGGTCTGCGCATGGCAGCCGTTTATCCGGATGCGGTCCACTATGAAAAGGACGGCCAGTGGGCAGAGATCGACAACACTCTGAAAACCAACCTAAACGGTACAATTACCAATACGGCCGGTATCTGGGATGTAAGCTTCCCCCAGAATCTGACCGGCAGCAAGTATGTGACCATTACCAAGGACGGCTACACCCTGTCCTTTGCCATGGCAGGCGAGCTGCGCCAGAACGGCAATCTGGAAGTGGCATCCGTACAGGGCGGTATGACAACGGCCAGCCTGACCGAACCGGAAACGGTCAGCCTGTCCATAGGCGGTGTATCGGAAACCTATGCGGTCAGCGCTGTGAAGTCTTCTGCTGCCCAGATCCAGACGGTCGACCTGTCCGCGACAAAGGAATCCCTGCAGCATCAGGAGATTGTTCCGGAAAAGAGCGCCTCCCGGCTGATGTACAGCAATGTGTACGATAACACCAATATCCGCTATGACCTGCAGTCCAATCAGGTCAAGGAGTCCATCATTCTGAATCAATATAACAGCGCGCTGCGCGGCTACCGGTTTAACCTGAATGTGGGTGAGCTGATCCCGGTTCTGGGGGAGGATGGACATATTGACTTTTACGATGCGGAAAAAGAAGATATCGTCATGGTCATGCCCGCGCCCTTCCTGGTGGACAACGCCATGGAATACAGCTACGATGTGCAGGTCAGCCTGACCGGCAGCGGCAGCAACTATACCCTGACCTACCTGCTGCCCCGGCAGTGGCTGGCTGACAGCAGCCGGTCCTGGCCTGTAGTTCTGGACCCTGCTGTAAAGCCCAATATGAGCTTATCCAACCTCCGGGATCATACAATAGCGGAGGGTAAGAATTATTCCCACGAATGGGGTGTTCTGGATGCAGGTTACACGGAAGGCATAGGCATTTACCGTTTCTTCCTGATGTATATTAACCTGCCGCAGCTGACCTCCTCTGACGTAATTGTAAGTGCAGATATTCAATTATCCTATCTGTCCGGCTTTACCAGTTCGTTCCCCCTTCAGGTGCATAAGGTGTGCGACACATGGAATGTTGAGACACTGACTTGGGCGAACAAGCCGGACTTCGAACCCAATATAGTGGATTATGAAGTCATTACCACCAACAAATGGTATCAGTGGAATGTTACAGATATTGTCCGGGGCTGGTACAGCGGTGCTAATACCGGTATGATGTTCAAATCCACTGACGAAGTGGAATTATCCGAAGTCAATTGGTACAGACAGTTTTATTCCTCTAATTATCAGGTGGAAAGCAGACCCATTCTGACTATCTATTTCCGTAATAACAACGGTCTGGAAGGGTACTGGGATTACACAGCTTCCTCCGCGGGCCGGGCAGGTACGGGCTATGTAAACAACTTCACCGGCAACCTGACCTGGATTCGCAATGATATTGGCTTTGGGGGCAACCGTGCGCCGGTGTCCATCAGCCATATCTATAATGCCAATGACAGCATTATCCCTGCCGACAGAAACAACAATTCCGACGACAGCGGAGGCAATTACTTTGGCCTGGGCTACGGCTGGCGTACCAATTATCACCAGCGGGTATTTCTGTGGGAGCATGCCGACCAGGATGAAGACACCGAGTACTATATCTGGGAGGACGCTGACGGAACGGACCACTACTTCGAGAAGGAATCCAGCGGTGTCTATAAAGACGAGGACGGTCTGGAACTGACGCTGAAAACCACCGGCAGCGGCACGAAGAAATACAGCATCACAGACAAGGATGGCAATGTCAGCTATTTCGATACAGAAGGCCGGCTGACCAGTATCGAGAATAATCAGCAAACAAAGAGCAGTATCAGCATTGAATATGTTACCTCCACCAGCCCCCGGATCTCTGCGATCACCGACGGTGCGGGCCGGAAGTATACCTTTACTTACAACAGCTCGGACATGCTGACCCGGATCAGCTACAAGGGAACCGGCACTACCGAAATCAGCTATGTAGCGTATGGGTACACTGACTCCAATCTAACTACAATAACAGACAAGGACGGCGGCACATCGGAATACACCTATAACGCCAATCATTTGCTGACCGCTGCAGAGGATATCGATGGTTACACGTTGTCCTACACCTACAACACAGTATCCGATACTTACCAGCCCTACCGTGTCATCAACATTGAAGAAACCCATAACAGCAGCGACGGCGGTACGCTGGCAATCGAGTATGCCCATAACCAGACGACCTTTACAGACCATAACGGCAATGTGCAGATCATGCAGTTCAATGATTTCGGCAACCTCACATCCATTCAGGACGCAGAGGGCCATGCACAGTTTGCCCAATATGCGCTCAATACCGACAAACAGGTGCAAAACAATTCAGATGCCACTGCCAAGGGCAATCAGCTGCGTGCGTCCTCCAAACTGCAGAATACTGTGGGCAATATGCTCAAGGACAGCAGCTTTGAGTCCAGCAACACATGGACGCTGGTAAACAGTTCGGTTACTCAGGCGATAAACTCCAGCTATGCCTACCGGGGCAATAAGTCCCTGAAGCTGACGCGCTCCGCAGCCGGAACAGCAAGCGGCGTGTACACTACCTTTAAGGCGGCTCCGGGAAAAACCTATACCTTCTCAGCCTATGTCAAAACAGATGCCGGCAGTGCATATCTGGATTTGAACGACGGGTCTGCCACCGTTACCAGTGAAACCCTTGGCTCCAACAAGGACTGGACACGGCTGGAAGTCAGCTATACCAACAATGCCGCATCTGACAAAACCGTTTCTGCCCGGCTGATGACCACGGCAGCAACCACCGCATACATCGACTGCGCACAGGTGGAGCAGGCTGTCACAGCCAGCCGGTATAACCTGATAGAAAACGGTGACTTCCGCTATACCGGTTCCCCAGCCTATGGCTGGACAGGCACTGGCCTCACCTCCATAAGAGATATATGGATTGAGACAGACAGTACTGCTGCCGGTCAGCTGGACAACAGCGCTTTCCAGCTCAAGGGCGATCCCCTTGCGAAGAAGCGTCTGTCCCAGACGGTAAAGGTCAGCGGCAGCAAGAATGACACCTTTGTTCTGGCAGGCTGGGCAAAGGCAGACTCCGCACCGCTGCGGACAAGAGAATTCTATCAAACCAGCACCTTCGGTATTCAGGCGGTATTCAACTATACCGACGGTACAACGTCCGATACCTTTACCGCCTCCTTTAACCCGGATACCAACAGCCAGTGCAGCTGGCAGTATACCGCACAGGTCATGGTAGCGGATAAGGCATATTCCTCCATCACGGTGCGTGTCCTCTACGATTACAACGTGAATCTTGCCCTCTTTGACGGCATCCAGCTCTACAAGGAGGCCTACGGCAGCAGTTATACCTATGATGAAAACGGCAATGTGCTCAGCGTCAAGGACCTGCGGGGCCAGACCACCAATTACGAGTATAATACCGATGGGGAACTGACAAAGATCCTGCAGGACAACAAGGCCAAGATGACCTACACCTACGACGACTGGCACAACGTACTGACCGCCACCTCGGAGGAGGGTGTTGCCTACAGCTTTGCCTACGACACTTACGGAAACAACACATCGGTCTCCATCGGCAGCGGAAGTACGAAGATCACCAGCTCCGCCGCCTATACCACTGACGGCAACCGGCTGGTATCCACCACCGACGCGGCAGGAAAGGTAACCACCTACAGCTATAACGCCAATACCAACGTACTGGAGTGGGTGCAGTATCCCAACGGCGCAAATACCAAAACCACCTACACCTACGACAGCATGTACCGGGTGGCATCGGCATCCGCGGCAGCAGGCACCCAGACCCTGTCCGCAGCCTATACATACAGCAACGACCTGCTGACCAAGATCACCACCGGGTCTACCACCTACAACTTCTCCTATGGAGATTTTGCCCTGCGCAGCAGCATCAAGATCGGCAGCCGTACCCTTGCCAGCTATACCTACACAGATGACCAAAATAATTATCTGAAAAAGCTTGCGTACGGCAATAATGATAGTGTACAATATACCTATGATGATCTGGGCCGGGTAACTAAGGAAACCTTCGAGGACGGCGCCACTGTCGAATACAAGTACGACAACGACGGCGCGCTGGCAACGGTTACCGACTCCGCCACCGGTATCAAGACCACCTACTACTATGACTTCACCGACCGGCTGATGAAGTACGTGGAGTCCGGCACCGGCTACAGCCACAGCGTAGGCTATGAGTACGACCAGCTGAACAACCTGACCGCACTGGTGGAAACCATCAACGGTGTGGAGCATACCACCTCCTACACCTACGATGATGATAACCGCCTGACCGCTGCGGCCAACGGTAATGTTAATCAGACTTACAGTTATGACAGCTATGGCCGGCTCAATACCCATACGGTAAAGAACGGCTCCAGCAGTGTGGTGACCAATAGCTATATCTACCGGTCCAATACCGCAGCATCTCCCACAGCGCAAATCGAGATCATGCGTACCGTAACGCCTGCTTATGAAGTTCAGAATTATTATGAGTATGACGATAACGGTAATATCACATTCGTTTCTGACGGCTTTTCCCAATCCCGGTATGTCTACGACAGTGCCAATCAGCTGATTCGTGAGGATAATCAGGGGATAGGGAAGTCCTGGACCTGGAGCTACGACGATGCGGGCAACATTCTGACGCGAACCGAGTACGCATACACCACCGGTACGCTGGGTACACCGCTGGATACTGTAACATACGCTTACGGCGACAGCTCCTGGGGCGATCTGCTTACATCCTATGACGGCCAGACGATAACCAGCGACCAGATCGGCAATATGCTCAGTGACGGTACCTGGAATTACACATGGAAGCACGGCAGACAACTGGCCTCCATGTCCAACGGCACCACCACATGGAGCTATACCTATAACGCTGACGGCCTGCGTACCAAGCGTACCAACGGCACAACCACCTACAGCTATACCTACGCTGGTTCCCAGCTAAGCTACATGACAGCAGGCAGCCACACCTTGCGGTTCGTGTATGGCTCTGCCGGGCCTGCAGCTGTGATTTATGACGGCACACCGTACTACTATATCACGAATTTACAGGGCGACGTTACTGCCATTGTAGACAGCACCGGTGCGGTGGTTGTCACATACAGCTATAACGGCTGGGGCAAAGCTTACGGCCCCAACGGCCCTATGGCAAGTACCCTTGGCACCTATAACCCTCTCCGCTACCGTGGTTATGTGTACGATACCGAGACTGGCCTGTATTACCTCCAATCCCGCTACTATGATCCCGAGTTGGGCAGATTCATCAATGCGGATGGCTTTGTTTCTACGGGACAGGGCATAATTGGAAATAATATGTTCGCCTATTGCGGAAATAATCCAGTGTTGTATATCGACTACAGTGGCACACGCCATGAAATTAGCGCAGGTGTCTTGGGCGGATTTTCCACTTCATCCGATAAAGACGAAAATTGGAACTATGGCCTAAGAAAAATGGTGCAGGTAATAGAAGCAGTGATTTCAAATGCTGATATAGGAATAGCTGTTGGACTTGGTATGAGCGGAAGTATAGACACATTGGATCTGGTAGACTTAGAAGCTGGCATACGATATGATTTGATAAGCATTGGATTTCAAGATGGTCAATTCTACTGCCAACAAGAGTACTTTACCGGAATTGATGGCACAGTATTGGTTGTTTTTGACTGGGACTTCCATTCAGAAAACAAAGTAAGGAATAGTCCTTTTTCAAAAGATTTTGGACCATGGGAAGAAGATAAGTCAAATGATATATGGACTATAGTTGGTGGAGGTCTCTATTTAGTAGGTGGCGCACGATACCATATAGGATTGGATATACTTTCTCTTTTAGAAGATCTAGACAGCATTTTTTAAGGGAAATGGAGATTGAATCGAATGAACAAGAAATCAAAAAAATATTTTGTCATATGGATGATTGCTTTTTTTGTGCTGGGAATAGTATTAGCACTATTTTCAATTTATTATTCGTATACTAATAACTTAGAATCAATGGATATACCAGAAAAAGCTAAAACCATGGTTGGTATAGCTGTCTTAGTGTTATTCTGCCCACCATTATACATTATCTACAATATTGCCAAAAATGAGAAAACTAAATTTATTATGATTCTTTCTTTATGCTTGCTTATTTTAATTTGTTTTTGTGTGCTATCAACAATAATTCCATAGCAGGGAAGACAGGGGACGGTTTGCGAAAGACAGGTGACGGTTTGCGTGAACCCTATTGAAAAGTAACGCTCAAAAAGGCGCACAAAAAGCAACCGCAATCCCTCGGCTTGAAAATTACGAGACAGTGGACGGTTCTTTGCGAGACAGTGGACGGTTCTCTGTCTTGACCAACTAACTCCCGGCGGGGATCGTTACATGGCGATCCCCGCCAGATTTTTACTTTGGGTTGCCCCCTGTCTTTTATATTACCAAACAAGGCGCAGTAGTAATTGACAAAGCCGGGAGGGTAATAACTGCTTATACGAGTCAATATTTTGATCCTACTATGCAGGAAGTTGTCGAAAAGTTGTTTGGGAAGTGAGGAACTGTATGGATTTTGTTAAAAGGATTATCGATGCATGGGATCCTATTGACTTGCTTTCTCATGCTCCTGATGATGAATATCACTCAGAAATTGAGGAAATCCGATATCTGCTTCGTATGACAGACGATTCTGTCGAGTTGGCAGAAGGTATTTTCGATGTGTTTGTAGAATCATTCGGCGAAGACACCTTTATCAAAAGCAAAGAGGAATGCAAATGGATTGCACAGACACTTCTTTCTCAAAAGTGTTAACCAGAAGACAGGGGACGGTTTGCGTGGAAACCTAACGAAAACCGTCCCTGTGTTCCTTGACCAACAAAATTCGGAGGAGATCGCTGCTGCGATCTCCTCCGGTTAATTTTTACTAATCAAAATCACCGATGGGTGTCAATGATTTTATGATTGTGCAGTAGATTTATAAATTACGAGCGTTGTACCCATCTGGGCAAATTTCTCGTATCCGTTTGCTTCTAAAAGGGCTACCAGATTTTCAAAGCCGTTCTTACCGTTCTTTTGAAATGGCTTATAGCTGCTGTCACTACCTATGGCCAGCGCTACGTATTCTGTACTTAACAGATGCTCTCTTGAGCAGTAACGGACATCGTACAGCGTTTCCCGCTGGGAAAGATAGGTGGTATAGAAAGTAGATGCGGATACGGAAGCATCCTCCGGAATGAGGGAGAGCGTTTGACGCACCTGGTCGTAATAATTGCTGTACTGTAAGCAGTACTGGGGGTAGGGCAATGCCTTTGGCAGAATCAGATTGCAGAACATAACCGCGCTGACTGCAACGGCTGCGCCAAGGGTTATCAGCTTTCTGTCATCCAAACGCATATCAGAGAGATTCACAAGAGTCAGATAAAACAGGAATGCTGTGGAACCAAAGGTATACTGGAAGAAAATATCATGCTGATATTGGTAGTCCGACATCAAATTGATGAGTAAATAAGGGATCAGCAGAATATAACGCTCATACCGTCGGGTGAGAAGAGGCAGACCCAGCAAAGGCAAGATAGTCTGCAGAATAAATGTGAGCTTTTCCTTGTCCACACACTCATACAGCGCTTTCATCGGACAAAGTATCACAGCTTTTATGACAGTAATCAGGGAAGAAGAACCGTCGTACATAAAGTTCTGATAGCGGTAGGTCATTACTCCATCACCGCTTTCCGCCAGATAACCGGTAACTGTAAAGAACCAGCCAACAGAACCGATCAGCAGAATGATCCCTGTAAGAAAGCCCCAAAGATTTTCCCTGCGAAGCAAAGTTCTTACCAATAAATAGATAGCTGCGACAGCCACATAAACCGCAGCATCCTCCTTGACCATGCAGGTCAAGAGTCCGGCAAAACAAGTAATGATTGTGTTTTTGCGATCAATTCCGTATAAGAGCCATAGAATCAGCGGTGTCAGAAAAGCGTTTTCGTGGATATCATAACTGGTGCCGCCAGAAAAAGCAGGATACAGCAGAAGTAATGCGCACAACAAAGTACGCAGCAAGGGAGAAAGTCCATGATGCCTGCCCAACTTCCAAAGAGGGATCACCGCAGATGTGATCACCGCAGCCTGCAGTACCTGCAGTGTTGCAGGATATGGGGCGATCCAGTAAAAGGGAAGCAGCAGGTAGTAAATAGGGGATACATGTACGCTGAAGTGGGACAGGGGGCCATCTCGTTCTACTGTGGTTGTGGGAAGTCCCGTTGTTTTCATGCTGTAGAACATCTGGGAGAAAATACCGAAGTCAAAGGTAGGCACGCAAAAGCTGTACACTCTGCAGACTGTCCAGACACTTACAAACAGAAAGAAGAGCAGAGAAATTACAGCGGTGACCCAAATGAAGATCCTTTTTTCTTTTACTGCCGGCTGCCTGCGGTTTGCAGATTTGTTCCAGCCGAAAAGTGCATATACAATCAGAGCCAGCAGAATAAGGCAGCAAACGGCCAGAAATGCCCATGAAAAAGAGGAAAGCAAACAAACTGCAGACAGTACAATAAATACAGTTACGATCATCCAGCGCTCAGTATAACCGGTATTTAAAAAGCGGGATATCACACACAGAACAAGCCACAAAACCCCTGTAACAACAAGTACTCTGGTAAAGGACATTTGTGCAATGCCGGTTAACTTGCTAAGAAGCTGTAGTTCTTTTGGCAGCAGAAGAAATTCAAACGTGATGGCAGTCAGCCATGCAAGCAGCAATTTCCGGATTAGGGACGGTATGATATTTTTTTGTGCGGGAACAGCACCCATGGCGTTAATCTCCTTCTAAACGATCTGCAGACAGCGCATCCAGCAGCTCTTTTCTAAGCACGAGGATGTTTGCTACATGATAATTCGTTATAATGTCTGCTTCCTGTGTGGGATCAATATTTTCCTTACAGTCAATTTTTGCACCATATGCAAGAAGAACGTGGCAATTGTCGGCGCTTAAATTGCCGGGAGTACCCATAGCATGCAGTACTTCCATCTGGGCAACCAACTCCCGGGCTTTCTGCTCACATATACGGAAATGCGTCAATTCTGTTTTTTGCCTGCGCAGCCGAAGCAGCAGTTTCTGGTTGGAAAAGATCTTCAGCTGCTTGTTCAGCGCGTCAATCTTTTTTGACATTTCATCTGCGTTGGGCAGATGATCGTCGCCGTCAAACATATCCTCCAGAAACAGTATCACTTCACGCTCAAGGCTTTCTGCGGTGGCACGGATCTGACGGCTGTTATCATAGGGAAAGACCAGCATATTGATAACCATACCCACGATCAGACCAATAGTAGTATCCCAGATACGGCCTCCGGCGTATAGCAGAGGTTGAATATCCGGTGTAGTGCAAAGCAGAACAACGATAAAGCAGGGGAGACCGGGTGAGTAGCGGATACGAAGCACATTGTAGAGGGTAATTACCAGCACAATTCCGATGCCGGTTGCAATCAGTGGAGGAAGCAGCAGGATGCGCAGAAGAATACCAACCAGTGCGCCAAATACCAGACCGATGATCTGGGAAAGACTGGACTCCAGAGATTCCTTAAAAGTAGGCTGCACAGCAGTCATTGCGCCAAGCATGGCAAAGATAAGCCGAGAGTCTGTTGTACCAAGCGCTTCCACGATCAGCATGGATATGATGACTGCTGCCGTGGTTTTTATGGTTCGCAGACCAATATGCACTTTTGCTTGTTTCTTTGTCATATGCCTACTCCTGTTTGGTATTATCTATATGATTGTATCATACTGCGGATCTCATTCGCCTTTGCCCAGGCTTTCTTCAAATAACGCTCAAAACCGGCAATCTGATACAAGCCGCTTGTGTGGAAGTGTCTGTCCCAGCGTAGCCGGCGATCAGCTTTAACCTTTTGTGCCAACCAATGCAAGTGTATCCAAGCTTTCCTATTCTGTATTAACAGATATTATACAGCAGCTAAGCGGATTTGTGAAGTGAAATGTGATGAATACTATATAATCACGCTTCATTGGGAGGTATCAATTCTTTTTTCCTTATCTGAAACGACAGTTTTTCTCGCTGAAGAGAGAAATGAGAAAAACGACAACCTTCTAACAAAGGCTGTCGTTTTTTTGGTTGTGCGGGAGCGTCAAGAATAAAAATACATCCATTTCTTTTTTTAAAAGGACCCGTAATATTTACTCCACCTTGTAACGCATACACGGTCTGCCACCGGTTTCGTAATTCATTTCACCAATTACTCTGCCCGATTCGGCAAGATAGTTCATATATCGCCTTACCGTAACGCCTGTAAGTCCTACTTTTTCAGCAATCTCGTCGCCGGTAAACCATACGCCGTTGTTAGCTTTCAAATATTCTGCAATCAGCAGCAGGGTCTTTTCCTGAATGCCTTTTGGGTAAAGATCCCCGCTTTTTTTGCGGGAATTGTCGATAATATGGTCGATGTTAATTTGACTCAGCGTGTCTATATCCTCGAGAGCTTTGCTTTGCGCTATGTACTTTTCCAACGCCATTTGGAAACGGTCAAAGGTGAAGGGCTTTACGAGATAATCCACAATGCCTAGGTGCAAAGCCTCTTCCAGAGAGTTCCTGTCATTTGCCGCAGTGACCATAATAACATCTACCGGGATTTGTTTTTGCCGGATTTTTCTGAGGGTTTCAAAGCCGCCCATTTTGGGCATATACACATCAAGGATCAGAAGATCCACATCGTTATTATCAAGGAACGCAAGCACGCTACCGCCGTCGCTGCATTTACAGACAAGTTGGAAATTTCTGTTTTGCCTTATGTATTGCTCATTTATCATTGCGACCATGGGATCGTCTTCTGCAATTAAAACCTTATACATTTTCTGGCTCCTTCACAAAACTGACAGACAGGGAGCTTCCTACACCTCTTTGTGATTCTACAGTAATCTTACCGCCGAAATTTTCTACCATTGTCTTAACCTGATACAGTCCTGTTCCCCTGCCTTCACCTTTGGTGGAATAGCCGTTTTCAAAGATACAGTCAATATCTTCCGGTTTGATGCCACAGCCGGTATCGTCAATGGTAATCAGCACTGCTCCTGGCTTTGAATAGATACCAAACATCAATTCTTTTTGTGCTTTGTAATCTACATTTTCGTTCATAGCATCAAAAGCGTTATCAAGCAGATTGCCAATTACGGTTATAAGCATTTCAGATGGAAGCTTCATATCCGCAGACGAATAATAGCAGCACTCATGCAGGACAAAATTTATATTCAATTCAGATGCCCTTGCAATTTTACCAATTAGGAGTGCTGCCACTGCAGGTTCACTGACGGCATTCATCACTTTGCTAATGTTTTCTCGCTGTACCATTGTAATATTTTGAATGTATGAACTGGCCTGATCGTACATCTCCATTTGAATAAGACCGAGAATTACGTGTAATTTGTTAGTGAAATCATGGTTGTTCGCCCGCATAGAATCAACAAGATACCGTGTTCCCGACAGATCTTCCATCAGCTTTGTGTACTCGGCCCGGTTGTGCAGAACGGCGATTGCACCAATGGTCCGGCCGTCCTCTTTAATCGGGATACGGTCAAGAATGATATCCGCTTTAGCAAGGTTGACATTCAGCTCCTTACCGTTACATTTAACAGTGTGTGAAAGCACTTCATCCCCAAGGACGTCCACATTTTGTCCAATAAAGTTTTTCTGCGGATCATCACTGAGCATACCCACGGCTGATTCATTTGCAAATTGTATTATGCCGTTTGCATCGAAAGCTAGGATCCCTTCTTCCAAAGCTTCCAGGATATTATCACGCATTTTATACATTGCAGTAAAAACATCCGGCTCATAGCCCATAAGACTTTTTTTGACTTTACCTGAAAGCTCACCCGCAATAATCAGTTCAATAAGAATTGCCATTACTGTTATTATGAGGAATATAAATAACATTTGCGCTGTTTCAGTTTTGATATTCTTCATCAGCATAATCGCCATAACAACGCCCACGTATTCGCTGTCCTCATTGTAAACTGCAGCATAGGCCCGGCGCTGACTGCCAGAAGGTCCGTCTTCGTCCACGGCATAATAACCGTCTGTATTACTTTCGAAATCTGGAAGATTGCCGTCATACTGTGTTCCGATCAGCGCATGGTTGGAGTGGTACATACGAATACCGGCCTTATTCACCACAGAAATAACATCAATATCCTCAAGGGTTTCTTTTAGCGCGTCAAGGTATTCTGTCAGAATCCCCTGATCTGCAATATCTCTTGAACCTTTACCTGTCAGCACGGGTGAATTGGCAATCGCCTTTGCCACATTTTGCAGGTTCTGATCGCGCTTTACTGTTTCATAGTGAATATTGATCAGCGTTCCCGCAGCACCCAACATAAGCGCCAAGGATATGATCAATACAAGCTGTGTCCGAAAGAACAATCTTTGTATGCTTTTCAAAGAAATTCTATTATTCTCTGTTCTTTGTTTTTTTGCCTTCATAAGGTGTCTTTCCTAAATCGATTTTTAATCATTGGGGTCATTCTATCACAAACAGGCGGATTTTTCAATTTCCATAAGTTTAAAAACGCTTTTGAAAGTAATGAAAGTATGAAAAGGCAGAAAATAATGTTAATATTTTTCGGAAAATTGTCTTTTATAATTCTCCGTGCTATCCTGTCTGCGAAACAAACCTGTGTAAAGGAGATCTGTTATGGGAGCAATTTTAGAAACAGCTATGCTTGTGTGTTTTGGCTTTTCGTGGCCGCTAAATGTTATTAAGGCATACAAAGCAAAAACAGCAAAAGGAACCAGCCTGCCATTCATTCTGCTTATCATTACCGGTTACATAGCGGGCATTTCCGCAAAGCTCATTTCAGGGCAGGTAAATTATGTGTTGATCGCGTATGTTCTAAATCTGGTAATTGTGTCATTAAATGTAATCGTTTATTTTCGCAATATTTCATTGGATAAAAAGCGCATGCAAAGTTCGGAGGTATAACAAATGCTGGAGGCAGAAATCAAAAAATACATAAAGCTTAATGCGCTTGCAGAACAGGGCGGCATCGTGATTTTCGGCTGCGCAGGGGATAAAAACATACCGGTGGGTGAGCTTTGCCAGGCATTTTCCCTAGAGACGAAAACCTATAACCGCAGTTTTGAGAATCTTTCAATAAAAAATGCTGCAGGTGTGTATGAAAAAAGTATAGCACCCCTTGTTCCGGAAGCATTACTAATACATATAGGGGAAGCAGACCGGGATTTCTTTGCTGAAAATCCTGCTGAGTTTGATAATGAGTACCGTAAACTGATCTGCATTATCAAGGCGCATAATCCAAAGTGCCGCATTGCTGTAGTTTCCCAGAAAAATTACAGCAACGATTCGCAAACGGAGGAAATAAACAGACATCTGAAATATATAGCTGATTCGGAAAGATGCGAATACGGTGACATTGCAGCTAAAAAGGTATGGAATCCGAAAGCAACGATAGATGCGGTTTCCTTTGTCTATTCTATCGGCTTTGTGCATCCTCTGAAGAATAAGCGACCATTATATGACCTTGTAAAAATTATGTTTTGCTACGACACGTAATTGTACCGTTGCATTTGGATTATTTGATTCCCCTCACTACCAAATATAAAAGCCGCCATGTGGTGGCTGGAGGTGAGGGGAATCGTTTGCATTTTCGCGGTGGCGAAAATTAAGGTTTCGCTCGGCACGCCTCGCGAGCAACGCTCATCCGCGTTGCATTTAGATTATTCGATTCCCGTTCCTCACCTCCACCAATAAGAAAGACCGCCACTTGGCGGTCTTTCTTATTGGTGGAGGTGAGGGGAATCGAACCCCTGTCCGAAAGCAACTTGGAAAGAACTTCTCCGGGCGCAGTTTGTTATTTACATTCCCTCATTCCGGCGGGAACAAACACCCTACGGAATTTAGTAGCTTCATGATGCATGGTATGGGCAAAGCTTACCATACGCACGGTCTCCACTCAGATCACACCCGAGCCCGGCTCGTGGACCTTCCGGGGCGGATGGGCGCCTAATTAGGCAGCCAGAGCAACAGTATTGTTGTCAGTTAAATTTAAAAGTTACCCGTTTTATCGTGGTCAGGTGCCACGGCCCGCTTATCCAGCCTCACTACCCCCGTCGAAACCAGTACACCCCCGTGTAGGTTTTGGGGACAGGTGGGAGAAACTCCCACCTGCGTGATTTTTTAGAATCTGCCGTAGGGATCCTTGAGCTTTTTAGGTTCGGGATAGGTTTCACCGTGTGTATCGACGGTGATGGTAGCGATCTTCTGCTCTTCCAAAGGACGGTCCTGATAGTTGGTCTTTACTTTTGCGATAGCATCTACAACCTCAATACCGGAGGTAACCTTACCGAAAGCTGCATACTGACCGTCCAGATGACGGGAATCCTGATGCATGATAAAGAACTGGCTGCCGGCAGAATTAGGGGACTGGCTGCGAGCCATGGCGAGGACACCGCGCTTATGCTTCAGGTTGTTCTCAACACCGTTGAAGAAAAACTCTCCCTTGATGCAATAGCCGGGACCACCCATGCCGGTGCCGTCGGGGCAGCCGCCCTGGATCATGAAACCGGAAATAACGCGGTGGAAGATAAGTCCATCGTAATAATTGTGGTTTGCCAGGTCAATAAAGTTGTAGACACTTTGGGGGGCGATTTCGGGATACAGT
>JAZNPV010000126.1:0-4132 GCA_045589835.1 Faecousia sp.
CTGTCCATATCGGCGCAGTAATCATCGTAAATTTCAATCTTGGGTTCCATGATCACCGCTCCTCTCTGCTGCGCTGACGTTTCCGAAAATCAACCTCCAACAGTTTGAGAATGTGCTCGTGGATCCGGGCGGCGCTGTAGCATTTGGGGAAGAATTTTCGCAGGTCCTCGGTGCGGAAGCTGATCTTATCGATCTGCTCTGCCTTGCGTTCCCGGAGAAGATCGAAAATCCGGTCGATGTCCAGTTCGCCGGTCTGACTCAGCCGCTTCATCTGGATAGCCTGAGAGAGGGAAGGGGTGCAGTCCTCACTCTCCATGGTTTCCAGAAGATCCCGCTGTTCCTGCTTGGTTAGATAGGAAAGCTCCACAGCGGGAGTCAGGGCAATCTTACCTTCATCCACCATGCTGAGGATTTCAGGGATCAGTTCCGTCAGGCGGATATATCGTTTGACCTGAGATGCGCTTTCATCCTCTGCAATCATAGCCGCAGTTAACTTCGGTCCAACTTGGTCCGAAGTTAAGTCTGTGCGATGGCCCTGACGGCTCATGGCCTCCATCTTCAGCTTATAGGCAAACGCCTTTTCGCTGGGGAGAATCTTCTCCCTGTGTAGGTTGCTATCTACCAGGGCGATGGCAGCGGAATCCCGGTCAAGGGTATAAATTAAGGCAGGAACCGTTTTGATTCCTGCCGTTTGGCATGCATGTAGTCTCCGATGGCCGGAGATCACTTCGTATTCATTGTTTTCAATGGGGCGGACGGAAATGGGTGTCAGCAAACCCTGGGCGAGAATGCTGTACACCAGCTGCTCCATCTCTGCGTCATCCTTCACCTGGAAGGGATGTCCTTCAAAGGGTCGCAGTTTTTCGATAGGCAGCTGCGCGGCCTCCGCTTTCATATTAGTCATTGGCACCTCGTACTTTCTCCCACCGGATTTCATAGCCAAGAGCCTTTGCAAGTTCCAGAGCCTGATCATACCGTAAGGTGCCCTCATTCAGTTTCCGGGAGAAGTTGGAAGGGCTGCCGCTCCAACCATAGTCAGCGGACATCATGTCCACAATTTCGCTCTGAGTGTAGCCGGATTTCAGGATCATGGACTTGATCTCCAGAGCCACAGGATTTCTACTCTTTTTCATTTTATTACCTCCATAAATTCTATTCTTGTTCTTGCGAAATGATTTCGCAGTGTCGTGTATTCTCGTTGGGAGCAATAATCGCTCCAGTTTTTCTTCTACAATATCCTGTCCGTAAACCGGTTGGTCGATTGTCCGGTTTCAGATAAGTAAGATGATTTGTGCGTATTCTGTTACTGA
The DNA here is from genome assembly GCA_045589835.1 of Faecousia sp. Taxonomy (GTDB): domain Bacteria; phylum Bacillota; class Clostridia; order Oscillospirales; family Oscillospiraceae; genus Faecousia. Next base: position 1,311 of record JAZNPV010000126.1, read on the forward strand.
TCTACGTAGTGTGTTCGCTGTTTCTACCATCTTATTTTCGAGAACAGGCATCACATATGCGTTCATTGTTGCTCGGTTTTAACTACCCCTATTTTCTGCACCACCTAAAAGCTTCGTTGCGCGGTCAAAAACCGCTACCTGGTTCAGATCCCGGATGTTCTGGTCACTGACTCGGATGGGTAGGCACCGCTCCAGTACCCGGCTGTAAATTCTGCCACGGGCAAGATCCGCAGGATCCATCAGTTCATCCACGGTCAGATTGGTGGTAACGATCATAGGCAGCTGACTGCGGTAGCGGCTGTCGATGACGCTGAAGACCTGCTCTCTGGCGAATTCCGAATTTCGTTCGATACCCAGATCGTCGATGATCATCAGATGATACCGGTTGAAACTGTCTATGTACGCATTCCGGTCACCAGCATACATATCGGTCAGCTTGTTCAGAAGTCTTGCGAAATTGGTCATAACCACCGGCACCCCCTTGTCCAGCAGGGCATTTGCGATGCAGCCAGCAATGAAGCTTTTTCCGGTGCCGACATTGCCCCACAGGAGAAGTCCGGTGGAATCTTTCTTGAATTCCTCCCAGTGCTGAACGTACCGCTTGGCCATCTCAATTTGTTTCGGGTTGTACCCCAGATCGTTTTCAAAGGTGTGTCTCCGCAACTCCGGGTCAGGAAGACCCACGCTGCGGTTTCTTGCCACCATGTCCAGAAACTCCTGATGTTTGCTCTCCTGCTCCTGCTTTTCCTGCTCGGCCTGCTGGCACTTGCAGAGGCACCGGGGTTCTATTGTTCGTCCGGAGATCTCAATGCACTTCTGCCGGGGTGTCCGGCATTTGCTGCAGCAGATCAGACCGGATTCATTTATGTACTCATCCTCCCGGAACTGCACCGGATGGATGAGGTTTTCAATCTCTGTACAAATCGGAATCATAAACTTACTCCCTCCTTGGGTTCATAGTTTCTTACATACTTATTACTCTTGTTATTATTAGGAGGCACTTTTCTGCCTGCCTTCGAATCAAAAAATGCCCCTCCGGTAAGGCGCTTTTCTGCCTGCCCGGTGGGGCTGTTTTCTGTCCGTATCTTCACATAAATTTTGTTGGGTTGCCCCGGTCCCAGGGACTGCTTCAGTATCAATCCCTGCCGGACAAGCTGGATCAATGCTTTTTTGACGGTGGTTTCACCCTTGCCGATGTCCCTTGCCAGATCGGGGATGGTGTAGCGTACAAACACACGGCCCTTCTCATCCTGCCAGGTCTCATTCTTCATAGACAGCCGCGCCCGGTCCAGCAGGAGTATGTACACCAGCTTTGTGGTTTCGCTGATGTTCAGCTTCAGCAAGAACTTGGGATATGCCATGTACGGCGGGATGTAACTGTCGCACTTCAAAAACTGCGTCATAATTTCACCTTCTTCCTCTGTTTTTTCTTTTCGCTATCATTGGATTTTGCTGAGCTTCGTTATAAGCTTGCAAAGCATCCTGTAGTTGTTCTCCAACTGTGCCTCTACTTCGCGAATATCCTGCTGGTAGATGCTTCCATTAGCATTCAGCCTGCGGGCCATCTGATTGACGTTGTTCGATGTGATGCTGAGCAACTGAATAATCTCTTTCAGTTCCGGAATATCCAGATTAACAATGTATCCGTCCAGAATCATTTTCCGGATATAGGCACCCTGATTGACACCACCGGCAGCTTCCATCTTTTTCTGCAGAAGCTGATATTCCTCTTCGCTGACCCAGAACTTCACCTGCCGGGATCTGCTACGGTTGGGCTTTGCTTCTTCCATTTCGTTTTCCTCCTTTCTCTGTTGTTTCGTGAGCATTTCATCCGGCCTCCTTTCCTGCCCCCTCAATAGGTATTATTCAGGTTTTCACGGAAAAGACTCAAAATGCTGAAAAACTGAGAATAAGGGTTGCCAAAGAGAAGCTGTGTTGCAAAAATGCACGCTCCTGCCGAATCTGCTATTTGCCGCGTGGGGGAGATCTGTTTTTCTCGGGATGTTTTTGCTCCTGTCACGCTTTTAACCCCCAATTTTGAATGAGGTGGTATGTTTATATTCCGAATGCGATTTTTCTAAAATTTCCCTTTGTAACGCAACGCTTTTTTAATCTAAACGCGTGACATATCGACCCGTGTTCCAGCGAAGCCATGCCGTTTCCGTGACCCGCCATCAGCCAAGATTAAATGGTCCGTAATTTTGGACTGAATTTATGCTAGAATTCGGTCTGAGAGAACGAAAGAGTCAACTTATCTCGACTCTTGACCACAAAACAAAAAATCTTCTTTATTTAAGAACGTATGTTTGTTATAATGGGTAAAAAAGAGGAGGTTATGTATTATGGCAATTGGAGCAACGATTGGAGCACGGCTCCAGCATTTACAGAACAGAAAGGGCATGAAGGATACCGAACTGGCAAAGGCACTTCACATCGACAGAGCAACATTGAAGCGAATTATTAACAGTGGCACAGAGAAAGTGTCATCCCAAGTTATTATTGATGCCGCACAGCACTTCGGTGTGTCCACAGATTTTCTTCTGGGGCTGACGGATATGCCGGATTCCATGAATTATCCGGTAAAAGAATTCGGATTGACGGAGGCCGCTGCAAAGGCGATCCTTTCTGAGAATGTTCACATGGAAATACTGAATTTGCTGCTGGAGAACCAGCGGTTCTGTCAGCTGACCCACACCATGCATTATGCACTGGAGCCGGACCAGACAGAGGGTATCATGTCCTACGATAATATACTGGCCTATGGTGAGAGTCTGTTCCTGGAATGCATGAATCCTTCGCTGAAAAAGAAGAGGGAAATGAAG